>JAYVXT010000472.1:0-16151 GCA_043785065.1 Bryobacterales bacterium | reverse complement strand
AGAGATGTATCGTTCTAATGTTGAAGGGACGAAGAATCTGCTTTTGGCCGCCCGGCGTAGTGGTGTTGAGCGAGTAGTTTATACTTCAACGGTTGGTTGTATTGGTTTTGAAGAAGGAAAACTAGCGAACGAAGATTCGCCTGTGAATTTGGAACAGATGGCGGGACACTATAAACGCTCGAAGTTCCTGGCTGAAGTAGAAGCGCTGCGGTTTGCGCGCGAGGGCTTTCCGGTGGTGATTGTGAATCCAACGGCTCCGGTGGGCGATCATGATTTCAAGCCCACGCCGACGGGGAAGACCATCGTTGATTTTCTGCGAGGCGAAATGCCTGCGTATTTGGACACGGGTTTGAATTTAGTGGATGTGCGGAGTATCGCGCAAGGCCACTTGTTAGCCTTAGAAAAAGGCAAGGCTGGGGAACGCTATATTTTGGGCTGCGAGAACCTGACGCTACGGCAGATTTTGGAACGGATTGGCGCGCAGAGTAACCGGAAGGCTCCGAAAATCCGGATTCCATACGCCGTTGCTTACTTGGCGGCGCTGGCGAGCACGGGTTGGGCGGAGCTGAGTGGCCAGGAGCCGCGAGTTCCGTTGGAGGCTGTGAAGATGGCCGGGAAGAAAATGTGGGTTACGTGCGATAAAGCTAAGCGGGAGTTGGGATACGAGCCAACCGGTGTTGACGCCGCATTGAAGCGCGCCGTGGAGTGGTTTCAAGGGAACGGGTACTGTTGACGATCCTAGCCGTGGCCGCGGAGAAGATGGAGTTTGATGGGCTGTTGCGCCACATGAGTGAAAGACGCGAAGAAAATTGGCCGGTCCAGTTTGGCTGTTCGGGGAAGATTGGGCGAAACCGGTGGTTGCTGACGTCAAACGGGCCCGGGCCGGGATTAGCCGCCGAGGCTGTGACGGCGGTGTTTGCGGCTGGTGAGCAGCTTGATTTGTTGCTAAGTATTGGGTGGTGCGGGGCTTTGCATCCGCATTTTGCCGTTGGAGATGTGTTTGCGGCGAGCGTGATTTTCGCCGGACAAAGGGAGTTTCATACGAAGGTTCCAAAATGCGCCCGGCCATTCTTGACTGGCCGTTTGATATCCCAGGACCGCTTTATTACGACTGCGGCTGAAAAGAACGAATTGCATGTTTTAGGAGCTCAAGTTGTGGAGATGGAAGCGGCATCGGTTGCATTGGCCGCCGAAGAACATGGGTTGCCTTTTAGTTGTGTTCGGGTAATCAGCGACACTGCACTGGAGGATTTTCCTATCGACTTTAACCGTTTTCGCGATGCGAAGGGCCGGTTTGACAGAAAAAAGATCGCGTTACGAGGATTATTGTCACCTTTTCGAGGGTTGCCTAATCTAATTCGTATGGGTCAAAGAGGACGCGCTACGTCCAAGATATTAGGGGATTTTCTTGCCGATTGCCAATTCTAGCGCCGTACCTCAAATGATGCGGGCTGCCGTTTACCGTGGCGGCCAACAGGTGCTGGTGGAAGAACTTCCAACTCCTGTCCTGGGCGCGGGTGAGATATTGGTGAAAGTGGAGTCCTGCGGGATTTGCCATACGGATCTTAAGAAAATTGAATATGGGCTGCTGGCTCCTCCGCGAATTTATGGTCACGAGACTGCGGGTATTGTCGCCGCGGTTGGTACCGGCGTCACAAAATTCAAAGTGGGCGACGCGGTGATTGCCTTCCACCACATTCCTTGCAAGAAATGTTTTTATTGTCAACGAAATCTTTATGCCCAATGCACCGTCTACAAAAAGGTTGGCATAACCGCGGGGTTTGAACCAGCGGGCGGAGGATTCGCCCAGTATATCCGCGTGATGGATTGGATTGTGGAAAACGGCGTGGAGAAAATTCCGGACGGCGTAAGCTTCGATACTGCTTGTTTTGTGGAGCCGGTGAATACCTGCCTGAAGGCGATCACCTTGGCCGATCCACGCAAAGATGACACGGCCGTGGTGATTGGCCAAGGGCCTATCGGCATGATGTTCACCATGATCCTGAAGCATAAAGGCATCCGAACGGTGGCGACGGACACCATGGAGTCGCGGCGCGAATTGTCAGTTCGCTTCGGAGCGGAGGCTTGCTGGGATCCAACTAACACGGATATCGAGGCGTCTATCAAGAAAATTACTGAGGGCCGCGGGGCCGATTTGGTGTTCGTCGCCACTTCAGCGCCAAGCGTGGTTGAGCAGGCGGTTGCCTGTTCCCGGCCAGGAGCGAAGATTTGTCTTTTCGCCCAGACCTCGCACAAAGAACGGATTGAAGTGTCGGGAGCCGACATTTGCGTTGGGGAAAGGCTCTTGTTTGGAGCCTATAGCGCTTCGGTGGACTTGCAAAAAGAATCCGCGGAGCTTGTTTTTAGTGGGGCAATCCCGGTTGGGGAACTCGTCAGTCATCGGGTTCCGCTGGGTTCGATCATGAAAGGATTCAATATGGCGTTGCATCCTGGCTCCAAATCCTTGAAAATTGTAGTTTGTCCCCAATTGTCTGGTACAGAGGTTCTAGAACCGAGTAGTACAAGTGTGTAAAGAAGGCTTACGAACAAAAAGCATGCTGTTACTAGCAGGTGATGCACAGTGATGAAGCAAATGAAGGCCGCCGTCCTTTACGGTAAGGAACATGTCCGTGTCGAAACTGTTCCTCTGCCTGCCATGGGCCCAGAAGATATCCTGGTGCGCGTGAAGGCTGCCCTGACTTGTGGCACCGACGTAAAAGTATTTCGCCGGGGCTACCATGCCAGGATGATTGTTCCCCCCGCGCTATTCGGTCATGAATTAGCTGGGGATATTGTGTCGGTGGGCCCGGCAGTTACCAAATTCAAAGTTGGCCAGCGAGTGGTGGCCGCAAATTCCGCGCCGTGTGGGCAGTGTTTCTATTGCCGCCGGAATCTGGAAAACCTTTGCGAAGATTTGTTGTTCAACAATGGAGCCTATGCGGAGTTTATTCGAATTCCCGGCCGCATTGTAAACAAGAACCTCTATGAGATTCCCACGCATCTGACTTACCAGGATGCGGCGCTGGTTGAACCCCTGGCCTGTGTGATTCGCGGATTGGATGAAACCAATGTTCGGCCGGGCGATAATATTGCGGTAATTGGTCTGGGTCCGATCGGTTTGATGTTTGTGCGCTTGGCCAAGGCCGTGTATGGCGCAAGAGTGATTGCCATTGGGCGCCGCCAAACGCAACTGGATCGCGCTATGAAGATGGGCGCGGCCGATGCAATTTCGACGGCCGACACCACCGACATTGTTGGCGCGGTAAGAGCTCTGACCGATGGCCGTGGCGTGGACGTCTCAATTGAAGCGGTAGGCAAGCCGGACACATGGGATCAAGCGGTGCACATGCTGCGCCGCGGCGGAACGGTGAACTTCTTCGGCGGATGCCCGAACGATAGCCGCGTGGATCTGGAAACCAACTTACTGCACTACAGCGAAATTACCTGCAAGGCTAGCTTCCATCACACGCCGCATCATATTCGAAAAGCGCTTGACGCGGTCAGCCGCGGCCATATTACGGCGCGCGACTTTGTGAATCGCGAAGAGCCATTGACGAACCTGCTTGAAGTGATGAAGTACCTCATGAGCCATAACGGGCACATGAAGACTGCCATCATTCCCTAATACCGTGCTGGAGCCGAAGGATTTTATTCGCGACGGGCATGCCATGGGCCGCGCCTGGACGCTTGAGGAATCCTTAGCTTACACGCGCTGGCTGGCCACGAATCATTACGAAAACTTCCACGTGGTAAGCGTGCTGCTGCCCAAACGGCTGCATCAGGATTTTTATAACGTTTATTCCTTCTGCCGTTGGGCCGACGATTTAGGCGATGAAATTCCCGAAACGGCGGAAGCCTTGCGCTTGCTGCAATGGTGGCGTGGCGAGGTGGATGCAATGTGCGCTGGGCAGACGAAGCATCCTGTGTTTGTGGCATTAGAGCCAACTATGCGCCGCCATGATCTTGATCGTGCTTTGTTTCATGATTTGATCACGGCCTTTGAGCGCGATCAGACGGTGACCAGATACCGGAATTGGGGTGAAGTTCTGGAATACTGCAAGTACTCGGCAAATCCCGTTGGGCGATTAGTGTTAGGGCTGTGCGGGTATCAGGGTACGGAACGGCACATGCTTTCCGATGCCACTTGCACCGCGCTCCAGCTTGCTAATTTCTGGCAGGATGTTACGGTGGATCTGAAGAAGGATCGTGTCTACATTCCGTTGGATGTGATGGCGAGGCACGGCTACAGAGAAGAGGAATTGTTTCAACTGAAATTTGACGGCCGCTTTCGCGCGGTGATGCAAGAAATAGTGGGCGTGGCGCGCGGGCTATTTGAACAGGGCCTTCCGCTGACGCGCATGGTGGACCGCCGCTTGTCGATCGATCTGACGCTGTTTAGCCGGGGCGGCATGTTTATTTTAGATAAGATTGAGCGGCAGGATTTTAATGTGCTTGCGACCCGGCCGAAGATTAGTAAGACGGAACGCGTGGGCATCTTGCTTAGGTCTTTGGCTGAAGTGGCCTTTCAACGTGCGGCATGACGAGTCTTGACGAATCGTATGTTTATTGCCGGAAAGTGGCCCGCAGCCGGGCGAAGAATTTCTATTACTCCTTTTTATTGCTTGAAAAGCAGCAGCGCGACGCGATGTGCGCCATTTATGCGTTCATGCGTTATTGCGATGACCTGAGCGATGATGTCGGGGGCGGGTCGACGCTGGAGACCATGGAGAAGTGGCGTAAAGATATGGTGGCGGCATTGGCGGGACAATGCGATAACCATGTGATTTGGCCGGCGTTTCGTGACGCGGTGGAACGCTACCGCATTCCGCACGAATATTTTCACCACATGATCGACGGCGTTTCGAGCGACTTGGTTCCGCGAAACGTGGAAACGTTCGACGAACTATATAGATACTGCTACCAGGTGGCTTCCGTTGTCGGGCTGACGATTATTCATATCTTCGGATTTGAGGACCCCAACGCACTCTTATTGGCGGAGAAGTGCGGTGTTGCTTTTCAGTTGACCAACATTATTCGCGATGTTCGAGAGGATTGGGAGCTTGGACGCCGCTACATCCCCGCCGAGGATCTGATCAGATTTGGCGCCGATCCGCTACATTTTGGCGCGACCGATGAGTGGTTCAGGACCTTGGCTTTTGAAGGCATGCGGGCGCGAGTTTATTACGATGAGTCGCGCCCTCTAATCGGCATGGTGCACCCCAAGAGCCGCCGGTCGCTATGGGCGCTGGTGGAGATTTACTCACGATTGCTGAAGCGAATCGATGACTTTGGTTTTAACGTATTTCACGCGAGATTAAGATTGACCATGCCGGAAAAGATTCTGATTCTTGGAAAATCGTTTTTGCGAATCCATTGACGGAAATCGCGTCCGTTCACTGCCTGGAAGGGTCCGCCTACCTTCCAAAAGGAGCCGGTCATGAGAATCTTGTTGGGAGTACTAGTTCTTTTTACAATAATGATAGATATGAAGAACCTTCTGGTTTTCAGCTTTGCACTTTTGTTGTCGAATTTTTTGCCGGGCCAATCGCTGGGCAGCGCCGGCACTGTTCAAGGCACGGTTGTTGACCCCTCAGGCGCCGCTGTCGCAAATGCCGCCGTGACGATCTTAAACCGCGTAACTAACTATCGCAAGTCGGCCAAGACGGACGCAGGCGGTGCATTTCGCTTTAATAGTGTTCCGCCCAACAGCTACCATTTGGAAGCCGATGCGCCGAATTTCTCCCAGAGTGCGCAAGATGTTGAAGTGCGCGGCGCCGTACCTGTTGTGGCAAAATTCCAACTGGCGTTGGCGGGAACAAAAACCGACGTTACGGTGGAAGCAGGCGGCGCCGATATGATCGAAAATGTCCCCTATGCCCACAATGACGTGGAGATGTCCGGTATTTCCAAGTTGCCGATCAGTTCTCCCGGATCGGGTTTGAGTGACGCGATCACTCTCAGCACTGGAGCTGTTGCCGCCGATTCCAATGGGTTTTTCCATCCGCTTGGAGATCATGCCCAGACTAGTTTTTCAGTGGATGGGCAACCCATAAGCGATCAACAGAGCAAACAATTTTCCACGCAGATTCCTCTGAACGCCATCCAGTCCATGGAGTTGATCACGGGCGCGCCGCCGGCTGAATACGGAGACAAGACCAGTCTCATTGTCAACGCGGTGACCCGCTCCGGGTTAGGGCAAAAAACCAACGGCAGCTTGCTTGGGCAGTGGGGATCGTTTGGGACCTATTCCGAGGAGGCGACCCTCAGTGTGGGTGGAGCGCGGTGGGGAAATTTTATCTCCGCGAATGGAATGCGCTCTGGGCGCTTTCTGGATACACCGGAATTCACGCCCCTTCACGCCATAGGCAACAACGCCACGATCTTTGATCATTTCGACTATTTACCCAATGCCAAGGACACCTTGCATCTGAACATCCTCGGAGCCAGAAACTGGTTCCAGGTTCCGGACACGTACGATCAGTTGGGGCAAGATCAACATCAAAAGATTTCCACCTTCAATTTTGCGCCGGGCTACCAGCACACCTACAATTCCACTACCCTGATGACAATCAATGGCTTCTATCGCGCCGATAAAGTGAATTATTACGCAAGCCGTAATCCCTCTGAAGATACGCCGCTAACCTTTTCTCAGCGCCGCACATTAACCAATTGGGGCGCCAAGGCGGACATCGCCCAAACGAAAGGCCGCCACAACTGGAAAGTCGGAACCCAGTTGATGCAAACGCGGCTTAACGAAAACTTTTCATTTGGCATCACCGATCCGGCTTACAATGCCATTTGCGTGAACGGCGCAGGCGATCCGCAGCAATTGCCGAAGATTACCGATCCAAAACTATGCGAGGCCTCCGGGTTTATCCCTAACCTAACTCTTTCGGCCAGCCTGATACCATACGATCTTTCGCGTGGCGGAAGGTTGTTCCCCTTCGCGGGCAATAAGAATATCAATCAAGCTGCATTCTATGCGCAGGATTCCATCAAGTTTGGGAATCTGTCAATTCAAGCCGGTTTGCGGGTCGATTTTTATAAGGGCATCATTTCCGATTCCAGCGTGCAACCGCGCCTTGGCGCTTCCTACTTAATCGGCAAATCGAACACAGTGCTGCGCGCTTCCTATACGCGCACCTTCGAAACTCCTTACAACGAGAATTTGGTGCTTTCCAGCGCGACAGGCTCCGGAGGGTTGGCTTCGAATACTTTTGGCGCCGTCAGCCAGCCGCTAAGCCCAGGGAACAGGAATCAATACAACGCCGGATTTGAGCAGTCTTTCGGTCATTATCTGATTGCCGCTTCGGATTATTTTTGGAAATACACGACCAATGCTTATGATTTTGCGGTGCTTTTGAATACCCCGCTGGCGCTTCCGGTTTCCTTGCGCAAATCGAAAATTGATGGAGCTTCGGCTAGAATCGGAACGCCGGTTTTGCACGGCTTCCAATGGACGACGACGATGGGACACACACGGGCCCGCTACTTCGGTCCTTTGAATGGCGGACTGGTTTTCAATTCCGATGTTGGGAGTAATTCCGTTTTCCGCATAGACCACGATCAAGCGTTTCAGCAAAGGACCCAGTTGCGATACCAGAAGGGAAGCCACGGACCTTGGATTGCCTGGTCTTGGCGCTACGAGAGTGGACTTGTGGCCGGGGCGGTCAGCACCTTAGACGATGCTTTAGGACTAAGCGGGGCGCAGCAGTCCGCGATTGGATTCTATTGCGGTTCGTCTACTCCCTCTATTGAAAGTCCCCTTACTTCCGCGCAATGCAACACAAAAAATTATGGGGCCACACGCCTGAATATTCCATTGCCCGGGACCGCGAACGACGATCACAATCCCGCCCGCTTGGCCCCGCGGCATTTGTTTGATTTGGGATTGGGTACGGATAATCTGTTCCACCGGGAACATGTCCGCACCACCTTAAAGTTCGCCATTAACAACCTGGGGAACAAGGTTGCTCTGTACAACTTCCTTTCCACCTTCAGCGGCACTCACTTTGTGGCCCCACGTTCCTATCAAGTGGCCTTAGGTCTCGTTTTCTAAATTTAAGCACTGTTCACTTAGGTCCTAGTGTGACTAGCGCTGCTGTCCAAACGGGCATTTTGACTAGCCCCCGATGGAAATCGAGGGCTAGTCAAAGGGCTGGCATCGCTAGCTAAGCTAAGCTAAACTAAGCTAGGCTAATTGACCGTTACAGCAACGGTAGTCGAGCCTGGATAACTGAATCCGGTTGGTGGTGGGTTAGCAAGCGTTACTGCCGCCGACCCCGGAGACATCAGGGATAGGGTCACCGTTCCCCTATCTGAACCCGGTTGGATTTTGACCGGATTCGGGATAGTAACGCTCGACGAACTACTGTTGACCGGAACCGTAAGCGCTGATCCGCCGGCTAAAGCTTGCGGAATGACGCCCCCAGTTGTAAGGATGCCGGTTTGTACAATTACGTCCGTATTCGTTCCTACTTGAGCGGTTAGCGATGACGATCCAATACTGTTATAAATGACGATTCCGGATGGAGCTAACGTGGCGGTTCTCGTGGCGGACCCCAACCCCGTGCTGGTTGCGGTATAGGTCACAGTGCCTGAAGCAGCTGTGCCCTGAATATAGAAGGTCGTTGACTGTGCGCCTTGCGGTATGACTACAGAGATAGAACTGGAACCAGCGCCGGTTGCAGTAGCTGAAAGAAGACCGGGGCCAGCCGCTGTGATGGTTACCGTGACTCCGCCCGAGCCAGCGAGTCCGGGCAAATAAAGATAATCAAAGTCTTGCAGCTTGTTGCCAATGGTAAGGCCTCCAAAGAAGAACATCGGTGTGGAGGTTATCCTGGCGACCACGGAGGCCGAAGTTAGACCTGAACTGGAAGCGGTGATCGTGGTGGTTCCGCTGATACCCACCGGGGAGAATGTAAATGTTCCGCTGCTGTTTCCCCCAGCAATAGTAATTGAGGAGGGACTTATAGTGCCCACCGATGGAGTGCTATTGGTAAAACTTGCGTTCACGGAGGTCCCGCCGGCTACAGCTTGGGATTCAACAAATACGGGTCCTGCAAAACGTCCGGTTTCAACGGTTAGCACTACATTCCCTGATGCAACCGTTGCGTCGAAGCTTGCAGCCCCAGCGCCTCCCGGTGAATTGATTCGTAAACCAGACGGAGCAATAGTTACGGTTCCATTTGCTGGGGCGCTGATTCCAGTTGCTGTTATCGTGTAGTCAGCGGATGTAGCATTGCCCACAGCCTGTACATAGAATCCTGTGCTGGTGGAGTGATTTGGCGGAATGGAGACAACAATGGAGCTTGAGCCTGCTCCGGTTGCCGTGTTAGAGAACCGAATGTTGGAGTCGGTAGTGCTAATTGTTACTTGAATATCAGACGTAGAAGCGCCTGTGAGGGAAATCGTTGCCGGAGCTTGCAGGAAACGGCCGACCGTGACATTGCTGGGAATGAGGTCGCTCGCTAATACGGTGGCGGTTACAGAATTTCCCGAGGCTGGAGTTGAATAGGTAATCGGGAGGCCGGAGAGGATTTCCGTTCCCGTGCCAATACCGGCCGTGATTGGAGTGGGTCCGGTTGTGACCCCGCAGGCTTGGAATTGCGTGGTGATTATGTCGTCAGCGCCACCGAAATTGACGTTTGCCGATTTTAAGGAGCAGAATGGCGTACCTGTCGTTCCGGTAAACCCTCCAATATTGCCATTCATCAAACTTAAAGGAACGTTGATGGATAGGCCGCCACGGACTTGTTGGATGGCTGTTGGGTTGAGGGTTGCCGGGTCCAGGCGCGCGGCCGAAATCTTAAGATCGGTACGTGATCCTTGGTACACGGAGAATGGCGCCCCAACAACTCCTGGGCCCGATATGACAAATCCCGAGGGAGTCATTGTGATGGTCGCTGTTGCTGTTTCGTAGCCAGTGGCCTCTACACTAACTGTTGCTGTCCCGATGGATGCGAGGGCCTGAACATAGGTGGAGACAATATTTAGCCCCTCAGTAAGAGTAGTCTGTAAAACACCGAGGCCCTTTACGGCCCCGGCTCCAAGCAACACGTTCGGGCTACTCGAGGTAATGCGGTAGACCACGCCGCCCGCTGGCGCCGCGGGATTGAAGCTGATGTTCATCGAAGCCTGAAGATCCTTTCCAATGATAAGAGACGGAATCGTAATTTTGCCGATGCCGCCGGTGAATATACTGTTCTGTAAATTGAATGTTACAGGTGGGGGCAGCGAACCGGGAATTTGTGCCGCTATAATTGTGGCCGTCACCGTATATGGGCCAAGCGCGCCGTTTGCCGTGATGATAGGCGAATAAACTAATCCAAGGTCGTCGCTAAACCGTGAACCACCGCCTATGCTAGCTGAGGCCCCGCCAGTTCCCACAGTGGCAGCGAATGAGACCGTTGTGCCGCGAACTGGCGTTCCGTCCGCTTTTGTCACTTTCACTACCAGTTGCTCAGGGAACGCCGAATTAATGAGTGCAGCCTGGGCATCCCCGCTTATTTTCGTGATGAGGTAATCGTACTGCGCGCCATTGGTCAGGGCGAAAGACACTGAGCCGGCGAGGCCCGTAACCGCCGCAGTCACGTTGTAGGTACCTAGAGACGCGTTAGCCGTGAACACAGCGGAAGTGGCCACGCCTGTGGCGTCTGTTACCGCGGTATTCGCTCCGCCGGAGAAGGTTCCGGACGCACCGCTTGCGGCAGGGGCCGTGAATACCACGGTTGCGCCAGCTACAGGGTTGCTGTTGCTGTCGGTCACCAATACCTTCAGCGGACTGGAGAAGGCTACGCCAGGCGCGGCGGTCTGCGGCGTTCCACTAACTACAGTTAAGTTGGCTGCGGGCCCCGCAAGGTTCGTCATGGTTAAAGTCTGCGAAAGTGCGCCTACAGTTGCTGAGATCTGATATTGGCCGCTGACTGTTTTTGCCGTTGCCGTGACGCTGGCAACACCCGATGCGTTGGTGGTGGCTGTGAATCCGGATAGAGTGGCGCCAAGCTGGCCTGCCGGAGCCGCAAAGGTTACAACTACACCGGGTATTGGCCTTGCGGATAAGTCGGTCACTGTGGCTGTCAGCATCGATGTCACACTGGAACCCGCCATTAACGATTGCGGGGTTGCCGTTAGCGCCATGGATGCGGGCGGCGTATTGGTTAGCGAGAAGGTGGCTGAACCTCCAAATCCGGCGGCTGTGGCTACTACCGTATAGGCTCCACCGATGGAATTTGCCGAGGCTGTTACTGAGGCCAATCCGTTGTTGTCGGTTACCGCTGGGACGGAAAGCACAGCGCCTGCGCCATTATTGGGGACAACCGTGAAAGTGACTACTGCGCCCGGTGCGGGTCCGCTAGCGCCCAACACTTTGACCGTCAACGGCGAAGCGAACGAAGCATTAATTGGTGTGCTCTGGACCGTGACGGTAGTCGCCGTAACCGATCCGGGCAGGGGTCCGATGTTGGTCAGATCGAAGGTCCCGGAAGCGCCGTTTGTCGCCGCGTTCACAACATAGCTACCGGCAGTTGCGTTGGCTGTTGCCGTAACGCTGGCTAAGCCCGAGGCATTGGTCTTGGCTGTTGAAGAACTGAGTGTAGCGCTTTGCCCGGACGATGGAGCGCTAAAGGCTACGTCTACCGACGGAACCGGATTTCCAAACGTATCCGCAACGATTACCGACAATGGCGCGATGAATGGAGTGTTGATCGTTGTGTTCTGCGAGTTGCCGGAGCTAATGACGAGCGAAGCCGCCGAGCCCGGGTTATTTGTGAGCGAGAAACTTGCCGCTGTTGCTGCGCCGGGAACCGAGGCCGTGATGACGTACGAACCGGCTTTGGTGTTGGCCGTTGGGACACTGCCGGTTGTGGCATTTCCTAACACGTCGCTGGTGACAGTTAGCCCAGTGCTAAATGTGGCGCTTGGTCCGCTGCCGGGTACTGCAAACGTGACGGGAGCCCCAGCAACCGGATTTCCCGCGGTGTCCTTTACTTGAGCTCGCAATACGAAACCGAAGGGTGTGCTAACAGTGGCCGGTTGTCCGCTTCCGGAACTGACCACGATGGATGCCGCGGACCCAGCCGTGTTGGTGAGCGAGAACACCGCGGGCGTGTTCACTCCAAAGATTGTCGCATTCACATTGTACGGTCCGCCGGCTTTTGCATTGGCGGTTACTGTGGCGAAGGCCAATCCGGAATTATCGGTGACCGCCGTAATCGTCGAAGCAATTCCAGGGACCGCGCCCACGGGTCCGGTGAAGGTTACCGTTATGCCAGGCAACGGATGGCTTGCCGCATCGGTTACCAAGGCAACCAATTGGCCAAAATTGGTGTTGATCGCGGCGCTTTGATTGTTGCCCGCGCTAACCGCAACCGAAGTCGCTACAGCCGCGGAAACCGTGAGGCTCAAGGTGGCGCTGGCCGTTTGCTGCGGGTTGCTCGTGTCTCTAACCGAAACGTTGAAGCTGGTGGTTCCCGCGTTAGTGGGTGTACCGGCAATTCCGCCGGCGCTGCTCATGGTGAGGCCGGTCGGCAATCCGATCGCGGTCCAGCTATAGGGCTGTTGCCCTCCGGCCCCGGCCATCGTAAACGTGTAGGGCGTCCCAACCGTCGCTGAGGTAAGGGAAGTGGTTGCGATTGCGATCGGGCCATTCACCGTCAGGTTCATGATCACGTCGGCGATATTCACACCGCTTGCATGGATCTGCGCCGTGCCCGAGCCGATGATGTTGATCGTCACGCGCGTGGCCGGCACGGAACTGCCGTCCCAGAAGAAGTTAACCGGAGTCTGCACGGTTGTTACAGCCGTGTTGGACGAAGAAATACTTACCGGAATTCCGTCTAGAACGGAAAAGGCGTTGCTACCTGGAACAGTGGCGAACAACAGCAGGTTATATTGCAGTTGTTGACCGATTGTGTTTACCGTCGTGTTAGGCGTTTCCCAGGCGATGACTGCCCCGACCTGCATCACAAGAGGGGTAGCCGGCGCATAATTTGTCGCGGTTGCAGTGATGGAATGGTTGCCGACATTTTCGCCGGAGACGGTTGCCGTCCCGGTTGTAGCGCCTTGCGGAACGACGATCATCGAAGGAACAATGTTCAACCGCTTGTTGTCGAACCCAATTTGAACGTTGGTTCCACCCAATGGAGCAGGTTGCGACAAGGTGACGGTAAGCGTTGCCGGCGCTTGGGCCAGTTTAATGGAGTTGATATTAGCCGACAACAAGATGCTGGCTGGCGGCAGAACCGTAACGTTCGTCGTCAAGTCGGCATATCCGGGTGAGGTGGCGCGGATTACCGTTGTGCCCACTCCTATCGCTGTAAGCTTAAATCCAATTACTTGGCCGGTGACTCCAAACGTCACGGATGGTCCGACGATGGCGACGGATGGGTTGGAGGAGGTCAACGTAAAAGTTGTGGCCGATTGAGCTGGACCGGACAGAGTTAAGGTGAGGGTTGTGTCAGTGCCCGGCCCAAGCAGGCTAACGGCGGAAGGAGACAAGCTTGCTGATGTGCCTACTGTAACCAAGGAGGATGCCGCATTGAGGCCCGCCGACGTGGCGCTGATAGTGGCCGTACCCACAGCGATTCCGTTGAGAACAACCGAACGGCTTGGCGTGGTTTGACCGGCATTGAAGGTGACTCCTCCGGTGATGTTCGCTTTGGAGGCGTCGCTGCTTGTGAGTGTTACATAAACCGTACCTACGGCTGGTCTGGCGAGCGTAATGGGGAAGTCAACGCTTGCGCTGGGGGACACAGTTAAACTGGCCGGCATGATTATGTCGGCTACGGCCGTGACGGAGACGGTGGCCGTGGCATCGGTGATGCCGGCGGCGCTGGCGCGGATTGTTGCAGTCCCGGCAGTTGCTCCTGTTACCGGAACCGTGGCGGATGTTGATCCAGCTGCAATCGTGACCGAGGCCGGCACAGTGGCCGCGGCTGTGTTGGACGAACTGATTGCGAATGTCAGCCCGCTTGGCGGGGCGGGATTAGCCAGCGTCAATGTAAGATTTTGGACCGCCGCACCGGAGATTGTAAGTGTGGCGGGTGAGAAGCTGATAGACGTTGTCACTTGAAGTGAAACAGCGCCCGAGGAGTAGAATGGAGCCGAAGCCGTGATGTTCGCCGATCCAGGGGCGAGGCCGGTGAGTTGAGGCGCGCTTGCAGGCTGGGTCGATCCCGCCGCAATTGTAACGGTGGAAGGGACAACCGTGACCTTCGTGGGGTCTGAGCTGGAAAGCGTTACTGTGAGGCCACCTGCAGGCGCGACCGTGGGTAGCGTCACTTGCAGGGGTGTTGTTTGCCCCATGGCAACTGTTGGATTCGCCATCAGAGTGATAGTTCCGCCACCTTGGACTGTAATGGATGCCGTGACGCCTGCAAGGTTGGGATTTGAAGCAGTGATGACGGCGGATCCCGTGGTCAGTCCGGTAACGGCGAATGTGGCTGATGAGGCGCCGGGGGCAATCGAAACCGAGGCCGGGATGGAAATGATGCCAGCCTGACTGGTCGACAATGAAACACTCAACCCGGCTGCGGTTGGAGCCGACAGCGTGAGTGTTAGGTTTTGCGGACTCGCGCCCACAAGCGTCAATGTGGAAGGCGTGAAGCTCATGGAGCCAGGCACGGTAACCAACTGCGTGCCCGTCGTGTAATTCGTGGCCGATGCGCTGATGGAGGCCGAACCGAAGTTGACCCCGGTTACAGCGGGTTGGGTTGCAGGTTGAGTTTGACCTTCGATGATCGTCACGGACGAAGGAGCGATCAATACCTTCGTCGAATCGGAAGTTGAAAGTGCGACAGTGACGCCGCCAGCCGGGGCCTGGGAAGACAAGGACACGGGGAAAGCCGCAGTCTGGCCGGGTGCGACGTTCACATTGACTGGAAGGATAACTGCTCCGCCAACGAGACCGCCAGAGACAGTTAGACTCATGTTGGCAGTGGCAACCTGTTGAGGGTTACTTCCATCGCGGACGGTGAACGTAATGCTGGTTGTTCCGCCGGACGTGGGTATGCCGAAGATGGCGCCAGTTGCGCTATTCAAAGATAGACCGGCAGGTAAGCCTGTGGCCGACCAAGTGTATGGGGACGTTCCACCAACTGCTGATAGCGTGGCTGAATAGGAAGCGCCCACGGACCCGTTGGGTATGGATGCGGTAGCCACACTGACTGGGCCGTTGACCGTTAAGTTCATCACAACGTCGGCAATATTGAGTCCGCTTGCGTGGATTTGCGTTGTGCCGGAACTTAGGATGTTTACAGTGACGCGCGTGGCTGGAATACTGCTGCCATCCCAGAAGAAGTTCACCGGGGTCTGCACCGTTGCCACGTTCGTGCTCGACGAAGTTATGTTAATCGGGATGCCATCGAGTACGGAGAAGGCATTGCTTCCCGGCGCCGTGGCGAACAACAGCAAATTGAATTGCAACTGCTGCCCGATGGATCCGACGGAAATATTGGGAGTTTCCCATCCGATGATGGCGCCTACCTGAATCATAACTGGCGCGGGAGCCGTATAGCCGTTGAGGGTGGCTGTTATGGTGTGGTTGCCTACGTTTTCACCTGAGACTAAAGACGTGCCCGTCGTGGAGCCTTCCGGTATGACAATGGTCGCGGGCGTGCAATTCACTTTCTTGTTGTCAAACCCCAGCGTGACGGTGCTTCCGCCGAACGGAGCTGGTTGTGACAGCGTAACGGTTAGGGTCGCCGGAGCTTGCGCCAATTTTATGGTGTTGGTGCTCAAAGCCATCGAAGCAGTTGCTGGTGAGCCCACCGTGATGTTGGCGGTCAGGTCCGGGAAGCCGGGAGCGCTGGCGCGAATCACGGTTGTGCCGATTCCTATCGCCGTCACCTTAAACCCAATCACGGAAGACGACCGGCTGAGGAATAAGAGCTGCGGAACAATCGCCACGGACGTATTGGAGGATGACAGCGTGAACGTTGTATCGGCGGGCACGGGGCCCGACAATTTCAACGCCAAGGTGAGGTCCGCGCCGGGACCTACAAGGACACTATTGGCCGGGATGAGCGTCGCGCTGAGGCCAACGGTCACCAGTGTGGAAGCGGGCGTCAAGCCATTGGTGAATGCGGTTATCGTGGCGGAGCCTAGCGCATTGCCGTTAAGCACCACCGCCCGGCTGGGAGTGGTCTGGCCGG
>JAYVXT010000471.1:0-16165 GCA_043785065.1 Bryobacterales bacterium | reverse complement strand
CATAGATCGCCCCAACCTGCCCATCGGCATAAGTGACGTTGTTGTAGGAATCCAGTACTTGGATTTCGTAATTGCTCATCAGCAACACGCCGCTGTTGCCGCGCCATTGGCTGTCCCCGTCAATCTCCGTCGGAGCGGCAAATTCCAAGTGCAGTTGCATATCGCCAAATTTTTCCTTGCTCACCAAATCACCGGTATTGTGATTACTTTCCACGTATCCGTTTTCTAGCTTCCAACCAGCGGGCCGTGGCTTGCCATCTTTAGTCATACCGCCTGTCCACTTTGAGAGATCCTTGCCGTCAAAAAGTACGATTGCGTCCGAAGGGGGAACCCCTGGCTTGTCGTCGCCGCTGAACGTACCGGGCGTCACCACGGGCGGCTTGGGCCGGGCAATGTCGTGAACCCGCCATTTGCCGTCCGGCAGATAGGGAGTGTCGGAATAACCGGTTGGGGATGTCCGGTAATTGGGTTTATTCGGTTGCTGGGAAAGGAGTGCGGTATTGCTAACCGCAAAGACGAATAAGAACAACAATCTTTGCTGCATCATGATGAATGGTTAGCTTATCAGAAAAGGTATCTCAGCACTTGCGGTCGAAAAATTAGGTGGGTAGCTAATGAATTAAGTTAATTTAATTGAAACCTGATTGCCGTTGGCGCGTCGCTACATCGTGGAGACTGTCAGTTTGAAAAAATCATTTATACTCGCAATGTGTGCCTTTGGAACGGTCCTGGCCCAATCGCAACAACCGAACTATAATTCGCCTTCGCCGCTGGACGCCATCCCCGCGCCATTGGTGGGGGCACTAATGGACCTCTATGTGAACTATCAGGCGAATCGCACTCAATTGCCACCCACGGCGCAGTCAGCTACCTATTTAGAGCAGCGCAGCCGTGACCGCATTACGAAAGTCACAACGGGAGTAGCTGTTGGAGCCGCTATCGGAGCGTTGGTGGCTAATCCGAATGATCGAGGCAAGTCCGCTGCGATTGGCGCCGTTGCCGGTGGCTTGGCAATATTGCTGTTAGATCAAATGCAAGCCAAACGAATGCAATATGATCGGCAATACGGCCCAGGGACCAACCAGCAACCGGATCCTTCACAATACGATCCGCAATACCCGGCTCCTCCTCCTAATCCAATCAAGTAAGATTGGGACTCACGGGCGTCTTCATTTAACGCTGGGCGGCCCCACTGCGTCCCATGATCGGCCAGACGTCTACAATGTCGTTGCTTTTGGCTATGTAGTAACGGTCGTAGCAATTGGTACTCATGTCCAGGTTACTGCAGTAGATCTCCACACGGTCGCCAACTTTGATTTCGTTGCCGCCGTCTTTCCATTTAAGCAATCCATATTCGGCGCCCTGCTTGTCCACCTGCAGCCAATCTTTCCCTTTCACGATATCCGTGGTTTGCGCCATAGCCTTGTTACCATAGTCCGTGGTCACTTGGCCTGCATGATGCTTGCTGTCAACGGTTGTGATCACCGACATTGAACTGTCGAAGTCCATATAAACTTCATCATTGGTTTTCCCACCGACATGTTTGTACAGCGAATCCATGAAGACGTAGGAGCCGCACTCTAGTTCTGTCAGCCCGAATTCATGATCGATATTATAAGTACCTGTAGACCCGCCACTGACGATATTCACAGGCAGCCCGGCTTGTTTGCACAACGCAATCGTCTCATTGACGCCGATTAAGTCTTCCTGCGATTTCTGGCGGCGCGCGGTCCAGCCCTTGGTATGCGCGGCGTAACCGGAGTACGCCATGAAGCCCTCAAAACTGACGTGAGGCGAAGATGCTAGTTTTTGCGCAAGTTCCAGCGCGGGTTTGCCGTTGGCAATTCCCTGCCTTGTGAGTCCCGCATAAACCGAAACAGCAACTCGCGCCTTAACCTTGGCGGCCGCCGCTGCTTCCTCCACTCTATCGGCCACGGCGTGATCATCCACGACGAACATAAAAGTGGGGTCCTTGCGGGTAAGAGCAATCGCCCGCAGCAGGTTGTTGGTGCTGGCCGGCTGCTTGGTCCACAAAACGCCTTTGACACCGGCGTTGGACATCAGTTCTGATTCGGCGATAGTGGCGGCCGTGATACCGATTGCGCCTAGCGCCATCTGCCGCTTAGCGATGTCGACGCTTTTGTGAACCTTGACGTGGGGGCGCAATTGAATCGGCGCCGACTTGGCATAGTTCGCCATGGTCCGCAGGTTCTTCTCGAAAAGATCGAGGTCGACTACCATGCACGGCGTTGGCAGCACGTCCTTGGTCATGCCGCGGAAATCCTTGCGAGCAATGCGCTGCTCAAATTCGGTGTAAGGGTAACTCTTTGGGTTGGCGGCCATGGCGCGTGCGGTTAGAAAAGCGCTGGCGCTGGTTGCGAGAAACTGGCGGCGGGAATTCATTTCGGCAATCTCCTTGACGAGGAACTTCTCGTGAGCATATCGCGAATCGGCTCCCGGGGTAAAGCCCCATCAAGCGCATGTCAAATTTCCTCGATAGAATTGCCACGCTAGTGAACTCGAATTCTGCCGGACTCAACAATCCACATTCAGCTTGAAGAGTTCGCTGAAGATCGCTCAATAATCGTTCCAGGAGGCCCAAAGACGCCCACTTGGGCAACCTGAACACAGCAATTCCTTCCGTCTTGCCGGGCGGGAATCGCACCACATCCGCAAAATCCAAATCGAGCGTGATTAATCAGCGGCTCTCTTGAACGCATACCTCGAAAATAGTTTCGTCCTGTTCGTAGTTTCGTCCTTGGCTCAGCTTAGATTTTCCTGTAGGACGGTTTTAACGTCATGGCTGGCGTTCCGCAAGACATGAGCTGAGCGTCAACCAAGGTTCTCGTCCAGCTTGAACCTCAGGCCGCGCTACTGCCAGGTAGGTCGACGAAGCGTTCGCGGCTCATCTCCGCCATAAGCGATTGCGGCAAGAACATCCTCACGCTTCAATGCGGGTACGAGTCGAGAATCTGTTCCATTGATGAGCCGGAAGCGAGGAAATCCAACAACGGTGACATCCATATTCGTGTGCCACGAATACAAAGTTTTCCGTAACAAATGTGCGGGTCTACGGAAATACGGCTCAACGGATTGCTCAAATCCGGTTACCTCCAATATTCCAGCATATCAACATCCTCTAATTTCTCTAGCTCTGGATGTTAGTTGAAAACTCGAATGCTCGCCACTCTTCGCTGCTATCCGCCTCGAATCGCAGTAATGAAGTGAACTTCGCTTGCCGCAAATACCGAATCCACCAACCCGAGCGGAGAAATTTCGCCGTCGATGGCTACCGAAACATTCGGCCGCAACCGGTCTTGATCAAGCAGACGATCCGCAAAACCTGGAAACTTCGCCTCGATATTCGCAATAATCTGGCGGACGGTTGCTCCGGGAATTTCCAACTCCGCGCAACCGCCCGTCACTTGCCTTAAGAGCGCGGGGATGTAGACTTTTGCCAGATAGCCTCCATCACAGCCGGTGGATTCATCGGCAGGCGCGTCAGGCGGGTACCGATCGCGTGGGCAATCGCATTTGCTACCGCCGCTTGAGGCGGCACGATGTTAGCCTCACCCACGCCGCGCACTCCGAATGGATGACCGGGGTTCGGCACTTCCACGATAATCGTTTCAATCATCGGAAGATCGAGCGCGGTGGGCATGCGGTAATCCAGAAAGCTTGAATTCATCATGCGCCCGTCTCCGTTCATAAAATATTCCTCGTTTAGCGCCCAGCCAATTCCTTGCACGGAGCCGCCCTGCATTTGACCTTCCACATATGCCGGATGAATCGCCTTGCCGGCGTCTTGGACCGAGGTGAATCGCAGAATGGTGGTCTTGCCGGTTTCCGGATCAATTTCCACATCAACAATGGCCCCAGCGAATGAGCCGCCTACACCACGAGGATTAACGGCGCCCCGGCCAACAATAGGTCCGCCTGTCTCGCCAATGCGCGCCGCCAGTTCCTTGAATCCCATTGAATGGCCGTTCGATTTGTAAACGCCACCAGCCTCTTCGACCGTATCCGCGCTCACGGCCCAAATCTTCGCCGCTCGCTCTTTCATTTGACGCACTACGTCCTGCGCGGCTTCGTATGCCGCCCAACCGGTAGCAAAAGTGGTGCGACTTCCTCCAGTGACTGCCGTAAAACCGATGGAGTCGGTGTCAACCACGGTGGGATGAACATCTTCCGCTCTCAGCCCAAGCACCTCAGCCGCTTGCATTGCAATTGAGGTTCGCGTGCCGCCGATGTCCGTAGAGCCTTCGATCAAATTCACCGTACCGTCGGCGGTCACGTTCAAGGTGCAACTCGACGGAAGCCCAATGTTGAACCAGAATCCAATCGCGACGCCACGGCCACGATTGGGGCCTTCTAAAGCCGATTTATAGTGCGCGGAGTTCTTCATTGCCTCCAGCACTTCCACACAACCAATACGCCGAAACTTAGGTCCATCGGCGCGGCGCGTGCCTTCCTTGGCGGCGTTTTTTAAACGAAGGTCAATCGGATCCATCCCGAGTTTGAGAGCTATTTCGTCAATCACCGATTCGGTGGCGAACGCGGCGTTGGGCGCGCCCGGTGCACGATAAGCGGCCGTGCTGGGCTTGTTCACCACCACGTCGTAGCCATCGATCATTACGTTCGCAAGCTCGTAGGCTGCAAACACGGTCATACCCGCCGGACCCACCATCGCTCCAGGATACGCGCCCGCCTCGAATGCTAGATAGGCCTGGGCAGCTGTAATCGTACCGTCTATCTTGGCGCCGATTTTCACTTTCATATAAGAACCTGGCGTCGGTCCCGTAGCTTCAAACACCGCTTGGCGCGGCATAAGAATCTTCACGGGGCGTCCCGTTTTCTTTGAAAGCAACGCGGCTACCGGCTCCATATAGATGGGAATCTTTCCGCCGAAGCCACCGCCGATTTCCATCGGCGTCACCTTCACTTGCGAAACCGGAATATCCAGGATAGCGGCAGTCGTATCGCGTACAACGAAAGACCCCTGCGTGCTGCACCAGATGCTGATGCGCCCATCATTGTTCCAAAGCGCCGTGGCGTTGTGTGGTTCGATGTAACCCTGGTGAACGGTCGCGGTGTTGAACTCTCGCTCAATTACTACATCGGCGGCGGCGAAGCCTGCCTCGATGTCACCCATCACGTGACGGAAATGTTCAGCAATATTGGATACCTTGCCAGTGGCCTCTCCCAATTCCTTCATCTTCAGATCCGCGTGCAACAGCGGCGCATCCTGCTTCATCGCATCAGGAGCATTCAGCACGCATGGCAGCTCTTCATATTCCACTTCAATCAATCCCGCCGCTTCTTCGGCCACATGTGCATTCACAGCCGCCACCGCCGCAACGGCATGTCCGCGATACAGAACTTTGTCGCCGGCCAAAACGTTGCCCCGCGCCCAAGCTAGCGACGTGTTCCCTTCCCCAAGATCAATCATCTTGTTGCCATCCACTTCAGGGAAGTCTTGGGTTGTGATAACCGCTTTAACGCCCGGAAACATTTCGGCCTTGGACGTGTCGATCCGTTTGATACGGGCGTGCGCATACGGGCTGCGCAGAATAAATCCGTGCAACATTCCCGCCATCTGGAAGTCACCGCCATAAATTGCGCGCCCGGTTACTTTGTCCGCTCCATCGTGGCGGACCGGCCGGGTTCCAATTACAGAGTAAGATGGTGCGCTCATGCTTGCATCTCCTTAGCCGCTTGTTGAACGGCTTGAATAATCTTGTCGTAACCTGTGCAGCGGCAAAGATTGTTGGCCAGGAAAAAGCGGATGCGCTCTTCGCTTGGGTCTGGTTCCTTATCCAGAAGCGCCTTGGTGGCTACAATGAATCCCGGCGTGCAGATGCCGCACTGCAGCGCCGCGTTTTCAAGAAACGCTTTTTGGATCGGGTGCAAATCGTTACCCCTTGCGATTCCTTCAATGGTCGTTATCTCGCGCCCTTCCGCTTCTACGCCAAGCACCAGGCAGGAGGTGACGATTCGTCCGTCCAGCGTGATCGTGCAGGATCCGCAGTTGCCGTCGTTACAGCCTTCTTTAGTTCCAGTCAGATTCAAATTGTCCCGCAGCACTTCAAGCAGGCTTTGCCGCGGCTCGCAAAGAAAATCTCTTTCCTCGCCGTTAATCCTAGTATGGACATGAGTTTTTGACCGCATCTCTATTGAGCCTCCCGAGCTTGTTTCACCGCGGCTTCTAGCGTACGTTTGGTCAGAACCGCGCATAAGTGACGCCGGTACTCCGCCGTTCCGCGCATGTCGGTGATCGGCGTTGCGGCTTGCTTTGCCAGTTCCGCGGCTTCTTCAATCGACTTCGCATTCACCGGCTTTCCCACCAGCGAATCACCAGCCTGTCGAACGAATAGCGGTCTCGGCGCTACTGACGCCAGTGCAATGCGAGCTTCTTTGAACATGCCATTTGCGACCACCACGCTTGCCCCAACCCCGGCAACAGCTATGTCCATTTCATTGCGCGGTATGAAGCGAAAATAATGCGCGCCAGAGCCCCTTGCTGGAGCCGGGATCCGCATGGACACCAACATCTCTCCGGGCTGCATTGCGTTCTTGCCAGGAGCGATACAAAAGTCCTCCACAGCAATCTCTCTTTCGCCCTTTGCGCTTGCAACCCGGCATTTGGCCGACAGCGCGACCAGCAGCGGCACGGTGTCCGCGCTAGGAGCAGCGTTGCAGAGGTTCCCACCCACTGAGGCCCGGCCCTGAATTTGCGTGCCGCCGATAATCGAGGCAACATCGGCTAATGAGGGGTAATATTTCTTTACATCCGCATTCTCATACGTTAAGGAGCAACATACAGCAGCCCCCAGCGTGAGCCCGGTCTGCTCATCGAAGGTGATCGCGTTTAGTTCGGGGATATGCTTGATATCAAGCACAAGATCGGTCTGCTTGCGTCCGGCGCGAAGTTGGACCAATAGATCCGTTCCACCGGCCAGCAGAAATGCGGTTGGATAGCTTTCTAACTGATCCAGCGTGGCGGAGAGCGTGTTAGGGGCGTTATAATCGAACCACTTCACTAGAAATGTGCTCCTTGGGTTTGTGTTGATGTCTTGTAATTAGCCTGAGCCTTGAAATTAGCCTAAGCTACTTGTTTCGTCGGTTTAATATTGAGGGTAACACTCCGGCCGGTTACCCCGTGTTTCAAACGCACCAATCACGAAGCTGTTCAGATGAAATCGATTTGAAAAATCCAACCGGCAGTGGGGCTATCGTTGTTTGGCCATCCAGGATGAATGCCGGCATCACAACTGATTAGTTTGCCCTCATGCATGGCGAGTCCATGCGGATCGCAAGAATTTGGTGCAAAATCCACAGTCTCAAGAACCTTGCCGGTGGCCGCTTCGTACCGCACCAAGGCAGGCCGGTAATCGCTGTACCTCTTACAATCATTGCCGACGATTTGCCAGATGCTGCCGTTATCCCAAGCAATGCCATGGTAACGAACTCTATCCGGAGCCTGGTAAAAGGGGATCATGAACTCCGGCTCCCACGTTTTAGGATCAACCCGAATGTTGCCGCGAAGCCGTAATGCGGCGATCCAAAGTTTGCCATCCTGCCATAGTGCGCCGTGACATCCGCCGCCGTCGTTAGCGGGGCCGAGGGGAATCTGGCGGTGACTAACCAACCGCGAGTTCATGTCTACTTGGAAAACTCCTTCCGGTGCGGCATTGGCCACCATCCAAACATACCCGCCTCCCACCGCCATGCCACTTGTGTTTCTTGATGGCGTGGTGACAGTCTTCACCAGCTTGCCATTCCAATCCACAAGCCATGCCGATTCGGTCAAGGACTTAGGTTCGGGAAGGTTGTAAGATTCGGCTTGGGGGCCGGATAGTTTTTGCTCGCCGATCCACAAACCCTCTGGGGTAACAGCAATGGCGTTGGGAAATCCTTGAGGGCTTTTGAAAAGCTTCGTTGTCTTAGCCATCCGCGATTTGTTTTTCTTGTTGCCGGCTGTTGGCTGTTGGGCGAGAGCGGCGCTGCCATTCGGCAAGATAACTCCGGCGCCGATACATCCCGCGAGGAATTCTCGTTTGGTCATAATGTCACCTATGGAACTAAATTTACTTCAAAGGAAGCGTCGAATCGCATCTGTACAATTATCTGAATCGACCTGGAAAATTGTATAACATCTTTAACCCGCGGCACACGGCCTCAGGTTGAAATCATACGAAGGATCGAACAAATCCGGATTAGCCTCGCCAACTCGCCGAGCGCCCGTTCGCCTACATGCTATTAATCAAGCTAAAATCTCCTGCTATCGGCTACCTGTCCAACTTGGTTATAATTTGGTTGTTCTATTCTACTGCGGTTCGCCAATTTCCTAAATATGTCCATCCGAGTGAGATACGAAGATCCGCGCGCCGCTTCGAGCACATTTTGTTTTCAAGAGCCTTTTCGGATCGGTCGAGGGGATGATGCGGAGCTTTGTATTAAGAACGATTATGTGAGCCGGTACCACCTGAAGGTACTGAAGGAAAACGGCGTTTGGACTATCGTCGACCTGAACAGTAGCAATGGAATTTTCCTTGAAGGCCTGCGAGTGGATCGGATTAAGGTAGATCGGCCTTTGTCCGTGCGGCTCGGCATTGAAGGACCTTTTGTCCATTTTGAGCCAGAGCCAATCGAGCCGAGAGTCGAAGTTCCAATGCCGCCTGCCATTGAGCGGCCAACGGCGCCCTGGTCCGCACCCACCTCCAAGAAGGAAGCGACGGCCTCAAAGCCTAAGAATGTTGACCGGTACTTTGGCAAACTGCCCGCTACGGAACCCATCGGCGAACAAACGATGATGATCCGCGAGGCTTTCGCCCAGGTGCAGAAGAAACAGAAACGCAAGTATGGCGGCGTCATGGCGGCGCTTGGCATTGGCGTACTTGCGATTAGTGGATACGCTTGGTATTTGCACCAGCAAGTGGCCAAGCAGCGAGCTACCGCGGTGGAACTCTTTTATGCCATGAAGGAGATGGATTTGAGCATCGCGAATGTGGAAAAAATGGTGCGCGACTCAAATTCAAAAAGTGGAGCCGAACAACTGAACGCAAGCAGGAACCGCCGCAAGGACATGGAGCAAAAATACGATAAGTTCTTGGAAGGCCTGCATATCTACGACGCAAAAATGACACCGCAGGAGCGCTTGGTGCTTCGCGTGGCCCGAATATTCGGGGAATGTGAGCTCGATATGCCCAAAGAGTTCATGACGGAAATTAACAGCTACATCTCTAAATGGCAATCTTCACCAAGAATGGCCAAGGCCTTAAAAAGAGCTCGTGATAATAGCTTCATACCCTTCATTGCCAAAGAGCTGTTAGATAACGATCTGCCGCCGCAGTTTCTTTATCTGGCCATGCAGGAGAGTGATTTCGATGAATACATCAGCGGTCCACAAACCTACATGGGTTTCGCCAAAGGCATGTGGCAGTTTATTCCGAAAACCGCCGTGCAGTATGGGCTCAAAGTTGGGCCATTAGTTGACCGGCCGGTGAGGGATCCCTCTGATGACCGGCACCACTGGGAACTAGCCACCAAAGCCGCCGCCGCTTATCTTAAGGACCTATACCGCACCGACGCTAAAGCTTCCGGGTTTCTGGTGATGGCTTGTTACAATTGGGGCGAGCATAAAGTTCTTCCAATGGTGCAAAGAATGCCGGACAACCCTAAGGAACGGAACTTTTGGAAACTGCTGGCCATGGGAAAAGACAAGATCCCACAAGAAACCTACGATTATGTTTTTTACATTGCTTCGGCCGCGGTTATAGGTGAGGATCCGAAGCTGTTCGGTTTCGATTTTGATAAGCCGCTGGGATACCTTGAAGGCAGCAGCTCAACGCGTTAGGCTTGATGCCCTGCCCTAACCTGCACTGTTTCCGATCTTTAACGACTAGCCAACAGCAATGTCTTCCTAATAAGTGATCAGCAGAAAACTTCTGATTACTTTCCAGCGACCGGCAACATACAACCACCCGCGGCCGATTGCCCCTTAGGTGAGATCGAAGAGTTCCTCCCCAAATCCAAGGTGTAACGCACTCGACCCACGTTCGTTCTCCTGCCGCTGACAGTCAAATCCACGGGCCATTCCAATTGCCAGGTACTGCCGATTGGGCTCCAAACCTCTGCGCTTCCGATAAACTGAAACACCGACCACAATCCCTTTTCACTGACAAACGGCAGTTCTCCATAACTGGCGACCTTCACCGTCCCTTGGGCTTCATGCGCGCCCGAAACCTCCCAAAACCGCTCACCTTCTCCGCCACCATCGAGCCGCAGTTTTACCGCCGCGGTTTCGGTCGGAATCTGCTTTAGCATGTAGTAGATTTTCGGATCCTGACTTCCCGCGGGGTACATGGACTCAGCCATGGCCGCGGTCTTGTTGAAGAACCCGATAAAGGCCGGCGCCACTGCCACCGGCGCCACTGAGTTAGCCATGTAAGTAGCGCCGTTCTTAGTCATATATTTCTGCAGCGCCGACTCGTAAAATACCCACAGCGCGCCGTCCGGTTTACGGAATAGTTTATTGATCTCCTCAACGCTGGCTGCACCCGGACCTTTCACCGAGAACGGAAGTTTGCTCATCACTTTACGATATTCCGCGCAAAACTGTTGGCCTTTGGCAATCAAAGCCTCTTTGGTGCGAGGGCGCACAAACTCCTCGGCATTGAGGATCGGATCGAGTAACAGCTTCTCGGACTTCGCCTCTAATTGCTCTGTGTCATTGCCGAACGTTTGCGCCAGGCTGCGCGCGGCGATTCTGGCCGCTGTAGCATTGGCTTGGCTGGTTGGGTCGCCATTCTCGCCTACATCTCCTTTACTAGCCGCATCAATGGACACTTGAAGAGTTGTCAGCGCTGTCATATAACCGCGATTCGTATCGCCGATAAGGGGATTCATCTTCTCCGGTGGAATCACTTTATGGGCTGAATCGAATGGCTGACGCGCCTCCGCCGCCGCGACGTTCGTATTCTCCGAGACTAAAGCGAATAGCGCGAGTAAAGGCGATTGCCCCACCGATAAGGTGTTCAGCTTGTCGGCGGCATCTTGCAGGTTCTTGTACCGGATCACGCTTGCGCCTTTCAGGAAATTGCGCCACTGCTTGACGAAATCGGCCGCATATTTGGCCGTAAGCTTTTGCGCCAGGCCTGATTGATCTTTGTTGGATAGGGTCTGCTCGCCTAGAACCCATTCGGCGCCCCCGGCGTATTCGCCCTTGTCGGCCAGAAGTTTGTTCATTGCCTCCCAACCGGCCTTGGAGAATGCTCCGGCCACTTCATTCGACGCCACAACAACGGACGCCGACCCAGGGTAAATTTTATTGAAATTGATCGAAGGCTTGTTCTTGCCCGCCTTTGCCAGCATGGCTTGATAGATTCGCTCTTCGCTTCCAAACTGATTCAAGTAGCGCCGGGCGTTTAGGATTGCATCCTCCACTCTCTTCTCGGTAAAAGGATTTCCCGCCTTCAGCTCAGCGCTATAAAATTCGAACTGATTTTTGGCCAATTCCCCCAATACCGGATCAATGTTGCGTTCCTCTCTCCATCTCTCAAGCAGCACTGGAGCCAAAAAGCCGGGCTCCTCCATTGTCTTATTCGCATTGGATGTCGTCATCAGATAAGCTTTCAAAGTATCGTAGGATGGCTTGTATTCCGGACCTGGAGGCGCGGCGGGCAATTGAGTCAGCTTTTCAACCATCCGGGCTTGTGTTTGAGCCAGCAGTAACTTCCGGAAGCTTTCAAAATAAAGACGACGCGCCTCGGGGTAGACGGATTGGCCGGAATATAACCCCCAACGGTAGGTCCACCAAGGTGCGCCGTCTTTCTGGAAACCATTCAATGTCTCAACTGTTTCCCGCGAGGCTTCCAGCTTCTTTAGCGCGGTTGGCGTAGCTACTATCGGCTTCGGTACTTCCGTCAGACCGCTGGCCGATTCCCGAATTTGATTCACGATCGCTTTGTTATTCGAGTAGGAAACGGTACTGGCGATGCAGTAGAACAAACCAGCGAAAGCCGCGCCCGTCAGCAACAATCGGCGCATCAGCGTGGTTTTGGTGCTGATTCCGCCCGTTGCCTGGCTTAAGGATTGTGGAAATATAACCTTGCTGAACATTCGAGTAAGAAACATCCATTGAGGTACTTTACGGCTGCTTCCCCGGGCTTCAGACGCCACTTCCCGCAGCAATTCTTCCCGGCCCCCTTTGAATATGCCTGTTGCCTCCAGCGATCTGCTTGGTTCCCGCGGTTCTGGCATTCGTTGCACTGGCGTTGGCGCATCAGTAACCACAACTGGGCGGACACCGGAGAAATAGAAGCCTTGAAGATTCGGGCCAACAGCCAGTTGACTGGGCCGGCATAGTTCCACCAGAAACTGCACGATCATCGGCCGTAGCTTCCTGAACTCCCGCGGAAATTCGTAAATTGCGGGTAGAAGGTTGGGTTCGTTTTCACGCGATAAATATTCGGGCCGAAGGGAACACAATGACTGGGTCAATTCATCGTAAAGAGTGCTGATCCGGGCACTTTGTTGCTCCCCGTAAATGCCTTCCGTTGCCGGACTTCCAGGTAAGGCTGCCCCGAATATCTGATCGGCTTCATTCGGAGTAATGTTTCTGACAAATTCGGTAAAAAAGGGAATTCGGTCAAGCTTGGTGAACAGCGCGTAAACGGGAATACTCGCGCCCAGCGAGCCGGCAATTTCTCCCAGTCGATTGCGCAGAGTTCGGGCCAAGGCCTGCATATTCTCGCCCGCCCCTGGAACCAGGAATCGCTCCACATCAATGCATACCAGGGCCAATCTTTGGGGTTGGGCTCCTCGTGCAAACGCTGAACCTAATGCAGCCGGTTGCAGGCGGCCAACTAACCCTTTCCAAGTTTCGTCATCAGCCAGAAACTTGCCTGCGGCTTCCACGAGTACGGCCCCTTTGGCGTACCAAATATTAGCCACGGGGGTAGCTATGGGTTTTGCGTCCCGGAATACTTCTCCAGCCAACAGTTCTGCTTCAATCCCGGAGTTAACTATGGTTGTGGTCTTGGCGCTGTTCGAATCGCCGACAACAAAAACAAGTGGCAAACTGGATAGTTTGCCTCCCTTGACTTTCCGCGCCGCGCTTAGCTTGGCTTGCGCTTCACGAATTAAAACCGAAAAATCGCCCGACGCTTCCGCCTGCGCTGGAGTTTCCTCCTGCTCCATATTCTTGACCAAATACCATATGGCGGCGCCAGCTGCCGCCAAACCCAGCACCCACAGGGTAATCCTGAACACCCACAAGTTAACTGCTTGTAGTCCAAGAATCGAGCCAAGGTAGCCCGTCAATAACGCATACAACACAAATGCACCGGCGCTGATTAGGATTATCTTGCGCATAGCACCTTCTTAACTTTTTCTCATGGATGGAATGGCGACAAGGTCGTCCACGCCGGATCGAATCGACATTGTAAACGTCACAAACAGGATTAATGCCAAAGCCAGACAAGCAACGGCCGCCACTACGAACCAGCGCGACTTTGTATCTCTTGGCGTGGCAACCGTTACCGGTCCACCTTTCCAAGATGGCGACAATTCGCCTCCCGCGCCGCGGATACGACGCAGCTTTTCGCGGATGGTTGTTATTACTCGTTGCAATTCGCCCCGGCCCGCGGCGCCGTAACGGCCACTATAGCCTAAGAGCAAGCACAGTAAATGCACTTCAAGTACGTCGGCCAGTTCTGGTGAATCACTTCGCCTCACCAATTGCTCGGCGTTCTCAAAAAACGTTTCCCCAGCCATGTGCGTATCGAATAATTCATGCTGTAAAGTTTTGCGAGGCCAGTTGGCGAACATCGGATTTTGGGAATTCAAGATGGATTCATCAAGAAAACCCACGACGGCCAAGGTGGCCATGCGGATGTCTTCCATCCCGTACCCCTTGGCCCGGGCATCCTGGGCCGCGGCTCGCAGCGCTTCTCTTACTTGCAGACGGAATGAATCCGCATCCGTGAATTTTTGCCTGCCCGATCGAACCCGCACAATCACCGTCAGTATTTCTTGAAAGATTAACGCAAGGTTTTCCAGACGCATCAATTGTTTCCTCCTTCAAGTACCACCTGCAGATCCAGTTCCGGTTGCGGAACATCGCCAGGTACGTACAGGCCAACTTGTTTTGTCTGCTTAATGTGCTCCCAAAACGGACCCGTCCTCGAAATCGCGAAATATTGAAACTCCACTCGGCTGTTGATCGCGTTCGGAGGAGTGGAAAGATGGGTCAATTCCAAACCGCCCAGGGCTCTCCTCACCAGTTCCCCAACAAATTTCGCGGAACACACTTTTACAAGCTGTGGCGACCGTGTGATCAACTCGGCTTCGGGCAGCGGAGATCGTATGCCCAGCACCCAGGCCGAATGGCCGAAGCAGCGGGAATCGGCAATATCCCCCTCGAAGAAGTACTCGTCAATTTTCTTCAATGGGATGGTTAAGCAATTGGTGGGGACAATGATTTCCAAATGCTCGCGAATATGACGATCCAATTCATCGAAGCATTCCGAGAGCCTCTGATGGTTATACAACGGCAAGCTGGAAGGATGGGATTTCAGGGAGAAGGTGCACAGGGCCCCTGCCAGTTTTGAGAGCTCCAGGAACAACTCCACCGGATGGCCACGTTTCGATTCCCATTGGTGCCGCAGTGGAGCAAGCGCCGAGTTGACAGCATGCAGCAGCCAGAAATTAGCAATGCTGCGAGCTCCGAAATCGCCGCCGGCCGTAGGACTGGCGCCAGACCGGGCTAGAGACCGGCTCTTTGTTTCCATGATTTCGATGAGGCGCCGCATCAACAACATCAACCGCTCACTGCTGCTGATCTGTAGACAAGGAGCGATAAAAGCCGGGTCGCAGGTGTACCCTCCTTCGCCGTTTCGGACAACTCTCGCAATCGGCAGGACTACCAAACCTTGATTCGTCTCTGAATCCACGACCAGGCGAATTTGTTTCCTGCCAACCTTTACTTTTCGCTCGTCCAAACCAGTTGTTTCGTCCCTAAACAATTTTTCCGAAACCTGAAAACGTACATTTTCTGTTCCGTTAGCCGTTGAGTTGGGCCCCTGTTGGCGATGTTCGGGAATTGCCAAACAGATCGTCAATCGATCAGTTGACGGACCAAAAACGTCCGCCATGGAGAGCGCTTTCGGCGCCGCATCGCAGGATGAAATGTCGAAAGCAAGGCCGTCTGAAAAGGAGCCACGGGCGAATACAACCGAAAAGACGCCGTTTTTCAAGGCTTCCGTATCGATCTTGATCCCTGTTAACCCGTAACAGTCGGCCCACAACGATTGAGTCAAGAACGAAATGGAATCTTCAAAGTAGCGGTTTTGCGCTTGGAATTGGTGGGGGCCCAGATGCATTCCTTCGGACCAAACCAAGCGGGAGAGAAGTCTCATATTTGGGATCTGTATGCTGCAGTGAGCGGCTCGGGCCGCAACAACTTGTAATGTATCATAATGATGGGAAGCATGATGGGAAGCAAAGGCTGTTAAGTGATTTGACTTCGAGATAATGAAAAGAAGCAAGCCGGGCCGCTTGTGTTCAGCCGCTATTGGAGAAACGATGCCTTTCGACGGAGAATACGATTTTCTCGAACCGGTTCCAGCCTTGGATGCAGGTCAGGATTATTGCTTCTCCGGAAAGAGCAAAAAGACCGGAGACAAGGTTTCCATCCATCTTCTAGCAGCCAGTAGAGAGTACGAAAACTATACTCTGCTCGCGAAAATATTCAAGCTGATTCCAGCCGCTCGGATAATTGTGTTGAAGGTGGGTGTGGAGTCTGGTCTGCAATATGTAATTTCCCATCCTCTTGCGGACCAACAACCGCTGCGCCAGTGGCTAGCTAACTCTCCCCTTGAAGAGCCTAAGACTCCAGGTAACGCTCCGCCTCCGGCGGTGAACCAACCCGATCAAATGGCGCCCAACGCATCAACGCCGCCCGGCGAATTTACCAGCTTATTCAGCGGTGCGCCTGCAAGCGGGATGGCCAGCGGTGGCACAATCGCGGATCATGGATCGAAACAAAATTCACCTGCGATTGTGGGTGAATTCACAGCGTTGTTTATGTTGGATAAACCAGGTCAAACGGAAGCATCCATCAAGGATCCGCCGCGAGTTTCTCAGTCTTTCCCAACGCCCGAAC
>JAYVXT010000470.1:0-16198 GCA_043785065.1 Bryobacterales bacterium | reverse complement strand
CCGGTCAATTTAGCCTTGGTCAGAAAGTCTTTCATTTCGATGGGTGGCGCGGGCTTGCCATCCAGCGTCAGCAGATTTAGATTCTTCTGCAAACGGGCGCGAATGCTGGTCTTGTAATACCGCTTCAATTGGCTGTTCAAATAGGTGACGGCCTCACTCCGCTGGCCACGCTTAGCCAGCGATTGGCCTTGCACTTCAATCGACGCGCCGATTGCAATGGGCAGATGCGGTTCGGCATCCATCGCGCGGTGGGCCAGCGCCTGCTCGCACATCTTATAAGTCTCGGCGGCGAAAGTATCGGCCAGGTCGAACCGTTTGGCGGCAAGCGCGCCGCGACCCAGCCAGGAGTGCGCTTCCAGCATCTCCGGTGTTGCGCCATAACGGCTCTTAAAGTCCGCAAGTGTTTTCCGCGCGCCATCAAAATCGCCCTGGTTTATTTGGCCGCGCACCATGTCCACCAACTGCGCCTGGACGTTTAGGCTGCTGGCCACAAGAAATAGAGTTGAAAGCGCCAGCCTCATACGATGAAATTGGCCTTCAACCATTTCAAGGATTTTTCCAGATCCTCGCGCTCTTTCGCCACTGACTCGGTGGGGTTAAGTTTGGGACGATCAGCAGGCGCCTTGCCCGTCTCGGCGATGGCGGCGAACCGCGCGAACTCCCAAGCGGGTTGCTTGCGGTAAGCATCCCAAAATTCCGGTTGCAAATAAGGATATTGCCGTGTGCCCGTGACTATGATCTCCAGCGACATAGCTCTCCCCGGACATAGCTCCGTGTATTTCTTGATCCATTCTGCAATACCAACATTACCTTCGCCCAGTCGCGTCCACTGCATCGCAGCGCCTTCGGGTGTACGCCAAACCATGCTGTCGCGAACGTGACTGGTTAATACATAGGGAGCCAAATAATCCAAGGTCACGTGAGGATCTTCAACGGTCCAACAGGGGTTGCCCGAATCAAGGCACGCCCCAACGAAATCCTTGCCGGCTTGTTCGATCAGCGACTTCAGCTCCCTGCCTTGCATGTCGCCTGCATGATTTTCGATGGCGATCTTCTTACCGTTGCCCATTGCTTTCGACCGCACCGCGCGTAGCGCCTTCGCCGCGTTTTCGATGTGTTGTTCCAGCGGAATTTTACCGACACGGTCCGCGGCCTGGCCAAGAAAGGCGCGCACAATGGGCGAACCAACGGTAACAGCGGCATCGATCATGCGGCTCAGTTGCTCTTCCGCCGTACCCTGCTTGGGATCAAACAATGACGAAGTTGGGCAAATCGAACGCATACCGATTTCCACTTCGATCCCCAGTTTCTTCGCGTATTCGCCGACTTTTTTCAAGTGGTCTTTTTCGAGACTTCCGATGAAACGAATCTCCGAAAAGTGGACCACCTTCGCGCCCCATTTGGCGCTGTAGTCCAAATATTCGAAAGGAGTCCAGCCTTGAGACCGGATGCTGAATAGATCAATACCGAGACGCACGTTGGGACCTCGTAATTGTTGCGCCGCGCCCAAAGGACCAGAGGCGACCGTTGCCAAGAATGACCGGCGATGCATACAAAGTATTATGCGTTGTCCGGGCTGGGGTTGCCAACCTCTAGAAAATGGCGATCGGGTTGAGAGGCGAACCCGTGCCGCCCGGCACCGTCAATGGAGCGGCCGTGATAAGAAATTCCCAACGCTTCCGTTGCGCGGCGGCTACGCTCAATGCCTCAAGGTCACAGTTGTCGATCATCGGCGTGCCCATGGCCACAATCAACAATTGATGCAATGGGAATGGGACGCCTTTCACTCCCGATGGCTGCAGTTCGCCGTGCGTGTCGCTGCCCACCACGGCCACATCGCGCTGCTTGAACCAACGCGCGCAAGAGGCGTGCATGCCCGCCGCGGCTTGGCCGATATCCCACGCACCTTTTTCGACGCGGCGCGCCCAGCGGCCAGTGCGGACAAACACAATATCACCTGGGCCGATTTTAATGCCGGTCTTCTTCTCCCATGCGTCAAAGTCGGCAGGGTAAATTGGGGTGGATAGTTCCAGGTATTTCACGCCCCTGAATTGCGGCATGTCGATGAGAATGCCGCGCGAGAAAAAGCCGGATTGAAAGGCCATTACATCCAGTTGGCCCGCGCCCGAATTGTTGATCTGTGCTTGCGGGTAGCCGTTATAAACTTTGCCTTGGTAGAACATGTGCGACAGAGCATCAAGGTGCGTTAAAGACTGGCCATGATAACTAGTGCTGTAGTTATCCATGGCGAACATGGGGTTGGGAGTGACGCCGCTCGAAAGCATTTTGCGCCCGAAGGGGCTGGCGTTATCGGCGGAAGGAGTTGTATCCGCCGCCCGGGAAAGTGAAACGGAATAGCCTTCGAGCACCAACGCCGCGGCGGCTTTGCGCTTTGCATTGGTGATCAGGTTGAAGGTTCCAGCCTGATCGGTCTTGCCCCAGCGTCCCCAGTTTGACAGCTCTTTCATCCAGCCATCGACAACGCTCTTTTCAAGAGCAGGCTGAGCAAGCGCTCCCGTGGCGGCGACCAGAAGCAGCGCCGCCACGGCATTGCGAGATTTATGCAACAGCATTTAGTTGCCGACGGCGAAGCAGTAGAACAGTCCCGCGCCGCCGGTAGACACAAGGTTTTCCTGGCTGCAGCCACGTGACGGATGAACAGCGTTCCAGGAAATACCGGGCCCGCCGGTGCGATCGTGATGGCCCAGTTGCGCTACTCCTTGACCGTTGCCGGTCCAATTCTTGCAAGTGTGGTCGGCTCCATCGGTGAACGCCCGTCCATCCAGTTGCGAGCCGGTCAGCATGTCGTGCTGGTTGGGAGTGTCGCCGACGCCTTTCACGGGCTCGCCTTTTTCGGTGAGAGCAGTGGCTTTGGTGAGTGTGTTACCCATGCGCGCTTGGTCCAAAGTATCTCCGTGAAGGTCGGCAAGATTCTTCGCTATGCTCGCTCCCTTGGCGTTATACCAGGGTCCGGATCCAATGCGATCTCGTGCGTTCACCGCGGGCTTGCCCTCTTCGGCGCTTGTGCTGAGGTAAGCGTGCCAAGTGCGGCTGCCCGCGCCGGCAGCGGCGGCCAGTTGCTGGCAATGCTTATCGGCTCCTGCCAATCCGCCAAGGTTTGCGCCGTTTCCGGAACCAACGCTGGTGACGAAGAAAGACATTGGTTGACGCGCGGCCGGCGGTTGTTGCGCCGCAATGGGCAGAGCGCAGAGCGCGATGATAATGGGGAGAGATTGCTTCATGGTGAGTGAAACTCCTTGGTTCTGAATTTGAATGCCAGCATAGCACAGAGTACCTGGTTAGCCCGCGGTGGCAAAGCACTGCCGGGCAATTTCCCAATCCTCTTCGGAGCGCACGGCCAACACAAGAGGACTGGCGCCGGCCTTCGAGATCACTTGGTCGATTGGCTTGCTTTGGTTGATCTCCGCATCAAGTTCGATGCCAAGGAAGTGGAGCTTACGAGCCACCGCATCGCGCGCCTCGGACGAGTTTTCGCCGATGCCGGCCGTGAATACCAGAGCGTCCAAACCACCAAGGGCTGTGATGAGTCCAGCGGCATGGCGCGCCACGCTACCGGTGAAAATATCGAAAGCAAGTTGCGCGTCTTGGTTGCCGTCTGCCGCGGCTTGAAGCACTTCGCGCATGTCGCCGGAAATTCCGGAAATGCCCTTCATTCCGGATTCCTTATTGAGTTCAGTGTCAAGCATCTCGGCGGTGTAGCCATGCTGCCGCACCAAGTGAATGAGAACCCCCGGGTCAACGGACCCGCTACGAGTGCCCATCACCAGCCCATCAAGCGGAGTGAAGCCCATGGTTGTAGCCAACGAGATGCCGCCGCCGATCGCGGTAAGCGAACAGCCATTGCCCAGGTGCGCCGTGATCAATCGCAGATCTTTCAGATCGCGGCCAAGCAGTTGCGCGGCTCGGCGGGATACGTTCTGGTGGCTGATGCCGTGAAACCCATAGCGGCGAATGCCTCGCTCCCGCCAATGAGCAGGTCCGGCAAGAACGTACTCCGGCGGCTGTAGCGTGGAGTGGAAGGCTGTATCGAACACGCCGAACTGCCGTACTTTGGGGCCGAATAACGCTTCAGCCTCACCAACGATTTCCAATTGAATGGGATTGTGCGACGGGGCGAAATGATTAAAAGTCATCGCCTTACTTTGGGCCTCGCGAGTAAGTTCGGTGGCATGGCCGAACAGGGACCCCCCATGAACTACGCGATGACAAGCTAGATCGGGTGGAGCCGGAAGCGTTTCAACCAACCGGCGTAAAATGCCGGGGATTTCCGGCTTGGCGATCTCTTCTTCTATCTTTGCGCCTAACGTGGATTCCACTGTCATGCTGGCCGGCGCCGATCTTCGTGACCAATCTACATGAGCCTGCCAGATAGAAGATTGGGGCGTGTCGTGTTCGGCCACTCCCGTCCAATCAAAGAGGTGACATTTCAGGCTACTGGAGCCGGCGTTAAAGACAAGGATGTGCATCCATAACTATTCTCGTTAAAAATAGAGCTTCAACGCCAACTGCATTTGCCGTTCGGAGTTGACGACCGAGCCGATGTTGCCGACCGCCGCGTTGCCGATAGCGGAGTTGGGCAGGCCAAGGTTAGGATGGTTCATCAGATTGAATCCTTCGCCGCGGAATTGGAAGCGGAAGCGCTCCAGGAAGTGGAATTCGCGCATGACGCTGAAGTCAAGATTGATGAAGCCCGGCGCCCGCAGAATGTTGCGGCCGGAGTTGCCGAAGCAAGCGCAGGTGGGCACTGTGAAGGCCGTTGCATCAAACCAACGGTTGACGCTGCGTTGCTCGGCGGGAAGCGAACCGTCGCGAATCCGATCAGGCCGCGCGGTTGCGCCGGTCGCAGTTGGATCCACGTTCGAGGTGACCGTAAACGGTTGCCCAGTTTGCGTGGAGAAGATACCGGAGGTTTGCCAATTGCGTGTGATCCTGGCCAAAGCGCCAGGGCCCTTACCGAACGGCAATTGATACAAGCCGCTGAGCGCAAGCCGGTGGCGGACATCGAAATTCGAGGAGCCTCTCTGCGCCGCTAAATTGCGGGCATCTTGCGGATTGGGATCGTTCTGATCGTTGCCGCTTCTTCCATCGTCAATCGAGTGGCCGTAAGTGTAGGAGGCCAGCACGCTCATGCCGTTTGTGAAACGGCGATCCAGTTTGCCCAGCAAGGCATGGTAGTTGGAGTTAACCAACGGAGCATAATATTGAATGTTGGAAAAGCCTTTATAGGGACGCCTGGCATTCACGTCTCCGGTTCCTGGGAACGCCTGGTTCACGTTCACCACCTCAAACATTTTGTGCGATTCCGACCCGGTATAGCTAAGTTGTGCGACGAATCCCATCGGCAGTTCGCGCTGTGCGTTGAAGTTCCACTGAATCACATAAGGAGTACTGAAGTTGAATGGAAAGCTATTCACGTCCGTCGATCCGCTGCCAAGCGTCAGAGCGTTGGCGGGGAAGCCATTGGCCAACAGGAAGGCGGGTTTGTTTTGGTCGCCAGTGTAAGTTGCGCTGGTGACGAAAGGAGGATTGGAATTGAGCCGCCGAGTGATGCCGATCACTTCATCGCGGCCAAAGAATACACCGAAGCCACTGCGGACCACGGTCTTTGGATTCAGTTGATAAGCCAGCCCAACGCGGGGCGCAAAGTTGTTGTAGTCGCGATGCACCAATTCGCGGCCCACGCCGCAGCGGCTTGCATCACTGGCTTGAACCAGCTGTAGATAGCAGGGGCCCGCATCCAAAACAAAGTTCGATTGCTTGTCTTTGTTCTCACGGAACGGCGTGGAAAGTTCATATCTCAGGCCAAAGTTCAAGGTAAGCTTATTGGAAATCTTCCAATCGTCCTGCGCATAAAACTGGTAAACGTTCTGCAGGATGGTATCTAGCTGCTGTTGCGATGTGTTGGCCGTTTGCACGTAGCCGAGGAGGAAATCCGCAAGGCCGATACCGGAGTAGGTTCCGTTAAACGTCATGTTGGGCCGGGCGGCGTTTGTGGCGTAGATGAACTGCGTGACGCGCTGCAGATCCATGCCGAACTTTAACGTGTGGCGGCTCTTTACCCAGGAAATGTTATCCAGCAATTGGTGAATCTTGCCCGACTTATCGCTGGGAAAGTTACCGCTGCCGGTGGCGGCGATGGGAGCCGCGCCCGGAGCAGCGGTGCCTAGATTACTTAGGGAATTGATCGTGAAATTGGGCAGCCCTTTGATGCGCGGCTCATTGAGCGCGCCTAGGATTCCGTACTGATCGAACAAGCGCGCGCCAAAAAGATCCTGAACGTTGTGAGTGAAGATGAAGCCGTAGCGGAACTCATTCACGATGGTGGGCGTCAATGCATGGGTTTCACTAAAGACCCAGGAACGCGAGTTCAAACTTATGGAGCCAGTCTGATTGGCTGGTTCAGGGAGCGTTGTCGGCAAGCGATTTTCGCCGGTGTTTTGGGAGATGCGCATGAAGGCGAAATCCTTGGCGCTGAAACGGTGATCCACGCGGAGGTTATAAGCGTTGCTGTTCACGGACTCCTTCGGATTGTAGAAGAAGTTCCGTACTTCACCGGGAAGATTGGGGGCCGGATAAAGCTTCACTAGCTTTTGCGCTACCGGGTCAAAGCGGCTGAGCGGTACTTGATTGTTGGAAAATGCCAGCTTCGTTATGGGGTCGTTCACACGCTTTGAAAAGATGCCCTGTTGCATCGCCTCTGTCGGGACCGACCCGATTTGCGGAGCGGCGTTCACTTCCCGGGAAGTCTGCCAACTACCAAAGAAGAAGGTGCGGTTCTTGATCACCGGGCCGCCAAGAGTTGCTCCGAATTGATTCTGAATGAAGATCGGCTTGCCTCCACCCGCGGGCTGAAAATATGGAGTGGCGTCCATGCGGGAATTACGAAGGAACTCGAATAGATTTCCATGAATATTGTTGGTTCCCGATTTCATGGTGACGTTCACCACACCGCCGGCGGCTTGTCCAAACTCGGCGGAGAACGTAGATGTCTGTACCTTAAATTCCTGAATCGCGTCGATGATGGGTTGGACGATTTGCGAAGAACTTTTATCGAAGCCAAGAATACGATTCTTGTTGTCGATGCCGTCGAGTAAGTAGCTATTCTGGATTGGCCGCGCTCCGTTGGAAACGAAATTGTCGCGCTCCGCGGTGCGTGTAGATGGAAGCGTGCCCGCTCCAAGCGTCGCCAACTGAATGAAGTTGCGGCCGTTCAGGGGCAACTCGCTAATAGTCTTCTCTTCGACCACGTGACCAAGAGATGATGTCTCCGATTCAAGCAGTGGCGCCGTGGCTGAGACGGTAATTTCCGCCGAAGCGGCGCCAATGTCGAGTTGGAAATTAACCTCGACTCTATCTTGCACTCGAACATCGAAGGGTTTGCTTTTTTTTGGCCGGAAGCCTTCATGACTTGCAGTTACGACATATTGGCCGGGCCGCAAAGAAGGGGCCGAATAGAAACCCGTAGCGTTAGATCGAAGCGCGGTTTGGATATTCGTGGATTCTTGTGTAACGGTGATAACAGCACCGGCGATTACGGCGCCGGATTTGTCGGTAATTAGACCGGAAACAGTTCCCGTATCGACTTGCGCCCAGGCAAACGAACAGGCAAGAAAGAGTAGACAAAACTTCATAAAATGGTCTTCCTATTACCGACAATATTATCACTTAAGAAGAGGATGGGCTTTTCGCGGCTTCGCGGCAATACCGCCGGAACGCTTCTCCCTTATAATTGAGAAGGCTGATGCGCTTCTTTCGTCCGCCCCCAAGAGCTTTAGGCCACCGACCCTATGACCGAAACAGTTGATATGTGGACTGCGACCCCTGCTTGGGCCAGGCCCCTTGTGGAGGCGCGGCTGAAGCCCGCGGAAACCGCGCTCACCTGGTTTGAACCAGACCTGAATGAGGCTTTGAATTTTGCACCAGGGTTGGTTGTGCTCACCGATAAAAGGGTGCTTAGCTACGCTTGGCCATCGGGAACGGAACCGGACAAACGGGCGAATACCGCACAGTCATTTGACTCCTATCCGCTCGATATGCTGTCGCGGTTTCAATCGAAGGATCATGCGGGTTTAGGACGGCTGGAGTTATTGAACGCTACTTCGCGCGCCGCCTTTTGGCGGTACACAGTGGCCCGCGCCGAAGGCGTGCGGCGCATCTCGGAAAGGCTTGACGCGCTGCAGCGCGGTTTGCATGTGCCCGTCGCCGCTCCTCACACGGCGGAAAATGAATGCTCTTTGTGTGGCGCGCCATTCGATCCTAAACTACGCGCCTGTCCGGAATGCGGCAATACTCCATCGCAGACATCCATACGCTCACTTCTAAGGCTGATTGGATTTGCGCGGCATCACCTGCCGATGTCGATCCTTGGTTTCGCATTGACCGTGGCCAGCACATCCGCTGGATTAATTCCACCGTACTTGACCATGCCTTTAATTGACGACATTCTGATTCCATTTCAGAACGGCAAGCACGTCGAGTTCGGCATCGTGAAATGGTACCTGTTGGGCTTGGCCGGAGCGTCGGCCTTGTCTTGGATTCTTACTTGGGCGCAAACTTATGTGGTGGCTTATGTCAGTGAACGCATCTCAATGGATCTGCGTACGCGCACATATGCCCACATGCAGTCCTTGTCGCTGGAGTATTTCGGAGGCAAGCGAACAGGCGAATTGATTTCGCGCATCAGCACGGATTCTGATCGCATTTGCTATTTTCTTTCGGTCTATTTACTGGACTTCATCACCGATGTGTTGATGATTACCATGACGGCGGCGATCCTCCTCAGCATTGACCGATACCTTGCGCTGCTTACATTGGGGCCGCTGCCGCTGATTGCTTACTTAGTGCATAAGACACAGGATCAACTAGGCCGCGGGTTTTCATCCGGCAGCCGCGCCTGGGCTGACATGACGAGCATTCTGGCCGACACGATTCCCGGCATTCGAGTGGTGAAAGCGTTTGCCCAGGAAAAGCGCGAGACGCAACGTTTTTACAAGGCCAACGAGCGCGTGCTGGCGGTGAATGACAAGATCAATAAGGTTTGGGCATTCTTCGTGGCGGTGTTGGCGCTGCTGACCGACATCGGCGTGCTGCTGATTTGGGTGTTCGGTGTCTATCGTATTTACAACAATTCCATCACGGTGGGCGTGTTGACGGCGTTTATTGCCTACATCAGCAAGTTCTATTCAAAGCTGGACGCGTTAAGCCACATGCTTTCGGCAACGCAACGGGCCGCCACCAGCGCCCAACGCGTCTTCGGCATTTTGGACCGTGTTCCGAAAGTGCCCGAACCGAAAAAGCCCATCAGGCCGGAGAAGGAAGAGGGACGGATTGAAATTAAGAACATTAGTTTCAGCTACGGGACGCGTCCCATCTTGCGCGGCATCAGCTTAACGATTGAACCCGGCGAGATGATTGGCGTGGTCGGTCCAAGCGGATCGGGTAAGTCCACCTTCATCAATATGGTGTGCCGTTTTTACGATGTCACCGAAGGCGCAATCTTGTTGGACGGCGTGGATGCCCGCAGTTACCCAATTGGTGAATATCGCCGCAATATAGGATTGGTGCTGCAGGAGCCGTTTTTATTCTATGGCACTATTGCGGAGAACATTTCCTACGGACGGACGGAAGCCACTCATGAAGAAATCGTCGCTGCCGCGCGCGCCGCGCGTGCTCATGACTTTATTCTGAGGCTTCCTAACGGGTACGATTCAATTGTTGGTGAACGCGGCCAACTTCTTTCCGGCGGCGAACGGCAGCGCATCAGCATTGCACGAGCGTTGTTGATCAATCCACGAGTTTTGATTCTGGATGAAGCTACATCCAGCGTCGACACTGAAACAGAGCGCGAAATTCAATTGGCGTTGGACAACCTGATTCAAGGACGCACCACCATTGCCATCGCCCACCGCTTGAGTACGTTGACCAGCGCCAACCGCATAGTGGTGCTGGAGCGCGGCAAGATCACCGAGGTTGGGCCGCATCAGCAATTGCTTGCGCTGGGCGGTACTTACGCGCGGCTTTACAATGCGCAGCAACAAGAGGAAGGCGAGGAAGGGATGGGCGCGGCATGATGCACTTCCATTTGGAACGAGACAACTTTGGCCAACTGGTTCTGATTGACGAGAGCGAGGCGCGTCACGCGGGAGTTGAAGTAGTTAGAGCGTTTCCTTTGAGCGCACCGGAAAAAGCGATTTCCATTGTGGACAGCGATGCGAAGGAAATTCTGTTTCTTTCTTCCCTTGACGAAGCGCCATCGGCGGCGCGAAAAATCCTAGAAGAGGAATTAGCGCATCGGGAATTCTTTCCGGTGATTTTGCGCATCCTTAACAAGCCCACTGATGCGGAACCCGCTGAGTGGCATGTGGATACGGATCGAGGGGTGACAACCTTTCAGCTTGAGAACAGCGATTATGTACACCGGCTGGGCGACGGCCACTTCACTATTCAGGATTCGCTGGGGATTCGTTACCGTATTCCCGATGCGAAGAAGCTAGACGTGCACAGCCGTAATGTGATGGAGCGTTTCCTCTAATCCCATCGATATTGAAGCGCCTTAAGCTTACGGGCATTGGTCAATTTTGTAAAGAGTATGCCCAGAGGCTTGTCTGCCGATGAGCAAGCGGAGATACTGAATGGAACGGCGCCGGCTAACGGGTTGCCGTCACAGGAGTTCATTTCATGGAACGCAAAACAGCAAACGAGTTCCCGCAAGAATTGTTGGATATTTTTGATCTTTACGTGCACGGCGACATTGAGCGGCGCGAATTCATGGAGCGCGCCAAGCGGTTCGCAACAGGCGGCGTCACGGTCGCGATGTTGTTTGAAAGCTTGCGCCCCAATTACGCCTGGGCGCAGCAAGTGTCGATGGACGACAAGCGCATTAAGACCGAACGGGTGACAGTGCAATCGCCCGAAGGCAACGAGAATATCAAGGGCCTTTATGTAAAGCCCGCCAACGCGAAAGGCAAATTGCCGGGTGTGTTGGTGGTGCATGAGAATCGCGGTCTGAATCCCTACATAGAAGATGTGGCGCGACGGTTGGGGACCTCAAATTTCATTGCACTGGCTCCGGATGGGTTGACTAGTGTTGGCGGCTATCCTGGCAATGATGAAGAGGGCGGGAAGAAATTTGGGTCGGTGGACCGCGTGAAGATGTTAAATGATTTTGTTGCGGCGGCTTATTGGTTGAAAAAACATCCGGATTGTTCCGGCAAGGTTGGCGTGGTGGGTTTCTGCTTTGGTGGCGGCGTTTCGAACAATTTGGCGGTGCGCATGGGCGCCGACTTAAATGCTGCAGTGCCGTTTTATGGGGCGCAGCCCGTGGTGGGGGAAGTGCCGAAAATCAAGGCTCCGCTGTTGATTCATTATGCTGGTCTTGATACTCGCGTCAACGGCGGATGGCCAGCCTATGAGGCGGCGTTGAAAGCGGCCGACGCGAAATATGAAGCGCATATTTATGAAGGCGCAAATCATGGCTTTCATAACGACACCACGCCGAGGTATGACGAAAAAGCTGCAAAGTTGGCGTGGGAGAGGACTCTGGCGTTCTTCAATAAGAATTTACGTTAAACCCCTGTTAGCGTAACATTGCGAACTCTTGATTTCGGCGGGCCGCCAGACCGGCCCGCATCGTCTGAGCTTGCGTGGCGGAAAAGAGTAATCCGTGTTGGCCGATTTTCTTTGCTTGCGCTTTATCCCATTGCGGCAACATGATTCCGGTTCCGTGCTCCGTAGTGCCAAAGAACAGGTGTCCCAACTCATGCGTGATGGCCGCGCCAAGAATAAATTCCAGGTCGGACAGCTCAGCGTGCTTGGAAGCAAATTGAGTAATTCGGGAATACACAACAGCCGCGCGGTTCCGGGCGCCAACCGTTGGGTAGGCGAATCCCATGGTGACTGCTTGCATGCTGGAATCGTTCTTGAAGGTTATGCGGAAGCGAGTGGGATCGGCATGCCGGCAGTGCCGGGGAACTTCTGGCGCGCCATGAAAGCTTGTGCAATCTACCCAGTTGATTTTAATGCCGGCGTGGTTGAACAGAAAGGCAGCTTCGTTCAAGGCGGCGCGTAGGATGCGCTTGGGGACACCGGCCTGATTTGCGTAGTTCACGGTAACAGCAATCGGCTCACGGGCAACCGCTAAAGCCATGAATAGGGTTCCGAAGTAGATTGTCTGTTTCATACCCGATAGAGCGAAGGAAACCGGAAAACTCCGCCAGCAGACTTGCTACGCTCAAAACAATGCGTTTTTCTCTCCTGTTCTTGTTGTTGACGGCGGCGGACGCCCAGGATATCCGGCGGCTGACTATTCTTCATTCAAACGATCTGCATGCCAGGCTGACTCCGGATACCAATAAACGTGGGGGCTTTGCATACTTGGCAACACTTGTCCGGCGCGAGCGGGCGGGTTGCGATCACTGCCTTTACCTGAACGCCGGCGACTTGGTGCAGGGCACTCCGGTTTCCACAATCTTCAAAGGCGAGCCGGTCTATACGATCGGCAACCTGCTGAAATTCGACGTTTCGACGATCGGCAATCATGAGTTCGACTATGGCTACGCGCAGACGGCGAAGTTTCTGCGCATGGCGAAGTATCCGGTGGTTTCCGGCAACATCGTGGATGACAGCGGCAAGTTATTTGCGCGAAAACCTTACGTCATCAAGAAAGTGAATGGGCTGAAGGTGGCGGTGATCGGCGGCGTCATGTCGGACCTTGCGGGATTTCTGAAGCCGAAGGATTTGGGCCCATGGCATGCGACACCAGTGAAAGACATGGCCGCCAAATATGCCAAGGAACTGCGCGGCAAGGTGGACGTGATCATTGTATTGGGGCATATTCATCCGGAAGAAGGCAGTTCGATCATCAAAGAAGTTGCCGATGTGAATGTTGTGGTGGAGGGGCACGCCCACGCGGGCCGCAAGGAATTGGAAGTAGCCGGTGGCCGCGTGGCAGTAGGTTGCGCGGGTTATGGCGTGGATTTATGCCGGTTGGACTTGGAAGTGAATCGCACGGAGAAAAAACTAGTCTCGTGGAAGTGGACGAAGATTCCGGTGGATTCAACCACGGTGGCGCCTGCTCCTGATGTGGCAAAGCTGGTGGCAAAGTGGGAGAAGCGGGTTGAGGAAAAGGTGGATCGGGAAATCGGCGAGGCGCGGCGGGATTTTGAAAAGCGAGACCTGACACCGATCATTGAGAAGGCGACGTTGGAAGAGATGAACGTGGATTTCACCTACATGAACGCCGGTGGTGTTAGGGATCGTTTAGCGAAGGGCAAGATTCTGGAGCGGCACATCTGGAACATCATGCCGTTCGATAACGTGATGATGACGGCGAAAATCAAAGGGTCGGCGATCTCCAATACGATTCGCAAGGGCCGAACCGTGGAGCCCGAAAAAGAATACACGCTCGCCTTAAGCGATTTTCTGGCGACGAATCCAGCATCGATCAAGCAGCTTGGATTGGAAGGAGTCAAATTCACTGAGGTCGATCTTTATCTTCGCGATGTTCTCATCAACTGGGTAAAGAAGAAGAAAGTGCTCGAATAGCCGGGTTTGATACCATCGAAGTTTCATGAGCGATCCAACACCGCGCAAAAGACTTCGAAGTGAGATTTGGTTCAACGACCTTTCCCGTTTGGATGAAACCGCCATCTACCTGGAGCGTTACGGTAACTTCGGCCTAACGCGAACGGAGTTGCAAGCGGGCAGGCCGATCATTGGCATCGCGCAAACCGGTAGCGATTTGACGCCATGCAATCGCATTCACATGGAACTGGCCAAGCGTGTGCGCGACGGCATTCGCGACGCGGGCGGCGTGGCGTTTGAATTTCCCGTACATCCCATTCAAGAGAGTTGCCGCAGGCCAACGGCGGCGCTGGATCGCAACCTGGCCTACTTGGGTGTGGTGGAAATTTTGTGCGGCTATCCGTTGGATGGCGTGGTGCTGATGACTGCCTGCGATAAGACCACACCCGCGCTACTGATGGCTGCGGCCACGGTAAACATGCCGGCCATCGTTCTATCCGGTGGCCCGATGATTGATGGCTACTTCAAAGGGAAGCTGGCGGGGTCGGGCATGGCGCTGTGGGAAGCGCGCCGTATGTATCAGGCCGGCGAAATTGAAATGCAAGAGTTGATGGATATTGTGCTTGCGTCTGCTCCAAGCGCGGGACATTGCAATACTATGGGCACGGCGCTTTCCATGAATTCGCTGGCGGAAGCCTTGGGTATGTCTCTGCCGGGGTGTGCGGCCATTCCGGCGCCGTATGGTGAACGTGGCGCCATCGCCTATTTCACGGGCGTGCGCGTAGTGGAGATGGTGCATGAAGATTTGACTCCTTCGAAGATTCTGACCCGCGAGGCGTTTGAGAATTCGATTTATGTTTGTTCGGCTATTGGCGGATCGACCAACTGTCCGCCGCACATCAACGCGATTGCGCGCCATATTGGCGTGGAACTGGATGTTAAGGAATGGGAAACGATTGGGCACGAGGTGCCATTGCTAGTAAATTGCCAGCCGGCTGGTGAGCATCTTGGCGAAGCTTATCATCGCGCCGGCGGCATTCCGGCGGTAATTGGCGAATTGATCCGCGCGGGCAGATTCAATCCGGGCGCGATGACGGTGAATGGCAGGACCATGGGCGAAAATCATGCGGCGGCGGTATCGTCGAATTTGGATGTGATCCGACCCTATGCCAAGCCGTTGATGGCGCACGCCGGCTTCCTGGTGGTGGGCGGAAATTTGTTCCATTCCGCGCTGGTGAAGACGTCGGTGATCAGTAAGGATTTCGAGAAACGCTTCCTTTCCACCCCTGGCGATGAGGATTGCTTCACCGCCCGAGTGATTGTTTTTGAGGGGCCGGAAGACTACCACCATCGCATCAACGATCCGTCGCTTAAGATTGATGAGACCTGTATGCTGGTGGTGCGCGGCGCCGGACCGATTGCGTATCCGGGCTCGGCCGAGGTGGTGAACATGACGCCGCCGGATTACCTTGTGAAACAAGGCGTGCGCATGTTGCCTTGCATGGGCGACGGGCGGCAATCGGGCACCTCGGACAGTCCTTCGATTCTGAATGCTTCGCCTGAGGCGGCCGCGGGCGGGAACTTGGCGCTGCTGGCCACGGGGGATTTTGTCAAGGTGGACTTGAAGAACCGGCGGGTGGATGTGTTGATTAGCGATGAGGAATTGGCGGCGCGGCGGGCGAAGTATGTGGCTCCGGAAATTGTGAATAACTCACCCTGGCAGGAACTTTACCGGGCGAATGTGGGGCAGCTTGAAACGGGCGCCTGTCTTGATTTCGCGGTGAAGTATCGGGATTTGGGGAAGGTGGTTCCGCGTCATTCGCACTAGGATTTCGACCGGAGAATGGTTCGTTGCGACATCCCCCGATTCCCATCGGGGGGGCTAGCGGAAGCCGTATTGAAGCTTCCAACGATTTCTGAAATTCCAAAGCTGGGGCACCGCTCCCTTGCCTTGGTAGGTAAGCGAAGGATTGTATTCGTTACCTCCTCGGTCATTCCTTGCAGGCAGTACATCCCAAGCTGTCATCCTCACCGCTTCAACCGTTTGTCCTTGTGCCTGGCTTCCATACGCATTTCGCTCATTCGTTTCTGAGTCGTTGCTAGTTTGTGTTCAACATTAAGGTGGGTGCTGCAATCTCGGTAGCGATCTTGCCATCCCCGCTTCCGGTCTGGAGCGGGAAAAGTGCATCAGCCGCGACGGCGCAGTCACCCGAATTCAGCTTCGGTTCAAAGGGATCGATCACTCACGGCTCGAACTCGTCAGGATACTCTACTACCCGCTGGCCGTTTTGATCTTTACCGTTAACTTCTAAATCTTGTCCGGCTCTAACACAGGTTCCGTCCGTTAAGCCGCTACTTTACTCGCCTTTCGCTTTCGGCCTCGTAGAATGGATCATATTTTTCTCCGCTTACCCACAGCCGGTGCCTCAACACGGCCAGCTTTCGGGCCACGGCCACTACGGCTATTTTCCTTCGCTTTTTACTTTGCGGATCCTTCCGCTTGTTGGCTGCATCGGCAAGCGCGACTCCGGCTATGTTCAACCCAAACCGCTTTAGTTCACAGTCCGGCCCACGCCTACCCATAATCAGCTGGGCGCATTGGACCAGCAATCCTCGCATATATATATCCTCTTCCCGGCTGACTCCCATTTGTGGA
>JAYVXT010000469.1:0-16202 GCA_043785065.1 Bryobacterales bacterium | reverse complement strand
ATCTCATCACACCCCTAGCCAATGCTCAAAGAAAACAGTAAACTCATTACAGATTGGTGAAGAAGGAGTTGTAATATATGTCCAAACGCCACGTAACGCGAAGACTTGCAGGTGTAGCTTTCTCAATCGTTTTGGCTTTTAGCCAATCGAAAACCACGGCTTTCCTGGATGGGACGATTCTCGACCCTTCCGGCGGGGTTATCCCATCCGCCAAAGTTACATTAGCCAATACCGAAACAGGTGCGAAGGCGGAAACCACCACTGACATTGAAGGAATTTATCGTTTTCCTTTAGTAAATCCGGGCCTGTATGAAGTGCGGGCGGAGAAGAGCGGCTTTAGTTCGGCAGTCCGCAAAGGCATCACTTTAACGGTCGGCCAGTCGGCAACCCTCAGTCTGCAGCTGGCCATCGGCCAGACTTCGGAGGTGGTTGAAGTTAACAGCCAATTAGCATTGGTTGAGACAGAGCGCACCCAGCAATCCAACACCATGCAAGAAGCGGCGGTGCGCAACCTGCCGATCAACCGCCGCGATTATCTTTCATTTACCTTGCTGGCGCCTGGCGTTTCCGATTCCAAGGCGCTGGCCGACGCCAACAGTTTCCGCGTCAAACAAACCCCCGATAGCGGCCTTTCTTTCTATGGCTCCAACGGCCGCGGGAACAGCATCAACGTGGACGGCGGCGATTCCAATGATCCTGGGGGCGGGGTCCGGCCCACCGTTAGTCAGGAAGCGGTGCAGGAATTCCAGATAAATCGCACCAACTATTCGGCCGAGCACGGCTCTTCAAGGGGCGGTGTTATAAACATTGTCACCAAGAGCGGAACCAACGATATGCATGGTTCGGCCTTTGGTTTCTTCCGGCATCAATCGTTAGATGCGGCCGATCCGTTTGCTCTTTTCTATGACGGCACAACACTCAAGCGCGTAAAGCCAGACGCCAACCGGCAACAATTCGGGGCAACGCTTGGGGGGCCCCTCGTGAAAGACAAGACATTCTTCTTTCTAAGCTATGAAGGACTGCGGCGGCGTGAACAGCGCACGGTGCCCGTGCTGACCGACAATTCAATTTTCGGACCCACGCCCGCACAAAACGCAATCCTCAACCAACTGCCCGCCGCCGCCGCGGCGCAGTTACGGCCCGCGCTTTCCACTCCCGCAAGCGTTCAAGAGATGTTCCGTTTGAATAGCGGCATTTTTCCGTTTGAAACCGACGATCATAAGGGGCTGATGCGGCTGGACTATCGCGCCAACGACAAAAACACTTTCAGCTTCCGCCAAAACGTATCACAGATTTTCGAGACCAACCAAGGCATTGGGGCGCTGGTTGGTTTCTCCCGCGGATTCGTGCAGGATTACCTTGATTCCACCTCTCTTGGAAGCTGGACACGATCTTTTTCTTCCAACTTGGTTAACGATCTTCGGCTGCAATACAACTATTACGACTTCAATACGGAATCGACGGACAAGTTCGGACCGGCGCTTGAAATTGCAGGATTCGGTCTATTCAATCGTGATCGGTTTCTGCCCTCGCGCACGGTGTCACGCCGCATTGATGTGACCGAAAATTTAAGTTGGTTCAAGGGGAAGCATAGTATAAAGACGGGCTTCTTCTACGGCTGGCGAAGCATTGATACCGATTCGAAAACGTTCATGAGCGGCCGGTTCACCTTCGGCGCGCTGCCTGGCTCGCTAGTGAGTCCGGCGCTGGCATCCACAAGTATTAACGCGCTGCAGGCATTCAATCTGGGCCTGGCCCAAAGCTATCAACAAGGCTTTGGGGATGGACTGGTGCGCGGCCGTGGCATTCCGCTGGTTGCCGGATATGTTCAAGACAGTTTCAAGATTGCTTCCAACCTGACATTTGATTTGGGCCTGCGATATGAAGTGGACAACCGCAAAGCCCCCCTGCCCACTTCGCATAAGAGTATCGCCCCACGCGGCGGGTTTGCCTGGGATCCATTCAAGGATCATAAGACAACCATTCGTGGCGGCTACGGACTGTTCTATTCCACCATCGATTTCCAGATCGATTACGTTGTGAATGCTTTAAACGAAATCGCCGGCTTCCGTCAGATTGCTCAAGTTCTGACCACGCTGAATGCCGCCAATCCATTGGCCGTCAACGGGCCCATCAATATCTTTAGCACATTGCGGGCGCAGGGCGTGATCGGCATACCCACCCCTTTGCGGCCAATCACGGCGGCTAACCTGACGCAGTTCGGCATCAACATTAGCCAGACGGGACCACGGCCTCCGCTTACCGTCATCTTCCGGCCATCGAGCGCCTATACGAATCCATACGCACAGCAAGCCAGCTTCGGAATTGAGCGCGAAATCGCCAAGAATTTTTCGTTCGGCATTAACTATGTTTTTGTTCGCGGCCTGAAACTAACCACCTCGCATGACGACAACCTTCTTGACGCGCCGGTGAATCCGTTGAAAGGCATTCGCGATTGGGGTCCCACTCCGGCCAACCCAACGGGCACGGCATACTTCAAGAACCCTTTGCTGTTCCAGGATAATGTATACGAATCCACCGCCAATTCGTTCTATCACGGCATGATGTTTGAAACCACCAAGCGCTTCAACAAGAATACTACCGTTTCGTTTAACTACACGTGGGCCAAAGCCATTGACGAAACAGTGGATTACAATAGCGACTTCCAGCCTAACGACCAACTAAACCGCCGCGCGGAACGGGCGCTTTCAAGCTTTGATCAGCGGCATAAAGTTGTATTTTATGCCATCCTGCAGACGCCCCATTCAAAGGGCGTGCTGCGCGACTTTCTGTTTACGCCCATTGTGCGTTACAACAGCGCGAGACCGTTCAATTTACTGGCCGGCACTGAGTTGAATAACGATCGCCACAATACAACCGACCGGCCGATTTTCGCCGGACGCAATACCGGCATCGGACCATCCTACACGGCATTCGACATGCGCCTTTCGCGCAAGTTCTTCATCGGCGATAGGAAGAGCCTGGAGTTGATGGGCGAGGCGTTTAATCTGTTCAACCACTTGAACTACGCCAGCGTGAATAACATTGTTGGCCCCATCACCGGGCCATTCAATTTGAGCGGACGCGACGACCGCACGCCGAGCCAGCCGCTGGGCTTCACTTCGGCATTCGATCCGCGGCGTATCCAGTTGGGTCTCCGGTTTGCGTTTTAAGATCCTCCGATACTGATGGGTGGACTGGACAAGTCCGGCGATTTAACGTGGTAAACACTTTGTTTTCAAGCTGCTTCCGGTTCCTGCGCAGTCGGGCCAGGGGGCCCTCCGCAGACCGGGTGGTCCGCCCCACTGCACACAGGTTTTTCCAAATTCCTAAAGATGTTTCTTGCATTGGAATATAAAAACTCCAGGTCACCCGATTCTCATCGGGGGCTGGTCAGGCCGTACCGTTTGTAAGTGTGATATCGTCCATCAATGAAAACAATCTTTCTGCTGTTAATTGGTTCGCTCATTTTGTGCGCAGCCGAACCTGAAAAGCAAGTAGCCGAAGCGATGGAAGCCTTCAAACAGGCGTTGATCCATCGTGACGGCGCGGCGCTTGGCCGTTTGTTGCACGACGATCTGCAATACACTCACTCCGGCGGACAGTTTGAAAACAAGGCCGACGTGATCAAAGCCATCACTTCCGGCAAATCGATCATCGAGAAGCTCGAGTTTTCAGAGACTACGGTGCGCGTGTACGGAAGCACGGCGCTCTATAAGGGGCGCGTTGATCTTTACCATTCTGCTACCAACGTTGTGCCCATGAATGTGCTGCATGTTTGGGTAAACGGCCCTGGTGGCTGGAAGCTGGTGGCGCGGCAGGCAACCAGATTACCGAAATAGCTTGCGTTTTTCGGCGACCCCAGGTTCGGGAAATATTCAATTGTCAATGACCTACGAGGCGTGCCGCGGGGTGACTCCATGTTGTGGCCGGAGCTTGGCCTTGCTTGTTATGTGTACGGGGCATTTGTGAGTTCCTGGATATTTGGAGGCGGCGGTGGCTTGTGTGGGGGCATGATTCTTCCGAACGTTGGCTTAGTGAAGATTTGGTTGAGGACAACGACCATCATGCTGAGTAATGCACCGAAGAGTTGGCTTGCATCATCCCCGGCGTTGTCTTCTTCAATTTCTATGTTTATTTGATTGGGGCTGATTTGGATCGGTTCACCCGTGGAGATTATGATGGGGCGGGCGATTGTGCTCCAGACTGGGCTTCTGCGCTTGTTCACTTCTTTTAACTTCACCAACATTCCGCTTTGGAGTTTATTGAGCGCTTCGATTTTGCTGGGGGCGATGTATTTGAAGATGCTGAAGGCGAGCACGTTGTTAGTTAGCGCCAATTGGCCAAGCTCGCGATTTGTGTAGGGGATTTCGAGGAGAGGATGGACAACGGGGTCGAGTAGGTTGCGGAGTTTACGGGCGGCGTCGTCCCGCTTGCTTCCGGTGATGACGAGGATTGGTGGTTGTTGATCGGGGAGCATGGCTAAGGCCAGCCAGCCTGCAAGTTGCATCGCTATTTCGGGGGCTAGAGCGAAATCTTTGGCGAGTGTTGCCGACAGGTCGTTTGGGGATTGTTCGGGGATCGGGTATGGGTGGTTTTGCGTGGGACGCAGGAAGTTGGATTCGACTGCCGCGGCCGTTAGATTCCAGTTGTGGTAGTTCAATTCAACGGCGGGGTGGTCGAAATTTTGCAGATCAATTTCATAGGCGGCTTGGCCGGTTTTTGCTATACGGAGGTGGGCTTTTTGGAGGTTTCGGGTGGAGAAGGTTTCGGCGTCCAGTTGACGCCGCAGGTACGAAAACTGCGCGGAGGAGGGGTTTGGGATTTGCTCCTGGTCGAAAGCTTCGAGGCACCAGGTGAAGAAATCCTCCGAGTAGAGAGGGACGGTGGTTCCGTTTAGGAGCACTGCGTGCGGCTGGTGGTCTGGTGTGAGGAAGAGTTGGGCGCGATGGGCGAGGTCCAGATATTTGAGGTGTTTGGGCGGGTCCGGCGCACGGCGCGGACGGAGTGGATGTTCAGCGGTGGGCATAGTGTTTTTCTTTGATTCAAGAGTACACGGGGGAGTGCGGGACTTGACGGTGTGGCTGTTGGCGGGCTGCGGTAATTGCTTGCAGGGGACTGGGTTAGGGGGATGAGGAAATTTTGAATTGGTAGTGATTGCATAGATTTTTTGACCGATTTCGCGCGAGAAACACTTCTGGTAGTGGGAAAAATCTCAGGGCGCGGAATTGGTCTAAAAATACGGGGAACTAAAGCGCACCGTAAAGCTGAGGCTATGGGTTTTGTTCGTCTCGGATCTGTGGTGTTGATAGGGGAAAGAAATTCGTGGAGAATGGGATCGGTGATCCTGCTAGATTCCTGTATTCTGATTGATCATTTCACCGGTAAGCCTCAGGCTCACAAGTTCATAGATGATTATTGGAAAGAGTTCGTGATTTCCGCGATCACACGGGCTGAGGTCATGGCGGGATTTGATCAAAGCGGGCGCGAATCTGCCGCTCGCTTCTTGGATCAGTTTCCAGTTATCTACATTGACGTGAAGATCGCCGATTTTGCAGCTGAATTAAGAAGGCTGCATCGTTGGAAGCGGCCCGACGCAATTCAGGCGGCAGTGGCGTTGAGCGAAGGTTTGCAATTGGCCACACGAAATATCAAGGATTTCCCGCCGGCCCTTCATGCCTTTGTAATCTTCCCGTACGAACTTTAGAAAAAAAGCCGCCCCATCGTGGAGCGGCTTTTTCAAAACTACGGAGGGGCTAAGACTTACAGACCCTTCGATCCCATGAAGGAGATGAGGTCGACGACGCGGCTCGAATAGCCCCATTCGTTGTCATACCAAGCCACAATCTTCAACATGTTGCCGCCTATGACCTTGGTTAGCTGAGCGTCAACAATCGAGCTGTTGCTGTTATGCAACATATCGCTTGAAACCACAGGATCGGTAGTGTAGCCAAGAATACCCTTCAGCGCACCTTCGGAAGCAGCCTTCAAAGCCGCGTTGACGCCTTCAGCCGTAACATCAACCTTCATTTCGGCCACTAAGTCCACCACCGAAACGTTAGGGGTGGGAACGCGCATGGCGTAACCATCCAGCTTGCCTTTCAAGTGCGGCAGCACTAAGCCAATGGCCTTGGCGGCGCCGGTTGAAGTGGGAATCATGTTGATTGCGGCGGCGCGGGCCCGGCGCAAATCCTTATGAGCGAGATCGAGCACTGGTTGATCGTTCGTATAGCTGTGAATTGTGGTCATCGACCCTTTCACCACGCCATACAATTCGTCGATCACCTTCACCACCGGGGCCAGGCAGTTGGTGGTGCACGATGCATTGGAAACCACGTGGTGGTTTGCCGCTTCATACTTGCCATCGTTCACGCCCATCACAATGGTGATGTCTTCATCTTTGCCAGGAGCGGAAATGATGACCTTCTTGACCGTGCCGCGCATGTGCTTCTTGGCGTCTTTCGCGTCGGTGAAGCGGCCGGTGGATTCGACGACAACCTGCACTCCCAGCGAACTCCAATCGATTTCAGCCGGATCCTTGACTGCGAATACTTTGATCTTCTTGCCATTGACGACAACCGAGTCGCCATCTACTTTTACATCGGCCTTCAGTTGGCCGAGGACGGAATCATACTTCAACAAGTGAGCCAGTGTCACAGTGTCGGTTAAATCGTTAGCGGCGACAATCTCTATATCGGGATTGGTGAGGGCAGCGCGGACAACGTTCCGGCCAATGCGGCCGAAGCCGTTGATTCCTACTTTAATTGCCATGTTTCTAAGGGTTCTCCTGAGTTGGGGATACCTGTATTTTAGCGCAGATGCGGCTCTCCCACCGTCCATTCCCGTTTTCGATTGGATATCTTACAATCTTTAGTCGTAAATAGCCGGATGATTGAACGTAAGGAACGCTTCTTGCACAATGGCAAATCTATCTCATCCGCCCCCGCTCCACTAAAGCCATTGCGTCCCATATTGCCGAACGTGCCGGACTTTGTCCGAGCGAACGGATTCACGTTGAAGCGCTCGTTAAATGGTTGTGGCCTGCCCAATGCCCGCCACATCGAAATTCATAACTACGTAGAAGGGCGTTCCGGCCCTCGTGCGTAATGCCTGCAATCCGCCAACCCTTAACAAGTGGGGGAACGCTCAAACGCTGGTACAGACCAAGCAGAATTGCCGGTCAAGATATGCGCCGGGTCGAAATAGGACGGCCCGCGCCGGGCTCGAAAGTTATTCGAATTGCGCGGAACATCGGTTGTATTGCGGCCGCTCGACGCATCGTCAATGGACAGGTGCAGGCCAAACCCAGGGAACGCTTCTTTGCCATGCGCCTGTTGAAGCTAACCTTGCAGGACGTAATGTTACAACGATCTTGAAAAAAACGGCGCGATCAGTTGCCGCTTACAATGTATTGCGTATCCGAGCCGGGATGCGCGGGCATTCCGTCCCGGTAGTGTCTCTAAAACTTATTGATCTTTACGCGGACCTTATCGCCAACCGAATACACCTCTCCTGGGCGCCGGCTTTGATTGACTGGTAGACTATCTCGACAGACTGCGACATCCAACTATGAAAACGAATCGACGAGACATGCTTCGAACTTTGACATCCTCAAGCGCCGCGCTCGCCGCGAGCTCGTGGATTCAGCCGTTGGGATACGCTCAGGCGGTGGGACCGGCGCGTGCGACGGTGAATCAGGCGCGCCACAAAGGCCCCATGGACCGCCGTGTTCTGGGGGCCTTCCTCGAACACTTGGGCCGGGCCGTGTATGAAGGTGTGTTCGATCCGAAATCGCCGCTGGCGGATGGTAATGGCTTTAGAAAAGATGTGCTGGCGGAAGTGAAGGGCTTGGGCGTGCCAATCATGCGGTATCCGGGAGGCAATTTTGTTTCCGGTTACAACTGGCTGGACGGCGTGGGGCCGAAGAACCAACGCCCAACGGTGCTGGAGCGGGCTTGGAATTCGCTGGAGACAAACCAATTCGGCACCAATGAGTTCATTCAATGGGCAAGGCTTGTTGGTACCGAGCCTCTGCTGGGTGGCAATTTTGGCACAGGGACTGTGGCCGAACAGGTGGCCTATGTGGAATATTGCAACGTGGACCGAGGCACTAAGTGGAGCGATCTGCGGCGGTCGCATGGCTACGAGCAACCGCATAATGTGAAGTATTGGTGTCTGGGAAACGAGATGGATGGGCCCTGGCAGATGGGCACGATGCCGGCGCGCGAATATGGGCGGAAGGCGCGTGACGCGGCGCGGCAGTTCCGGGTGCTGGACCCAAGCTTGAAGCTGATCGCCTGCGGATCGTCGAACACCGTCTTGCCGACTTACTTGGTGTGGGATCGTGAAGTGCTTGAAGAATGCTACGACCAAGTGGATGCGATCTCATTGCACAACTACTATGGCAACACGCCGGAACTGACCGGCAACAAAGTGGAACGTTATCTGGCGATGAACCTGGACATGGAGCGGCAGATCCACGAAATCGGCGCGGTGTGCGACTACGTGCAGGGCGTCATGAAATCGCCCAAGCGGCTATGGCTATCGTTCGATGAATGGAACGTTTGGTACCGGGCTCGCGGCGGCTTGGCTTCGAATGGGCAGCGGAAGGCGGCTCCGCATTTGCTGGAAGAACAGTACAACTTGGAAGATGCGCTGCTGGTGGGCGGCTTCGTCAATACGCTGTTGCGCCAGTCGGACCGAGTGCGATTGGGCTGCATTGCTCAGATTGTCAATGTGATTGCGCCGTTGATGACCAATGCCGAAAAAACGATCCGGCAGACAATTTATTATCCATACGCCTGGGCGCTGCAGTACGCGCATGGCCGTGTGTTGGATTTGCAGGTGGAGTCGGAAACCTATCCGATTCGGGCCCAAGGATTGCGTGCCGATTTCGCGCGGAATGAAGAGGTTCCTTTCTTGGATGTGGTGGCTACGCACGATCCGCGGAACGGCCAAGTAGCTCTGTTCATGCTGAACCGGGACACCACCCGCGTGCGCGACATTACCATTACCTGGCAATCTCCGACGCCGTCGCGCGTGATGGCGTGCCAGACGATTACCGGGCGCGACTTGAAGGCGATCAATACGTTTGACCAGCCGAGCAACGTTGTGCCGAAGAATCCGGATGCGCCAAATGCGGGTGCATTGATGACTTTCCGCTTGCCGGCTGGGTCGTATACCGTGGCGCAGATGGCGACGGGCGGCTGAGCTTTTACTTTTCGCCGGTCAATGGAGCATTCATCAGCGGATAAGATCTCAAGCGTTATTTTCCAAACCCTTTCGAAATTCATCCGCCTGGATCAGAATGGCCTTCTTCTTTTGCGGACTGAGCCTATCCACGTTGCGCATTTGCATGGACATGCGTTGATTTGCCCGCAAGCGCTCCTCGTGACGCATAAGGAAGTCCCAATATAGCGTCGTGAAAGGGCAAGCGTTTTCACCCGTGGATTCAGCTGGATCGTAGCGGCACCCAGCACAATAGTTACTCATTCGCTGAATGTACTTGCCGGTTGCCACATAAGGCTTCGAGGCCATGATGCCGCCATCGGCGAATTGCGACATGCCTAAAACGTTCGGCAATTCAACCCACTCCACCGCGTCGACGTACACAGCGAGGTACCACTCGTGAATCTGCCGGGGCTCGACACCCAGCATCAACGCAAACAGACCAGTCACCATCAGCCTTTGGATGTGATGCGCGTAACCGTAATCGAGAGTCTGTTCAATGGCTGCCCGCAGGCACTGCATGTCTGTCTGCCCCGTCCAGTAGAATTGCGGTAACGGCTGATGCGCATCGAGTTCGTTCTTCTCCTCATAACCTGGCATGTAAAGCCAATAGATCCCGCGCACGTATTCCCGCCAACCGAGAATCTGACGGATGAAGCCCTCCGTTGAAGCCAGTGGCGCCTTGCCGTTACGATAACGCTCTTCAGCCGCCGCGATGACGCGCCGCGGATTGATCAGCTTCAGATTCAACGCGACCGATAGACGCGAATGATAGAGGAACGGCTCCCCGGTCCACATGGCATCCTGATATTCCCCGAAACCCGGCAGGCGATTTTCGAGGAAGTCTTGCAATGCTTCTTCCGCTTGGACCGGCGTGACCGGCCAATCGAAATGGTCCAGTTTTCCGGGATGGGAGGCGAACAACTCGTTCACCTGTGTCAGGACTTGGCGACTCAACTTGTCCGGCGCGAACGACGCTGGTGTTGGAACGAGACCTGGTCCCTGTTTGCCAAAGGCTCCCCGATTTTCTGAATCGTAGTTCCACTCCCCACCGAGTGGCTCCTTGCCATCCATCAAAACTCGATGGCGGCGGCGCATTTCCCGATAGAAGAACTCCATACGGAGTTGCTTCCTGCCCTTGGCATGATGCCGAAAATCCTCAAGCGTGCTAAGAAAGTGTGTATCCGTAACAACGTCGATGCCGGGACAAACCTCGCGTAACGCTTGCGCCACGCGATAGTCGCCGGGCTCGACGATCCGCACTCGTTGGGGCCGCAGTTGGTCGATTGTCTGCTTCAATTCCTTAGCGAGCGTCGTGGGCTGAGAATCGATCTCGCGATACTCCACAGTAAAGCCTTGAAGGCGGAGTTCGTCGCGGAGATGACGCATGGCGCTCAAAAAAACGGCAATGCGCGCCTTGTGGCTCCAGACATGCTTTGACTCTTCAAGAACCTCCGCCATCCAGACACGGTCGAGCTGGGAGTCAAAGCTCTCGAATAGCGGCGACTCGCGATCAAGTTGGTCGCCGAGAATTACGATAAGGTCGCGAACAGACATGGCAATTAGATGACGCTGCTAGCCGCAGAGGAGCCAAATGTTGCCAGGAAAACGCAATGTTTGACGTCGTCAATGCTCAGTTTTGCGCGTGTTCCTGAAGAGATCCTCAACCAATTGTATTAAGGCTCCGCAGGCTAAGGGAATATAGCGCAATCGCTGGGAGCGGAACCGCTTTTGTAAACTGAGCGGGCGGCTGAGTTACTTCTCTCCAGTAAGCGGAGCGTTCATCTCCCGCAACAGGGCCGGATCCACCTTGATAAATTTACGGTCGTAAGTCATCAGCCCGTTCACCTCGCCTTCAACGTCGGAGGTCTGCGTATAGACCGCCGCCGAAGCGCCCAGTTTCTCTTTCATCGGGACAAGCGCTTGCACTTTCTTGCGAAGCGCGCTGAGGTAGTCCGCCTGATTCTGGTAAGTCTGATAGCCCCAATTGCGCATCGCCGGATTCCAAAGATGATCCGCCACCGGCCAACCGACTCCTCCATACTCGCCCAGCACAATCGCCCGATCCGCCTTCTGTTCCGGCTGAAGCGGCTCTGGCTGGTAGGTGTGAATGTCATACAAGTCGCCCACGTTCATATCGAGCCAACCACTATCGGCATTCACCAGGCGGCTGCTATCAATGGCCTTCACCCACTGCGAAAGCGCCTTCGATTCGTATTGCCCCCAACCTTCATTGTGGATCACCCAAACCACGATGCTGGGTGTGTTATGCAAGTGGTCCAGCATTCGGCGCAGTTCCAATTCGTGCTGCTCCTGGCTGGTGGAAAGGCGAATCGGCTCGCCGGCATCCTGCCTCTGATTGCGTAACGATTGGTTGAAACCGGAAGGCATGTCCTGCCAAATCAGCATGCCCAACTTGTCGCAATGATAGTAATAACGCGCCGGTTCCACCTTGATATGTTTTCGAAGCATATTGAATCCGGCTTGGCGCAACCAGGAAATTTCCCATTGCATCGCCTCATCCGAAGGCGGCGTGAGGAGGCTCTCCGGCCACCATCCTTGATCGAGCGGACCATGCTGGAACATCGGCTTGCCGTTGAGCAGAATTGCCGGTTGCCCAGCCACCTTACCGGGTCCCAGCGTGACCTTGCGCATGCCAAAATAACTCGTCACCGTGTCGATCCCGTTACCTTCCACTTCGGCCTTCGCATACAGATCGAGCTCCTGCGTGCCGAAGCGGGACACGCGTTGGTTCTGGTTTCCGGTCTCCTTCGGCCAGGGGTTCTTCACTCGCACAAGTTCCGCTTTCAGATCGTAGAGGAACGGGTCGGAAGGGGACCATAGCCGGGCATTGGGGATTGGAATAAAGCTTTCGCGATTTACGCGCATGATCCTTGTGGCGACGGGCTTTCCCGCGGCGGATGCGGTCAAGCGCACGGCATAAGTATCGTCGGCGGTTCCTTCATTAACCAGCGCCGCTACGCGCAGGCCGCCGGCGTCGACGTCAGGCGTCAGACGCAATTCGGCCAGGTTAAGCTTTGCGGGCACGGGCTCCATCCAAACCGTTTGCCAAATGCCTGAGACGGGCGTGTACCAAATGCCGGAGGGCTTCAGCTGTTGCTTGCCGCGAGGCTGCTCGCCAGTATCCGAAGGGTCGGTTACGGCCAGCAACAGTTCATTCGAGCCCTCTTTGAGAAACGGGGTGATGTCGAAACTGAAGGCATCGAATCCGCCGGTGTGACTTCCGACCAGTCCGCCATTGATCCATAACATGCATTCGTAATCGACGGCCCCGAAATGAAGCAGCATGCGCTCACCTTTCCAACCCGCCGGCACAATGAATTGCCTCTTTTGCCACAAGCGTTGATCGGGCTGCAGAACTTTTCCCACTCCTGAAAGCGACGATTCCACTGGGTAGGGAACCAGCATCTGGCCGTCGAACTTCGTTGGAGCGGACGCTGTTTTGGGTGTGATGGCGTAACTCCACAGACCGTTCAGGTTCAACCATCGTTCGCGGACGAATTGCGGACGGGGATACTCACGCCAAGCATTCCCGGGCGTGACCTTGGCTCCCCAGGTTGTGGTCAAAGTCACTGGAGCGGGCTTCCACGTCTGAGCCGCGGCTAGCGCGCTCAGCAGGGATGAAATAATTGCAATTGTTGCCTTAGTTTTCACTTATGCTTACCTTTTTCTATTGTGCTCTATCAGAATGGTCACTAGAACCGCAGCTTCAGCGCCAACTGAATCTGTCTTGAGGTGCGTTGGAACGAAGGTGGCGCACCGGCCGAGCTGATGACCCCGGCGCCAGCACCGATGGATACGTTCGGGTTGTTGAATTGCGGCGTGTTTGTGACATTGAAAAACTCGCCCCGCAACTGCATGCGGATCCTTTCGGTGAAGGCAATGTTCTTGAACAGGGAGGCATCCAGTTGGTGGGTGCCGGGGCCGGTGATGATGTCTCGTCCGGCATTCCCAAATGTGAATTGAGCGGGCGCGACGAAGCAGGAAGTGTCGAACCAACGAAGAGGTGTGGGATTGTCCAATTTCCAATTGCATCCTTGGACGACGTTGGGGCGTTGGGCTCCGGAACCGTTCAGCGTGTTAGCGGCGATGTTGGGCGTTAGCGGCAATCCGCCGGCCAGACGTAGAATGCCATTGGTCTGCCACCCGCCAAGAATCCTACTCATTGACCGGCCGGCGGCAAAGGCGGGAAGTTCATAGTTGAAGCTGGTAATTGAGTTTAAGCGGATATCGAAAGGCGCGTTGCCACGATCATTGCGCAAATTGAGAACATCCTGATGCTCGCCGCCGAATTGACCGGCATCGTCGATGGCATGGGCGTAAGCGAAGGAGAACAGCAGCGTCAGGCCTTTCGAGAGGCGGCGCTCTAAAATCGTCTGAAGCCCGTTGTAACTTGAGTTGGCGCGGAACATCGTTAATGCGATGTCGTTGAACGTGGGGAACTGGCGCCGCGGGGGAATGGCTCCCGGCCCCGGGCGCGGTTGATTGATATTCACCTCGTCCCGCAGCTTGACTCCCTTTGTACCAACGTAAGCGACGGTCAGCAAAACCGACCCGGGCAGTTGGCGCTGCACGTTCATGTTCCATTGCAGGACGTATGGCATCCTGAGGTTGGGATCGATCCCATTAGGGGCCGAGCCTTCTGCGGAAAACGTGCGGTCATAGCCTTGGTCAATGCGGCGCGCCCCGGGAAAGTCGAGCTGATTATTTGAATAGGCGAAGGCCCCGGCGAACGGTGGATTTACCGATAAATTGCGGCTGATTTCATATTGGGGCGCTGCGTAAAACGTGCCGAAAGCGGAGCGGACCACGGTCTTGTTTCCCAGCCGGTAGGCCATGCCCACGCGCGGGCCCCAGTTATTTTTGTCGATACTTTTGACACCGGTGCGCGAAACTCCGTTCGTCCCCACGGGAACAAGAGAGCGCGTTTCGGCGACAAACTGCGCCATGCGATTGGCGACTTCGGTCCAGGGATAAGTCGGGTAGATTTCGTAGCGCAGGCCTATATTAAGTGACAGCCGCGAGGTGGCTTTCCAGTCGTCCTGCAGATAGAAGCCCATTTCCGTGCGGCGGAACCCGCGCGTTCCTTCCAAAATGCTAATACTTCCCGTGATGGGAGCGCCAAGCAGCAGATCGGCGGCGCCAATTCCCGTACCTCCGGGCGCAGCCGGATTGTTGGTATATACGCCGCTGAAATTCATCAGACCACGGACGGAATTGGTTTGAAATGCATTGTACTGGCGCCGGTCGAAACGCCCGCCCATGCGCAGGGAGTGCCGCCCGACAGTCCAGAAAAAATTATCCTCAGTCTGAAAATTATTGGTCACTAACACGCCCGGATTAAACGGATCGTCCCCCAGAACTTGAAAGCCGGCGACGGAAATTCGCGGCAAGCCCGTGGTCAGCGTGCCGCCTGTATTGACGCCAGGAATGCCAAGCTCGCGCGCGACATTCTTGCCCACGTTTGGCTGCACCAGACCCAGATTGAAGCGTGTAAAACCGAAGCGGAATTCATTCAACTTATTGGACGAAAAATTGTAACGGTCGATCACCGAATATTGGCCTACCGGCTGTTCGGTAGCCCCAATGTTGGATGCAGCGGGCAGGGGTAGCACCGGACCGTCGTTGATTGAGGTGTTACCGAAGCTGGCGCGAAGTACTGCCGAGTGGGTCGATGTGAAGTAATGGTCGGCCTTGATGTCAGTCTGATAGCCGTCATAAAGCCGCACCGGCGCGCCTGTGTAATTGTTAGCCAAGCCAGGCGAGTTCGGCAATGGATAAAGATCGAGAGTTCGCTTTCCAACCGCATTGAACCGGCTGGCGGGAATGATGTTCAGCGGAAACTGCAAACGCACGTTGCCGGTGAGCGTCAATGGATCGAAGATGCGGCTTACGGATTCTCCGAAGTCCCCACTACGCATCCGCGCTGTGGGAACGTTACTGACATTGGGTATTGCCTGACGCCGCGTGTCCCATTGGGTTGAGGCGAAGAAAAAAGTCTTATCGTGCGCCTTGTTATAGAACCGGCCGAAGGACAACGGCCCGCCCAGCGTGAATCCGTACTGGTTCACTATAAACTTTTGATCGTCACCGGGCCGGGCGAAGTAGTTGAGGGCATCAAAGGCGAAGTTGCGATGAAACGTGTAGAGAGAGCCGTGGAAATCCTTACCACCGGACTTCAGCACAAGGTTGGTGATCCCGCCGGCGGCGCGGCCAAACTGGGCATCGGCCGAATTGGTTTGGACGCGAAATTCTTGAATTGCATCCACCGGCGGAAAGATCACGCTGCCAAGACCATTGTGGTTTTCCGTGTTGTCGACGCCTTCGACAAGGATGCCGTTCCAATCGTTGGTGCCACGGACGCCATTGATTGCGAAGTTGCTGACGCCCCTGCGGGAACTACCCGGCAGCGCACCCGGCGCGCGATCCTGCGTCTGCACCGCTCCGGGAGTGAGTCCAATCAAGAAGGCGTAGTTGCGTGCATTCAGTGGGAGGTCGGCGACGGCTTTTTCCGAACGAACGCTGCCGAGCGAGGAGGATTCTGTTTCCAGGCCTTGCACCGCGGCCGAGACTTCAATCTGTTGCGTGACATCACCCACTTCCAGTTGAAAGTCCGCGGAGATCCGTTCATTTACCTCCACGTGAACCGATGTAGTTGCCCGCTTAAAGCCTTCCCGTTCGGCGGAGATTCGATAGTCGCCAGGGGTAAGCGGCGGGGACTGAAAGTATCCCTCGGTATTGGTGTCGATCATGGTGACGCGGCCAGTGCGATTGCTGTTGATTACGACGTGAACTCCCGGAATTTTGGCGCCGGACGGATCGGCTACTCTGCCGACGACTGAGCCGGTTTCGATTTGCGCCCACAGGACCGGAGTGAGAAACGAAAGAGTAAGTTTATTTATGTTTATTCCTTTGATGACGCGCCTTGCGGACGTTTGGCCGGATCTAGAGTC
>JAYVXT010000468.1:0-5287 GCA_043785065.1 Bryobacterales bacterium | reverse complement strand
AATCTCATGATTGAGAAAGTCCCGTTCGATCCGGCCGTTGCGCCTGAAGCGAAGAGTGAAGACTAATCCTTTAGCCGCGGCTGCGCCACGTAAGTCTTCCCCACGCGATCTCTTATTCCGATCATTTCCCGGCGCGTGGCCCCGGGCAGGCTGCGCTCAATCAACGTTCGCTTCAACCATCCGGCATCGCGCAGCATGTCGATGCGGGAACGATTTATGTAAACCAGATAAGCGCCCCCAGGCGCATCCACCAGCATGGTCACACCAAAGGAGCCATCAAAATAGTGAGTGGAACGGATCTGTTGCGATGCGATGAGGATCACATCCGGCCTCTGCTTGAAGATCGAGACATGAATGATATTCAGCAAGGGCTTTAACCCAAATCCATATTTCTCTCTTGACCAATAGACGAATTGGTCTTGGCTGCTTCGTCCCATTCCGTGAAAGGTCATCAATTCCTTAAAGACTTCAGGGAAGGCCTCCTTCAAATAAGGGAAATTAGCATTCAAGGCGGTAAATGTCTCCGCAATACTGGAACCCGCGCCCCTATCGTTTAGTTTTCCCAACGCCGCGTTGCCTCGCGCAAAATAGTCCTTCACATAGTCCAGCAACATTGCCCGGGCTTGATCGGTGGCTTTGGAATGGGCATCGGGAAGGGCCCAATCCACTCCTTTCTTGATACGCTCCATCTCTTCGCTACTAAGCTTTAGTCCGCATTTCCCGGGCACACAATTCCGAGCTTCGCGCACTTCCTGAGTGTCCAATGAAAGCGCCGTTAAATCTTCCGGACGGGGCGGATTGTGGAACATCTTCACTTCCGCGACGATCGGCATCAACTTGAAGTTGTCCAAGTTACGGAACCAGGTAAGGAACTCCTCCTTCGAGGTGCGCAACTTCACCGCGCCTAAAATCGACATTTCACGATCAGGAGACCTGATCAAGCGGGCGATTGCCTCGCTCTTCGCCAGGCGTTCCAACTCTATAGGAGTGAAGGCGCAGCATGAGGACAGAAATGTTTCCGCCTCACCGCCACTTACCGCACCAACGAACAGGACCAACAGGGCAGCTATCTTCGCCATGCGAAGCTACCCTCGGTTTACAGCGTCCCAAGTCATCTCGCGGCCTTCAACGCAGGCGCGCAAAGCCATCACCGCCACTAGCGACGATTCGGCGCCCCATAGCGCGGCGTTCTCCATTTTGCCGGTGCGAACTCCGTCCACAAAGGCATCCACGTTGTCCTTTGTAATGTCGTACTTGGTTTCGGCCTTCTCATCCGGCTTGCCAGGCCGGTAGATCGTGTACCCTTTGCGGCCGACGTTTACAACACCGTTGGCGCAGACGAACGTCTCCGAAATGTCGTTCCATCCAGGATTGCCGAACTGATTGGCGGCATAGCTGAAAATCGTGCCGTCGGCGAACTGGAAACTAAGGCTTAGGTTGTCGTAGACATTGCCGATTTGCGTGCGCGAAACGCGGCTGCCATATCCACTGACGCGTACCGGATGCGCGCCCATGAACCAGTTCACCACGTCGATATTGTGGCAGTCCTGTTCAATGAGGATGTCGCCGGAAAGTTCGCGATAGAAGAACCAGTTTCGGATCTTCTCCTCCGAAGGGGCGTGGCCTGTTTTAATTGGTGGACCGCCACCCATCCATGCGGCGCGAATCTGTTTAATCGGACCCAAATCGCCGGACTTTACGATCTCGTAAGCCTTGCGGTAATCCTTGCCATAGCGTTGTTGAAAGTCCATGGTGATGCGTTTGTTGGGGTCGGCGCGTTTGGCGGCGGCCAGCACGCGTAAGCAGCCTTCGGCATTCACGCCGGCGGGCTTTTCAAGAAAGATATGCTTGCGCGAGGCCACCGCTTTTTCAAAATGTTCCGGATGCAGAAAGGCGGGTGTGGCGATCAACACGGCGTCAAGGTCGCTGGCCAGTACCGCGTCAATATCTTTGAAGCGTTTGGCGCCCGAATACTTCGCGGCGGCGGCGGCGAACTTATCTTCGTAGATGTCGGTATAACCGGCTACGCGCGCCAGTTCGTTCTGCGCGAAAAGCCCACTGACATACATGCCGCGGTTGCCGCAGCCAACCAAGCCTATGGTAACCGACGAATTGGCTTGCGATCCGCGAACTTGGCCGGGCTTCACAAACAGCAATCCGGTGGCGGCAGCGGCGGCGCCAAACTGCCGGCGAGTGGGTTTATTGGTGCTCATGCTTTGATTATGACTCGACTAGCGGCGTTCGCGCTCATGCTGTTCCTTAAGGAAGCGAGGGTCGTCCATCTTCGGCCCCTTCACCGATGTTTCTCCGTCCTTCGGCTCCTTTGCTTTGGCGGGGTCAAAGAGCTCGGAAACAATCGCCTGTCGTTGGTAGGTGGTAAAGTCGGGCGCCGCCGTGAAGCAGTCTGAAAGGTCGGCGGCCGCCGCGTCATACAAATTGAGCGCGGGGATCTTCAACAAGCGGAAGATAGTTTTCAATAATCCGGGAAAGCTTGTGTTGATATGTGATACGTAATTTTTCTTCGCGTAAGGGCTGGCGATCATCATTACGGTGCGGTGCGAATCAATGTGATCCACTCCGCCTTGCGCATCGTCTTCGGTAACGAATATCGCCATCTGCTTCCACCACTTCGTGGTCGATAAAAACTCCACGATGCGGCCAAGGGCGTAATCATTGTCGGCCACATACGACGCGGTGAACGGGTAGCCATCCTCGGGCCGTGGCTTCGCCGTATGATCATTGGGCAAGTGAATGTAGATGAACTGCGGCAGATCCTTTCCCGGACGTACATAGTCGCGCTCCACTTCTTGAATAAACTGCGTGGCGCGGAATTGATCGGGGATGTTGGTGTTGTAATTAGGATAGTCGCGCGCCGTGTTCTGATACAGCGGATCGGGCATGGGAACGTTGGTCAAAAAACGCGCGCCAGTTGGCTTCAGCCCTTCGCCTTCATCGGCGCCGGCCAATTCAAACCCTTCCCCATAGTTACGGAACAGTACATTATGGCGCACGAAATGATGCCAAATCGCGCCTGCCTCCAACTGCTCTTCCGGATGCACCGATGAGTTGCTGCCGGTGAACAGATAGCGTCCAGGCGCGCTCGACGGAAATCGAAAATCCTTTTGCCCACCGTAAGCCGCCATCAAGGTTGATTCCGTCCAAGCATTCGGATACGATCCCACTAGCCAGTGATGGCCGTCCACGCTGACTTCCGAATCGGCATAAAAGTTATCGCTCATCGCCCAGCGTTGTACGATCTCATGATGATTGGGCGTGACGTTCACATTGCGCATGCTGAAGCGCTGCCTCAGTTCCTTGCGGTCCGGGAATACAATGCCGCGCGTGCCAAAGCGAGCCAAATCGTACGAACCTTCCACAGGCCCGTTCGCGGCTTTTTCAACATCTCCGAAAACTTCGTCGAACGTGCGGTTTTCCTTGACGATCATCACCACATATCGAATGTCTTCAGGCAGGGGACGGTCTTTCTCCTTCTGCCTCACGAAACCGTTCGCGGCCATCACACGAGCCGTGTGTCCCGCTAGTTCCGACGCCGATGGCAAGGGGAACATGGAGATACTGCCACGCCTAAAAAGCCCTTGAAAACTGACCGGCAGCGCCCGTTGCCTATTAGCGTTGGGGCCAGTGCCATTGCCTTTCGCGTTGGAGACGAACACACGGCCATCATGCACGGAAATACGCGTCGGGAACCAACCCACCGGCACGTGGCCAAGCACCTTATGCTTGTTGCGATCAATTACACCAATGGCATTGATACCTGATTCGGCAACCAACAGCCAATCGCCTTCAATGGTCAGCGCGGTAGGCAGCACGCCTCGCAAGGCTTCCAAACCAGGAATGCGAATGTCGATTTCCGCTTCCACTTTAAGTGTCTTCGTATCGATGACGGTGATGGAATCGTTGTGCCCATTGGCAACGTACGCTTTGTCGGTGCTGACAACAACACCCGACGGGCTGGATCCGCCTAGGCTGCCCTTGGCGCCAAACGGAAGGCCGGTGGGAATGAAGGCTTCCACCTTTGGCGAATCCGGCTGATCCACGTTGATCACGGTAACTGAGTTGGCTTCCTGCACGTTGGGGTCGCCCAAGCCGGGGACCTGTACGGTTTCGCCACGCGCGTTCGGCCGTCGCGCTCCTTCAGCCGATTCGCGGCTTGGGAAACCAAACGCCGGAAACTCAAGCCCCGTAGCCCGCGCTCCACGTTTGTCTGCTCCGGGTATGGGTAAGTACTCAAACATGCCAATGTTAGTGACCCACACGCGAGTCTTATCGGGCGAGAGTGCGATGGCAAATGGCAAGCGGCCCACGCGAGTACTGGAAATGATGCGCCGTTTTTTGGCGTCGAGAGCCACAACACGGAAGTTAGCTTGATCCACCACATACAACACGCCGCGTGCGCGATCATAGGCAAGATCGCCGGAATAGGAGTCCTTATAGTTGCCGTAATTCAAACGAAAAATATGTTTGGTGCGGCCGCTTTGCGCGTTGATGATCCGCACATTGCCCGAGTTGCCTTCACTTGCGAACACGTCTTTATCGTCATCAAACGCCAGGCCCATGAAGACGGAATAGAAATCGTCATCGGTCTCTTTTTCTTTCTCGCCTTTCTTGATGGCCGTATGCGTGATGCCACGCCAACCCTCTTTTTCGTTCATCAGAACGGAGAGCGAATATTTGTTGGGTCCGCCGTCGGAACTAACAACGGTTTTGCCGTTAGGGCTAACCGCCAAACCCCAAGGCCCCGCGCCTGTGGAGAATTGCCGGCCAAGGGGTGAGATGATGCGGCCGCCGGGCAAAATAGATTCCGCGCCTGGACGGCGTATGGCGGGGCGCGTGCCGGCCGGGGTCCGCCAACTTTGAGCGACCAGTAAGGGCAACACCAATATAACAAAACACACTTTGAGCGACGTGCGCATTAGGGTAACCTGACTATTATGCAACGCCGGGGATTCATAGCGGCATTGGGCGCGCCCATATTTCACCCAAGTAACGGAAAGACGCGTGCGTATCGGGCAGTGGCGGCCGAGCAAATGCCGGCTTTCCTGGAGTGCGAATCGGATGCGGCGGTGGTTGAGGTGCGACGGTACAAGGGCGAAGCGGCATGTGCCGCAGCGTTGACGGAGTTGCTGGAATCGCATGAAGCACATGTGATTGCACGCGATGAACTTGTTTTCCAGTTAGGTTTTGGCTCAATGGAAGCACGGCAATTGGCATGGGCGTCATTGACCGGCGATGACCAGTGGTCGCAGCTTCGTGCGAGAGCCCGTTT
>JAYVXT010000467.1:0-5292 GCA_043785065.1 Bryobacterales bacterium | reverse complement strand
CGGGAATGCAGAGACGTCGTACCATTTCTGCGCATTGGGGCTGTCCAGCGTTCCTTTGCGAATCCGGTCTGGCCTGTTTGCCTCGCCCGTGGCAAGGTTGACGTTGGAAGTGCGTAGCGTAAACGGAAGTCCGGTGTAGGCGCGACCGGAGCCGGATAGTGTCCAGCCCTTCGCTGCAAAGTTCTTCCAGGGGGACACGGCCGAAAAGCTCATCAGAAAAGAATGACCGACATCAAAATCGGAGCGGCCGCGGTCAAGCTTCAAGTTCCGCGCGTCTTGCGCGCCTGGATACCCGCCCGTTGAATTACCGGAGATTTGCGAGGCGTCGTCAATGGACTTTGCGTAAGTGTAGGATGCGCGGTAAAAGATGCCCTTGCGGAAGTTTCGGCGCAAGGTTACCACGCCCGAATTGAAAATCGAATTGGAACTAAAGCTGTAGAAGTTGATCGTATTGAAGTTGGGGAACGGCCTGGGGAAAGCCCCGTTCACTTTTAGTGAGGGATCGTAAAACGGCTGATTGATGTTGTAGCGGCGCGATAGGTGCGTGCCTTTGGAACCTATGTAGGCGATCTCAATGGCGGTGGAAGAGCCAATCATCCTTTCCGTTGTAAGATTCCAGCTTTGGTTGTTCTGCGCCTTGGCGTGCAGTTCGTAACCAGCGGAGTTGGTGGCGCCGGCCAGCACCAATTTGCTGTCGGGGAAGGGTGTATCAAACGTAAGCACCTTAACATTGCTGGTGGTGCTGGCAAACGTCTGCGAAAGTGTAAACGGGAAGGTGGCGGCCAAATCGGCTCGAACAGGATTGGAAATGGAGTTGCCGATATAAATGCCATATCCGCCGCGAATCACCGCCGAGTTGGAGCCCTTTGGACGGTAGGCGAATCCGAAGCGCGGGGCGAAAGTGTCCTTTGGCGAATAGACCAACGAATCGGGAATACCGACGTCCTTGGCAAGCACTACTTTTCCGGTGAGGCCGGCAGCGCTGATTTTGGAGTCGAAATCCGTCAATCCCTGATTCGAGGAAAATACCAATTTACCCAGCTCCGGAATGTAGTTTGCCAGGCGTCCGTATTTTTCAGTCATGGGGCGAAGAAACTCATAGCGCAAACCAACATTGAGCGTAAGGTTAGGACGCACTTTGTAATCGTCCTGCACGAACAGGCTTTGATTGCCTGAATAGAGATAGGAATGCAGGGTGCCTTGCTGCCGCGACGTACTATTTAGAAGCCCGAGCATGAAATCGGCGAACGGCGAATTGGTCCAGCGCCCCAAGAAGTTGAACGTTCCGCGCGAATTGTCATTGGCGGTTTCATAGAACTGCGTGTGCAGCATATCGAAACCGAATTTCACTACGTGGCTGGCTCGAACCAGGGTCATCGTGTCGGCATATTGATAGGTTGTGACGGAGAAATCGACGGGGTTTGCCGTAGGTCCGCCCAAAGCCACCAAGTCGCGAATGGTGATGCGTGGAAATCCGATCAATCGCGGGTCGGTAGTTCCTCCCTTGATGCCGAACACCGCCGAGTAATCCTTGTCGTCCGATAAGTTTGTCACATTGCTGACGGTACGTGTAAGGCCAACGCGGGCTTCATTAATTAAGCTAGGCGAAAACAGATGTGTCCAAGTAATGCCGCCAAGTTCCTGCGAATCGTTGGTGCGGTTGCCGAAAGTTGGAATGGGGCTTCCGGCGAAAGGATTGCCCGTGTCATTATTGCGCCGCAGATAACGGGCGGAAAAGGTGTCGTTATCCTTGAAGCGATGATCGAGCTTGCCAAGGTAGCTGTCCCAATTGTCCGAATCCTTGGCGCGCGCGGCGAAGTTGTTCACATCGGCGCGATTGGGTAGCGGGAAGTAAGCCATTAACTTCGCGGCGATTGGAGATACCAGTGAGAGGGGCAGCCTATTGTTGGCGTAGCATCCGGCGCGGACCGTGGTGGTGCAAGCGGCGGTGGTGAACGGGTCTTTCAGAAGGATGGGCGCACCGGCGTCAATGGACTTTGAATAGTCCCCGCTGCGTTCCAACTCGGTTGGAACCTGACCGAGTTTATTAAGCCTCACGCGTTGCCGGTAGCTTTCCCAACTGCCCAAAAAGAATGTTTTGTTGTGTCCGTTGTAGATTCCTGGAAGGATTACAGGGCCATCCACGACGCCGCCAAACTGATTGCGGCGAAGGCTGGGGGTTGATGGGTCGAAGAAATTGCGGGCGTCAAACTTGTCATTGCGAAGATATTCAAACAGCGTCCCGTGTAAGCGATTGCCGCCGGTCTTCAGCGCGACGCTCATCACGCCCCCGGCGAGACGGCCCAACTCGGCTTGATAGTTGCTGGTTTGCATCTTGAATTCCATCAAAGCGTCAATGGGCGGACGGGCTTGCGCCCCGCCGCTGCGCGGGTTCTGATCATTGAACCCATCAATGACGAAATTCGTGTTATCACTGCGCGCGCCGTTAATCGTGAATCCTGATCCGCTGGCCCCCTGGGCTTTGCGCCCGACTCCGGCCACCAGCAGCGCAATGTCGGTGAAGTCGCGGCCGTCAAGTGGCGTTTCGGCGATCTCCTGACTGGCGATGACGTCGCCACGAACGGCGCTTTCGGTGCTAAGAACCGGAGTCTCCGCTTTCACTTCAACGGTATCCGTGACGCTCCCAACTTCGAGTTTCACATCGAAGCGCGCGGTTTGATCCAACTGTAATTCATAGCTTACTTCCTTGATCCGATGAAAGCCGGTGTGCTCAATAATGATTTCATAATTGCCGGGCGCGAGATTGATGAGCCTATAATCACCGTGCTCATTCGTATTGGTGTTGTTTTGTTGATTCGTATCGAGGTGGCGAAGCGCAATCTTGGTTCCTTGAACAGGAGCGCCGCTGCTATCGGTGATGTGACCGGTTATGGTTGCCGTGGGTGCCTGGCCAAGCGCGAACTGAGCGCAGAGAAAACCGATAGCCAAGCGTGTCAACATACCGACCCCCAAATCGATAACAATAAATATCATTAAACCTTAAATACGCGCCGGACACAAGCGCGGCGTAAAGTAAAAGTGAAGGTGTTGACAGAATACCGGCCGCCCAAGTTAAGGTTGAATTGCTTTTCCTGTCCGCACTCGGCGATTGCAACTTGCCTGTAGATGGCATGCATCATGGAATAAGTCACTCCGCGAGCGGTAAGGGTACGGCGCTCTTTGCCAAGTCCTTGAAAAACGAAGTTGGTCGAGGGAATCGGCGAGGTAGGAAGTCGTTAATTGCAGCGCCATTTTTTCCTTTCATCCTATTAATTAAAAACGGCGCTTTGTTCCAAAACTGCAACATTTCTGCAATCCAATCGTCATATTTGCCGGGTATAGTTGAGAGTCTCCCAAAATAATCTTCATGAGGATATAAATGAAACAGGCTAGAAGTCTACTTGCTGCAATTTCAATCTTGGCTTTTGTTGTTGAAGATCAAGCAACGCTTCATGCGCAGGTCGACGTTACTGGCACCGCCTCGGTGGCCGGAACCGTTCTGGATAAAGCAGGCAGTCCGATACCACAAGCAACTGTCGCCGTGAAAAACGAGGCATCCGGCGCGGTCCGCGCTGCCGCCACTGGAACAGACGGCCGATTTTCAGTGCCGGGACTTCCCGCAGGTTCCTATTCGGTGGACGTAGTGGCAAGTGGATTCGCAGTCGGAAGCCGGACAGGGTTAAAGCTAGCGTCAGGGGCCACTCTCACTGTGCCCATTTCAATGGATGTCGCCTCGTTGTCGCAAGTTCTGGTTGTGGAGGCCGCTGTAACTTTGGCAGTGGAAGCTGCCCCTTCGCAATCTTCGCTGGAAGCCAAGAGCGCCGAATCTATCATCAGCGCCACTTACATCCGCAATTTCATTTCTTCCACGGGAGACTATTCCGACGTGCTGCAGATGTCGCCGGGAACCTTCAGCGTCAGCCCTAACGGCCCCGGGTTGGGCGATACGAAAACCTTCTTCCGTGGCTTCAAAGACGGATTCTACAATATGACGTTCGATGGAATTCCATTCAACGACACGAACGATCCCACGCACCATTCCTGGGTATGGTTTCCCACGCCGTTTATCGGCAGCACCGTATTTGATCGAAGTCCGGGTGACGCCACCTCTGTTGGTCCCGCAAATTCGGGCGGCTCCATCAATCTTCTATCGCGTGAGGCGACCGTTGACCAAAACATCATGGGCGCCATTTCTTACGGATCGTTCAACACGCGTATGTTGAGCCTGGATTATGATACGGGCCTATTCGGCGGGAAGAACAAGAAGAACAGCCTTCTGTTGAATGTCCACAATTTATCATCCGATGGCTACCAAACTTACAACTATCAAGACCGCTGGGCCGGTTCGGCTAAGTATCAGTTCAAGTTTACGGAAAAGACTGTCCTTACAGCCTTCACAGGCGTGGTGGATTTAGCGTCCAATACACCGAACGTCAAGGGACCAACGCGCGCTGCCGTCCAGCAATTCGGCAACAATTACTTGCTGAACAACAACCCGAACGATCCGCTTTATTACAAGTTCAACTATTACCAGATACCGACCGATTTTGAGTATGTGGGCATTAATTCGGATTTGGGCAAGGGCTGGAGGGTGGAGAACAAGTCTTACTCCAATCGCTACTATAATCACCAGCAATACAACAATGGCACAAGCATCACAACCACCAGTGCAACAGACAAGTTAAACAGCTACCGGAAATTTGGGGACACCGCGAACGTCACCCAGGAATCGAAGTGGGGCACGTTCCGCGCGGGCTTCTGGTATGAATGGGCCAACACCGACCGTTTTCAAACGCCGGTGGATCCTCGAACCTGGATCGATCTTTTATCGCCCAACTTCCATGAGAAGTTTATTACCCAGTCGTCGCAGCCTTTTGCTCAATACCAACTGCGCGTGACCAAGCGGTTAAGCATCACGGGCGGATTCAAGATGACCAACTATAACGTCCATTTGCTGCAGTACTCCGATAACGGTAAGACGATCGGTTGCATTGGAGGCAAGGTGGTTGCGGGGATCTGCAGCGGCGCAATCGACTTTTTGACGCACACTGCCAATTATCGCGCTTGGCAACCTACCGTTGACGCCCGCTATCGCCTGAAGAATAACTGGTCGGTTTACAGCCAATACGCCACCGGCAACGTAATCCCGCCCAGCAGCGTTTTCGATGTGAAGAACGCGGTCGTGGCGGTAATTCCGAAGCCGACGCAAACGAAGACGTTCCAGTTCGGCGCCGTCTTCAAGACGAACCGCTTCACAATTGACGCCGATGCTTACTTCATTCACGCGGGCAA
>JAYVXT010000466.1:0-5301 GCA_043785065.1 Bryobacterales bacterium | reverse complement strand
TAACGAGCCTCCAAAATGTTGTGCACACTTACGTATCCTGGAAGCTTTCCTGGGCTGACAATTTCGATACGATTGTCGAAGATCCTAACCTGAGACGTCATCCGAGATGGAGTAGTCCCTATGAATAATAGCGTTTACGACGATTTCCCATATTGACTCCGGCGGGTATTGATGTGTTTTCAAACCCGTAGTCGTCCAGACGGCTACTTTCGACATAATCTCAGTTACGCTATCCACCGTTTTATGGATCAGAGGGTAAAGCGGCCCTTCAATTGTTACTGCCGATTTCAGATGATCGCGTTCTGGATCATCTTCCCTTGTTTCGTACCTTACAATTTTCACGGAACACTTTCTCGGAAGCACAGTCGCGGGGCTGTCATTGAACAACAGGACTCCAGCAACTTTCGGCTCCCAGGTTTTGCGGTCCACCAGATTCTGATTGAGAACGAATTCGAGTGGATCCGATTTGGGGGAATGCTCTGACAAAAAACGTTTAAGCTCACCGCCTTCTGTAACTTCTTCTGTTGTGGTGTTTGTTAGAATTTGGTCTTCAAAACTAGCTGCCCCTTTTGCGAATTGAAGCTCCATTATTCTTTGCGAGTCTTTCACCGGCAGAGACTGTGCACCCTGCCTTACATAAACAGAACAATCTGCTGTTTGGTGGACTTCGGGACTCTTCTCGACCCGAACAAGCAATACCAGACCCCCAATGCCTTCGGCGCTTAAGACGGTGTATTCAACATTCAATGCAGGCTTAATCTTGCTAATCGCCTGCAAGTGGCTATTGAAATTTTCTACTATTTCGGCACCTTGCTATCGTTTGGCAGCCATAGGCTCGTTTGACAAATCCGCGATACCTATAACGAAATCACCGCCGTCGGCATTTGCAAAAGCGACTGCGATCTTCTGAATTGTTTTCCCCGCCGCCATTCACGCCTTTCTATCGAAGAAATGGTCCTCGTCGCGAGTCACGAGGTCCAAAGCGTCTTTCGCAGTTAAGGATTTTCTGTTCATTCTGCTTTATTCTACAGGTGAACCCGGTTGACCGCTCCACCACCTCCGCCGAAAATCGATCTCCGGGCCTCTTCATTAAAAGCTTGCTGGCGAATCGACTCTAATGCGGACCTATGCAGCGGCGTCGCCGCCCTCAGCCCGCAGTTACAGCTTGATCCCCAATTTGGAGGATAATGAGATCATGCCCATCGTCCAAAGCGGCTTAGTGAACCAGTCCCAATTGACAAAAATCGTGGATCAGTCTATCCGAAAGTTAGGCAAAGAGGCCGTTCGCGTAAACTTCAATATTGGCGAAGATACTGGTGGAGACCCCTCCATTTTCTTCCGCATCGTTCTTACCGATAGTGCCAGCGCCGAAGCCACTCTTTGGGATGTAACTAATCGAATTGAGGCGAAATTGAACCAAGAGATCCACCCGTTGGAGAACTGGGGACTCATACCCTACTATAGTTACCGCAGTAAGTCGGAACAAGCGAAAAGAAACGATCCGGAGTGGTTGTGAATCATAGATGGCGTATCACGACGACCTGCTCAAACAGGCTCTGCTACTAGTTCACAATGAACCGAAAAACCCGAAACAAGCAAGCCTTAGGAGGTCGGTTTCAACCGCATACTACGGGCTGTTCCATTTCCTGATTCAAGAAACCGTCGCCAACTGGAGCAAGCTTAGTAGTCGGCCCAAACTTGCAAGGGCATTCGATCACAAGACCATGAAAGCGGCTGCCAATCGAGTTTGTAACGGACGAGAGTTTCCATTTGTGGGCGAAAATCCCAATGTAGTCTCAAGCCTTAGAATGGTCGCGCAAACTTTTGTCCGTTTGCAGGATAAGCGGCATATCGCCGACTATGACAATTCAACTTCTTGGACGCGAACGCAAGCGGTTCGTGAAGCAAACGCCGCCGAACAAGCTTTCCGGATTTGGAAATCGATTCGAAACGAACAGATAGCCCAAGACTTTCTCGTCTCCATTTTCGTGAAGCATCGAGACTAACCCACCCCTGCTAAAATAAAAGCACAGGCCCTCCCCATGAAAATCTGTTACCTTGACGCATTCTCCGGCATCGCCGGCGACATGACCGTAGGCGCGCTCCTCGACGCCGGCGGCGACGCCCCCGCTCTCTTCGCCGCACTCGAATCGCTCAACACCGGCGCGTCCTACCGCGCGGAAAAGACGAAACGCCGCGGCATCGCCGCCACCAAGTTCGATGTCGATCACGGCGAACAAAAAGCCCATCGCCATCTCGCACCCATCCTCCGCATGATAGACGGGGCTTCCCTCCTCACCCCGCGCGCGAAGAAAATGGCATCCGATGTCTTCCGCAAACTCGGCGACGCCGAAGCCTCCGTTCACGGCGTGCCCATCGAAAAAGTTCACTTCCATGAAGTCGGCGCCGTTGATTCCATTGCCGACATCGTCGGCGCTTGCCACCTGCTCGATCAACTCGGCATCGACGAAGTGCGCTCCTCTGCGCTGAACGTCGGATCGGGAACCGTCACAGCCGATCACGGTGTGATGCCCGTCCCCACTCCCGCCACCGCGCGCCTGCTCGAAGGCTTGCCAATCTATTCAAGCGGTCCCATCTTTGAGCTCACAACGCCCACCGGCGCAGCGCTTGCCGCCACACTCTCCACGCAATGGGGCACGCTGCCGCCAATGAAAATCACCGCCTCAGGCTATGGCGCGGGCACGAAGGATTTTCCCACACAGGCCAACGTCCTGCGCGTCCTGATTGGCGAACTGCTCACCGCCGCCGAAAGCGAAACAGTGGCCGTGATCGAAGCTAACATCGATGATTCAACTCCGCAACTGCTCGGCCACGCCATGGAGCGTCTTTTCGATTCCGGCGCGCTTGACGTCACGCTGCAACCGCTGCTGATGAAGAAGAGCCGCCAGGGCACACTCGTCACCGTCATCGCACGGCCGGAGGATCGCGATAAGCTCGCGGCAGTCTTGATGGCGGAAACCACTACTCTCGGCGTTCGAATGCATGTGGCTGAACGCCGTACCGCGCCACGTCAAATGGTTGCGGTGGATACGCTCTGGGGCAAGGTGAATGTGAAAGTCACCGCACAGGGATTCACGCCGGAATATGAAGATTGCCGGAAGCTCGCGGTGGAAGCCGGAGTTCCGTTAAGACAGGTACTTGCCGAAGCCAATTTCGCGTACCGCAAAGGGATTTAATTTCAAATGTCCGAAAAATATTATCTGACCACGCCGATTTATTACGTAAATGCCGCGCCCCACATAGGCCACACGTACACCACCATCGCCGCCGATGCGATCAAGCGTTACAAAACCATGCAGGGGTTCAACGTAACACTCGCAACGGGTACCGACGAACATGGCCAAAAAGTGGAACGCTCCGCCAAAGCCACCAATAAATCGCCCGAAGAGTTCACTGATCTTGTTTCTGAAGAGTTTCGCGAACAATGGAAACGCTTCAACCTTTCCATCGACCGCTTCCAGCGCACCTCCGACCCCAAGCATCACGAAACTGTGCAGTGGCTTTTCAAGCGCTGCCTCGACCGCGGTTTCATTTACCCGTCCAGCTACACCGGTCAATACTGTACTTCGTGCGAACTGTACGTAACCGACGCCAAGCCCGGCGACCCTTGCCCCGATTGCGGCCGTCCAACGGAGACCGTAACCGAAGAAAATTATTTCTTTAAGCTGTCCGCCTTTGAAGACAAATTGCTGGCATTGTTCGATGCAAACGCCGGATTTTTGGAACCCGCCATTCGCCGCAACGAAGCCGTGGCTTTTTTGAAAGGCGGATTGAAGGATCTTTCCATCACGCGCACCACCATCAAATGGGGCATCCCTGTGCCAGTGCCGGGCAACCATGTGTTCTACGTTTGGTTCGACGCGCTGATCGCCTACATGTCCGCCGTGAAGGACACCGAAGGCTTGTGGCCCGCCGATCTTCACTTGATCGGCAAGGAAATCGTCCGCTTCCACGCCATCTTCTGGCCCGCCTTTTTGATGGCTGCCGACCTGCCGCTGCCGAAGAAGATCTTTGCCCACGGCTGGCTGCTGTTTGAGAACGACAAGATGTCGAAATCGCGCGGCAACATCGTGCGCGCAGAACCGATCCGCGAGGTGATGGGGGCCGACGCGCTCCGCTATTTCCTGCTGCGGGAAATCGTTTTCGGTTCCGACGGCACGTTCAGTTTCGATGCCCTAGTGGCCCGCTTCAATTCGGATTTGGCGAATGGCCTGGGCAATCTGGCCAGCCGCACGCTCAGCATGATTCACCAATACCGTGGCGGCGCAATTCCCCCGGCCGATGGCGAATGCCCGTTTGAAGTAAAGCCAGTGATTGACGCAACTCTTGCTGCCTATGAGAACTTCGAATTCTCAAAGGCGCTCGAAACCATTTGGAGCTTGATTGCCGCCGCCGATAAATTTATCGTGCAGCAAGCCCCGTGGACTTTGGCCAAGAAGCCAGAGCCGGAATTGCAATCCAAGCTGAACCACACGCTGTATTCCGCGGCGGAAGTGGTTCGCATCGCCACCGCGTTGCTTGCCCCCGTGCTTCCTGAATCCTCCGCGAAGATTTGGGCGCAGCTTGGAATGCCAGGCCGCGTGGAAGACGTCCGGTTTGCAAATCTCGAATGGGGCCAGCTCACCGCTGGCCAAGTCACACTGAAACCAGAGCCAGTATTCATGCGTATTGAGGCCGCTCCAGCAATTGAAAAAATGCGCGAACTGGAAGAAGCCGAAACCAAGCGGCAGAACCAGTTGCTGGGTAAGGTTGCCGAAAAAACAGGCATCACCATCGATACACCCACTATAGCCATCGACGATTTCGTGAAGGTCGACCTGCGCGTCGGACAAGTGCTGAGCGCCGAACGTGTGAAGGGTTCGGACAAACTGCTGCACATGAAGATCGACATTGGTGAAGCGCAGCCGCGCACTATTGTTGGCGGCATTGCCGAGGCCTACACAGCCGAACAAATGGTCGGCCGAAAAGTGGTGATCGTCGCCAACTTGGCCCCTCGTAAATTGAAAGGGATTGAATCGCAGGGCATGGTAGTAGCTGCTTCCGTTGAAGGCGGCAAACCGGTACTGGCTGGATTTCTCGAAGATATCCCCATAGGCGCTCGGCTAAAATGATCGATTCCCACTGCCACCTGGATGACGACCGCTTCGCTGAAGATCGCGAGGCGGTAATAGACCGCGCTCTTGCTGCCGGCGTTACACATATGATGAGCATCGGTACCGGCGATGGCCCACCGGATTATGAGTGTGCTATTCGCTTTGCCGATCAGTACGAATGCGTGTA
>JAYVXT010000465.1:0-5310 GCA_043785065.1 Bryobacterales bacterium | reverse complement strand
ATAGGTGACAACGCCTTATAAAATGACCGAGTTAAGCCTTTTCCAAATGGTACGGCATGCTGGTTGATTTTGAGCTGGTCAAAAGGGCTCAAGGTGGGGAAGATGCCGCCTACAATCAGTTAATCCAAGCCTACAGAAAACGCATCCTTGGAACGATTGGGAGACTAATCGGCAAACCTGAAGATGTTGAGGATGTGGCCCAAGAAGTATTCGTCAGGCTTTATTTTTCGCTCGATCAATTGAGAGAGCCGGAAATGTTTGAGCCTTGGCTTCATCGGCTTACCGTGAATTCCGCGTACGATTATTTGCGGAAGCAGCGGAGGCGGAATGAGTTGCGGATGAGCGATTTGAGCGAGCAGCAGGTGGTGATGGCCGATGCGGTGGCCAGTAGCAATCAAAGTATCGAAGATAACCGCAAGGCGCAAGTTCGTGAGTTGGTTGGTTCGTTGCTGAGTGAAGTGAGTGAAGAAGATCGCCTGCTTCTAACCTTGAAAGAGGTGGAAGGACTTTCCTTAAAGGAACTCGAAAAGGTTTACAAGGTGAACGAGAACGCCTTAAAAGTGCGGTTATTCCGGGCTCGCCAGCGTGTTTTGAAGGCCTTCGGACGGCTACAAGGCGAAAAGGCATTGTTGGCGGAGCAGTTTTCCGGGGGACGGGTGATTGAACCGGACTCATCGAAATGATTAGAATTTAAGGGTACGAGGGAACGGATATGGATTCAGAACAAAAACTAGATAAGTTGTTTGCGGCGTATAGGTCCGCATTTCCTGATCCCGCCCCGTCCGCGGCTTTCACTCCTGGAATTTGGAATAAGATTGAGGTCCGGCGGCGCCAGACTTTTGTAATGGCCTGGACACGCAAGTTGATGGCGGCCTCAGCTAGTCTTTGCTTCCTCTTCGGAATAGTCTTGCTTACTCCATTCCCTAATGGTTCAACGCCGCTTGCCACGTATCTGGATTCTCTCGATGATGAGCATGATAGGGAAGTGGTAGCTGAATTGCACAATTCTCTCAGCCAGACTCAACATGACGAGGCTGTCCAACCTGTTCTGGTGGAAGAGGAATGAAATCACAATCATCTTTGTTTGTATCACTCGTGCTAGTGTTCGCCAGCGGAATGGCCGTTGGGGCGGTTGGCCACTATTTATATACCGCGAAGACCGTCAATGCCACTAGCATTCCTCCACCCAATGCCGACTCCTTCCGTAAGCAGTTTATGGAAGATATGCGGAGCCGCGTGGGGCTAAGGGATGATCAGGTGGATCGCGTAAATAAGGTACTTGATCAAACGCGGCTTCAATACAAGGAAGTCCGCGATAAAATGAAGCCCGATATGAACCGTATCAAGACCGAGCAGATTGAAAAGGTTAACGGTATTCTTACACCTGAACAGCAAAAACTTTACGAGCAATTGCGTTTGGATCGGGAACAAAAATCGAAGCAGAATAGTAAGTCCGTTCCTCCAGGAATTTAAGTTATTCCCCTTTTTGTTGGCTTGCCTTGAGCATCAACATAGACTGGGCGTTGACTCGGCCAGCGCCTGGGGCAATCAATTTTTTGTAGGTTCCGTCGGCCAACATTTTTCTGGACTTTACGTTGTCGCGGAGGCAAGTACCCAGGATTTCTTCATGTATTCTTCGAATCAGCGCAGGGGAGAGAATCGGGACCAGTACTTCAACCCGGCGATCCAGATTCCGAGGCATTAAATCCGCACTGCCCACGTAAACCTCCTCCGATCCTCCGTTTCCGAATGAATACATGCGGCTGTGTTCCAAGAAACGTCCGACGATGCTGCGGACTCGAATGTTATCGCTGATTCCGGCCAATTCGGGCCGTAAGCAGCACACCCCTCTTACAATGAGGTCAATTGAGACGCCCGCCTGCGATGCCCTGTACAGTGCGCGGATGATACCCGGATCCACCAGCGCGTTCATTTTGAAAATGATGCGTCCGGTGCGGCCGGCGCGCTGATGATCAATCTCGCGTTGAATCAGAGCCTCGAACCTTTGCCGTAAATTAACAGGGGCAACCAGTAATTGCTTGTAGTCCTTCTTTGTTGAATATCCGGTAAGAAAATTAAACAGGTCCGTGGCATCTTCGCCGATCTCGTTGTCGGTGGTAAGTAATCCGATATCTGTATACTGCTGCGCTGTTAGTGCATTATAATTCCCCGAGCCTATATGGACGTAACGGCGAATCGACTTACCCTCCCGCCGCACCACCAACGCCACTTTGCAGTGAATTTTCAGACCGAGCAGACCGTAAACGACATGCACGCCTTCGCTTTCCAATTGTCTGGCCCACTCAATGTTGCTTTCCTCATCGAACCTGGCTTTCAATTCCACCAGCACGGCGACTTGTTTGCCGTTCGCGTTGGCCTCCAGAAGTTCAGCGACAATTGGCGAATCCCGGCCGATGCGGTAGAGCACCATCTTGATTGCAAGCACATCAGGATCACGCGCCGCGCGGCGCAAAAACTCAACAACCGGCTGGAAAGATTCGTAGGGATGGTGCAGCAAGATGCTTGCGTTGCGAATTGCACCAAAGAAATCGGGCGAGGCCGGCCCCAGAGCCGGCGCAAGGTACGGAGCCAGAGGAGGCTCCTTAAGCTCGGGTCTTTTGAGGCTCAACAATTGCATGAGCCGTTTGGCGGAAAGGGCTCCTTCTACTTTGTAAACATCCTCTTTGTCTACTTCCAGATTACTTACAAGAATCTTGAGAATGGATTTTGGCATTTCGCGAGTCACCATCAGACGCACAACGGTGCCGAACTTGCGTTGCTTCACGCCCTCGGCGATGGTTTCAAGCAAATCCTCGGCCTCCAGCTCCTTGATTGCGAGTTCAGCGTCGCGGGTCACATGGAAGGGATAAGCCGCCACGATTTCCATTCCTGGAAAAAGTTTGCCGAGGTTGGCCGCTATGACTTCTTCAATCCAAACGAATGTGACCGCGGCTGAGCGTTTCTTCCCTGTATCAGGGACGCGAATCAACTGCGGTAAGGTGTCCGGCGCCTTAACGCGCGCAAAGTGCTCCTCGCCATCCTTGTCCCGGATCAATACCGCGAGGTTCAAACTCAAATTGGAGATGTGGGGAAATGGCCGGCCTGGATCGAAGGCCAATGGAGTGAGCACGGGAAAGATTGTTTGATGAAAATACTTGGTGATCAGCTGTTTTTGCGCCACGTCGAGTTCCGCGAACCGTCGCAGAAAAATTCCCGATTGTTTCAGTGCAGGCATAAGTTGCTGGTCCAGGCAACGGTGCGCGTCTTTCATCAATTTAGCGAATTCAATGCGAATTGCCGCAAGTTGATCGGCGGGCTTGGTTCCATCCGGGCCCACCTCCTGGCTGCCTGAATCTACTTGCGCAAGCAATCCGGCCACGCGCACCATAAAGAATTCTTCAAGATTGGCGTCCAGGATGGCAATGAATTTCAACCTCTCCAGAATTGGGTTTGCCACATCAGCGGCTTCCTCAAGGACTCTTCGCTGGAAGGCCAGCATGCTCAATTCGCGATTGATGTAAAGTTCGGGGCTATTCAGATTCGAGCCTGGGGCAGATTGCTTTTTCAGCGTTGGCATGCGGGTTCAATTGAGTTTAGCCTTTTAGATATGTCCTCTGGTCTGTGGTAGCCTCAAACCAATATGTGTAGCAAGCTTTATATCCTTTTTTTTCTTTCAGCCTTGGCCGGCTTGAGTGCTGAAGGATCCAGAACCGTCAGAGTGCTGGCCTGGAGCGAAAGAACGGAACCAAAGGATGTTTATCCGCAAGGCATTAACGGCCAGTTTGCGGCTTTTCTTGGCGCTGAGGATGACGTGAAAGTAACGGTCGCCAATTTGGCGGACCCCGAGCAGGGACTAACAGAAGAGGCGCTATCCAAGACGGATGTGCTGATTTGGTTCGGACACAAGAAGCATGCGCTGGTGACCGACGAAAATGTGGAGCGCATCATGAAGCACATTCGCGAAAGGGGTATGGGTTTTCTTCCGATTCACTCCGCGCATTACGCTAAGCCTTTTCAACGCATCATGAAGACAATTGCCTTTGATCGCGGCAAGCCGCTGGAAGGCACGCCGGGCAAATGGGCCAAAGTCGACAATAGTGGGGCAACGGAAACGATCCATGTGGCTGCGCCGGGACATCCAATCGCAAAAGGCGTGAAGGATTTTGAAATTGCCAAGACCGAGGTCTACTGGAATCCCTTCATTATTCCTACGCCCGATGTGAAGATTTTGGAAGGGCGGTATGCGAACGATATGCAAGATGGCAACGACGGCTTGCTTTGGAAATTCGGCAAAGGAAAGGTTTTTTATTTCCGGCCGGGCCATGAAACGTATCCGATTTATTTTCAGCCCGAAGTCCAACGGGTATTAAAGAATGCCGTTCGTTATCTGGCTCTGGCAGAATAGTAGAAGGTCCGCTTCATGCCTGCCACCACCAAAGGTTCACTGCAAAAACAAGGAATACGTCTAACCAGACAACGCCAAATCCTGCTCGATTTGATCGACAAGTCTGGCCAGCACTTAGATGCCGAGAGCTTATTTCAATTAGCTCAGGAAAAAGATTCAAAGTTGAACCGGGTTACCGTTTACCGCACCCTAAAGCTTCTGAAGCAGGAAGGACTGGTGGACGAACTGGATTTGATGCACTACGGCGGGGATCAGCATTATTACGAAACCCGCATGAAACAGGAGCACGCCCACATCATTTGCCTGCGGTGCGGCAAGGTGGAGGAGTTTTTTGGCGAGCCTTTACAAAATCTGCGGCGCCAAATTGAGGGCGATTTCGGTTTCCAAATTTTGTTGGCTCGCACCGAAATCGGCGGCTATTGTTCCCATTGCCAAGTCCTGCGCGCCAGAGAGGTGGAACAGGCGGCCGCGGGAACAAGCAAATCGAAACAGCGAGTTCGTAAAGCAGTCTGAGTTACTGAATGCTGAGCGATTCCGATACTAACGCTGCCGGTACCCATCAACTACCGGCGTTTGTCGAAGTGCAGCAGCCGTCGGGCAACAGCGCCCGGGTTCCAATTGCGCCGCTTCCTTTCACCATGGGCCGTCAGCCCGATAACTCGCTGGTTCTTCGCGATAGCCGTGTTTCGCGCCGTCATGCGCAAATTGTGTTGGATGGGGAAGAATACTACGTTGAAGACTTGGGATCGAGCCACGGAACCTTCCTCAATGGGGAGCGGGTTCAGCGCAAACCCTTGCTGCATGGCGATGTGATCGAATTTGGCGTTCCCAATTCCTACCGCGTAGTTTTTGTGCGGGGAATTGCCATGGCGACGGTAGTCCCGTCGGAAGGCGCGGCGAATTTG
>JAYVXT010000464.1:0-5318 GCA_043785065.1 Bryobacterales bacterium | reverse complement strand
GTTCGCCTGCAGCCTGACGCAACTCTCCTAGGATGGTCCGGGCATTGTTCTGTTCCTGCCAGCCGTGATACTTCGTGCCGTCATATTCAAGCGTAATTTTCCAGGTGTTCATTAGTAAAGGTGGGGGCGGGCGAGAGACATTCGTCTAAACGTGGCCCATCTACTAGGATAGCTGGGATTTGATTAATTTCCTAAATATAATCTAAATGATGTTGCGGATGCAAACCAAGAATTGCATGAAGGAGTAGGGAAGTTCGAAAAAAAAGAAAGGGACGGTAAGCGCATATCTTTCTCCCCCTTGCAGACTCGCGTGGACGTCATCAATGTGGGCTTTAGATGCCCTGCGCATAATGTTGCGCAATCCGAACGTGCACGAAATCCGCGAACTAGCAGCAAGTCCATTTGGTGAGGATGTGTTACACATCAAGGTCGCACCGAACTCAAACCGCCAATCGTAAGGAAAAAATTAGCCTTGACCGCCCCCTCTGTTGTCAGGTTCTATGTTATTACAACCTCCTTGCTTGGATGGATGTCAACAACTCTGAAACTGCTGTTTACTTCTTTCGACTACTTACTGCTGACTACACTTTGCGCTCATATTTCAGTTCTGTCAATAGATATTTTTGGCTATTGTTTTTTTGTTCCAGAAGTAAACGTTCGCGCCCTGTCATCCCAACTGTAATCCCCTTGATAACGGTAATTTGCAGGCAATTTATCCCACTCCGTGCGGGACAATCCGTTTAACTCGTAAACGAGTTTCCCATCGCGAAAAGTCATCTCGCAGCTTAATTTTTTGGAACCTTTTAACAGCGCCCCATACATATCGACAAAACCGAAATTCCCATTCTCCAAACGCAGCACCGCAACATCGGCCGGTGAGCCTACAGACAAATTACCCAACTGCTCCTGCCGAATCTCCCGCGCCGGATTCCAAGTGGATTTAGCGATCACTTCATCGACGGAAAGCCCCATTGCCAGAAACTTATCCATGACGTTCAGCATATCCTTCATGCCGTTATTGTTCGACCCGTTATGAATGTCGGTGGAGATGGAATCGGGCAGAAAGCCGTCTTTGATAAGCGGCACGGCCACCCGCCACAGAAAGCTGCCGCCGCCGTGGCCAACATCGAAGAATACCCCACGCTTACGGCCCTCAAACAATGACGGATTGGCGTGGCCCGATTCGGTCTGTTCCCCACGCAAACCCGAATATACGTGGGTATAAATATCACCCGGCCGCATTTTCCTGATCAGCAATTCGCTCAACGGCCGCTCCGGTCTGTTGGAACCGAAATCCACCATCACCGGAATGTTGGCGATGTTACCGGCGGCGATAGCGTTATCCACCGGCGTCCATTCCGGGCCAGGGAAGTGCGCGGTCTTAATGCCGACGATGAGCCCTTTGTGTTTAAGCGCCATCTCCGCGGCTGGCTTCACTTCCATATCGTTCAAATCGCTTTCGTAGCGGCCTCCACGCATGCCGTTGCCGACGATGTTGAGGAACGCGTAGATGCGCGTTCTGGAACGGTCTATCACTCGGTCCTTGAAATCCTCGAAATTTCGCCAGCCGGCGCAACCGGCGTCGGCCACCGTGGTGACGCCAACTCGAAACGTGTACCCGTCGGGATAGATGCTGAGATCGCCGGCATAGGAGCGGCGCTCGCCCGTGCCGGCATAAGTATGGGCGTGGATGTCGATTAGGCCGGGTGTGACGTAGAGGCCGCTTACGTCAATCACCTTTTTCGCTTTCGCCGGATCGATGCGGGCGCTGACTTCGGCGACGCGGCCGCCTTGGATGGCAACGTCGCGCACGGCGCTGATTTTGTTCTTCGCGTCGATGACGTGGCCGCCTTTTAGCAGCAAGTCGTAGGTGGGCTGGGCGGTGACGATTGTAGGGGATAGTAAGAGGAGGGAAAGGATTGTTAGCTTTGACTCTATCTTCCGTACCTCGGCAGGCTGGCCAGGGGGCCAGCCGCAGACCTGGGGGTCTGCCCCACTTTTACTTGTCCGCAAACAGCTTGGAGAATTCATGGATGAGAGGTGCATTTGTTTAGCCTCGGAACTTGTGCCGCGAGGCGGTCCATCGGGCGTCGAGATATTCACCCATCGAAAGTGTTCCCGTGATTTCGTCCCCGGTTAGCTTGCCGTTAAAGGTGAACGAGAGGGAATCGCCGTGACGTTCGGAATAGCTGCTGCTAAGCGTAACGCGGTCGCCCTCAACTGTACCGCCTAGATCGCGTGAAACGAAATCACCCTGATGCGTCCCTTCCACTTGCCCGCCGGTTTGTTTTAAGTGCAGAACGTGTTCCGACGTCGAGGCCAGATAATCGATGCGAACATCCCACCGGCCGCTAATGTCGCCTGCCGGAGGATCGTTCCGTAGCGGGTCCATCTTCGGGGGCCTCGCAAGCGTTTCGGCAATCCGTGCCGCGACAATCTTCTCGTCCTCTTCGGCCATCATATAAGGGACAACTGAGATGCCGGTGATGGCGCCGTCGCCACGTTCAAAGCCGGTGGGCAGGGCGATGCGCGGCTCCGTTGTGTAGAGATGCCGGGCGAGGTCGCGGCCACTGATGCCGATCTTGGAGGAGTCCCAACGAATCACTAGTGACGGCGTTTTGTTGGAAAGCCCTTCGGGTTGGCGGACAGATGTGGTAACGCCATCGATGGTGGAGACTCGCTTTGCCACGGCATCCAGCCGCGCCATCCAGTTATTCCATTCGGCCTTGTGATCGCGCTTGAACCACATCTCCACAGCCATCATCATGCCGACGGCTTCTTCCTTGCCGATCTTCAGCGCGCGAGCGTAGCCGTGATGCGGGGCGCTGTGAACCCAAGCGGCGCGGACCAGATCTTTGCGTCCCAGTAGCAATCCGGCGGTTTGCGGCCCACGAATGCATTTGCCTCCGCTATAGGTGACCAGCGAGGCCCCAAGTTCCAAGTGCACGTTGGGGACGGTGAGAATTTCCGCCGCGGCATCAACCATGACAGGCACGTTGTGGCGGCGGGCAACATCGCAAATGGCTTTTGTGGACAGGGGTCCGGAATCGGCGTTCGGTCCGGCCAGAATGTAGACCATGGCGGTGCGCGGACCGAAGGCCGCTTCGAGTTCCTCGGCCGTGCCGGCTTCGATGATGCGAGCGCCCACGGCCCGCACGGCGGCATCGTACACGTTGCGCGAATGATTGGGGATAACGACTTCATCTTTCGGGAAGCCAGCGAGGTTGGGGAGGCGGACGTGCAGGTCGGGATTGCCTCCGGCGATGCACGCGGCTGTACCGTGTTGAATGGCGGCCGAGCAGCCGCATGTGACCATGCCGAATTCCGCTTTGGTAAGTTCAGCGAGCCGCGCCCCGATGGCGGCTTGCAGTTCGTCGATATGAACGTAGTGCTGGGCGGCCTCGGTCATGGCCGCGCGGACTTCGGGGAGCATGGTGGAGCCGCTAATGATGGTGAAGGTGCCTCGGGCGTTGATTAGTGGCTTGACGCCGATGGATTGGTAGATGTTAGGACCGAGCGTGAGGCCGGTGGCTGCCGCTGCTTTAGTTTGGAAGAGTGCAGGGAGCGCGGAGAGGGTCAGGCCGCGAAAAAGGTCGCGGCGTTGCAGGTGCTGTTTCAGGATTTGGAGCATGCGGGTTCCTTGCTAATACTGTATCGCGGGTTGGAATTTTATGCGTGAAGTGAAGACAGAGGCCTGATACGAAGTTTGGCAACTACCCAAATCGTTGGCTTGTGGCCCTTCTATAGGCTATAGGATGCGATGGCAAAATTGGCCTTGCAGTCTGGAAATCTCACGTTGGTCCTCCGTATGAAGAATCAGTTCAGAATTTTCGGCTTTCTTATTCGGATTTCACAGATTGGGCCATTTGGGGGCTATCTTTTTCTGAAAAGTGGCAGAAAATCATCCATCAAGGGATTGTCTGTCATTAAGCAAACCATCCCGCGACTCATATATCCGCCTTGTTCCGTACGTGCATTTAGGTATTCCTCACGCCCGCCAGGGTATCGAATGAGGAAATTTGTTCTTTCTAAAAAGGAGACGAACGACGCCAAATCGCTTGCAGTAAAAAGTGTACTTAATATTTCTTTCTTGCGGATGCGCGTTGCTCTTATTACTTCAGGCGCGGAGCTCGACCAGTTCCACATTCCGTGGACAATCGCATTTCTGAAATCATAATTGGAACGGATGCTTGCACACGCTTTCTCTAGGACACCCCTACGTCCGACTTCCGCACGATTGACAACACGTAATTCCCAGAGGTCCAAAATTTTAGAAAACTGCAAATTGTTCATCTCTTTCGGAAGCTTTTCATCGGGCACATTGCTAAAAGACATTATTACCTGTTGAAAGATTTCATATTCGAGAGAACCCCAAAGCGCAACGATCCTACCTATGGATAAAAGCTCTCTTTGGGAGAGGCCGAAATCAAGTATTTCCAGCTGCTTACCGATCCTTCCCATCTATACTAACACCAACAAGATAATCCATTCGTCGCTACCAGTTGTTATGACGACCATAGATGTACTCCGGTCTAAAGCGTGATTAGAAAGGGGTTCCCCCGATGGGGCTGTTGCCTCATAGTTGGCGACGATGTTGTCTGGCAGATCTTGGATGCTGAGTGCACTTGGGCCTGTCGTCTCATTGTAGCAATCGACGCGGACACGAACTGTTTCCACTCCTCCACCAGTGCTAGGATAATTAAACTTCTAGAACCCCATGACATTCTGGCAACCAGGCCGCCGCCTATTTTACCGCCGCGCTTCTCATTATCATCACCGCCGAACTCCACACGCTCGGCAACTTGGGCGGGGGCCCCGAAACATCTGGAAACTGGAGCCATGACGACATTCTTAGCCACCTTTGAATGTGAAGCTGCGAGGAGCATATTCCAGACCATGGCGTGTCGTATGATTTAAGTGCTAGGCGCGCGGAATTTGGAGTTGGCTGATAAACGTATGGCCATATTTGATCAAGCAGAGATTGAAAATCTAATCAATTGTCCCAAGAAAGTGCAGGTTTAAACTGGGTCTATAAATTAGGAAACAAAGTGTATGTGTCTGTAACGCCTGTAACTCTCTCGCCCCCGCCCCTGATATGCGCAGTGGCGTGCTGATTGTCTGGCTACTCTTGAATCGGCGGGGTTGAAACATTTTTTGCGTTCTTCCCCCGCGTGGAGCATCCATCCTCCGATGAAGCTCCTATTTCTACTTACGCTTCCCGCCATAGCCATCGCCGCTGCGGACTCCCCCACATTCCCTCCCCTCAAAGCCGAAAACCTAAACGGCGTCATGGTCGATATGCCATCGGGGTTTGAGGG
>JAYVXT010000463.1:0-5326 GCA_043785065.1 Bryobacterales bacterium | reverse complement strand
CCACCATCTCCAGATGCTCGTCCAACAGGCGATGAAGACCAAGGTAATATTCGGCCACCCGGCATCCAATATCGGGCGTATTCTTGCTTTCCAGTCCCAAGTGGCACAAAACGTCGTCCCTGCGGCGCGCCAGTAAATCCAGGCGCGGGTTCTGTACTTTCGGTAATTCCACATTCAACCAACTCTGAACGGTTCCGCAGAATATAGCCTTGGCCACCAAACCACGAGAGTTGCGAAACAGCAGCTTAAGCGAAACATCGTAATGCTGGGCCATGACTTATTGCGCCTCAGCTTAGCAACTTATGAAATAAGTTGCGTCGTGCTTTTGTTATACGTTTGAACCCACTGGCTCAACTGCACGCTGTCGTAATCCGGAGGCCGCACCACGAACCTCGGCTTACCTTCAAGCCACCGGTGCGGCACACCTTCCCATGGCCACTGATCGCCGCCGCCATCCACCACGGCAAACGCATTCGCCCGGTCAAAGTAGCGCCTCGCCGAATCCTTGATGTCCTCCACGCGGCCATCCAGAACCATGATGTATAAGTCCGGCACAAAGTAAGCGAGTATGCTGTTAGACTCACAAATCACATTGGCATTGGCGGACATCAACCGCTTCAACACAGGCAACGCATGACCCAAATTACCTTGCCGCGTGCGCAGCCAATACGCCTTCGCCGCCCCCGCCCTTAAGTAGCGGCCACTGTCTTTCGTCGTGGCTACCGGCTCTTCAGAAAGCGAATAAGCATGCTGCGTTCCAGCGCATTCGCAATCGCCGCCCTTGGCGCATTTGCCATGTCCGAACTGCGTGATCTTCACCGCAGCCCATTGCATTTGGGTAGTATCTCGAATGATCGACGCCATTACCGAGGTCTTGCCAATGTTCCGGCTATGCCCGCCTACCACCACCAGCATTCAGCGCTTCTCCAATTCGTCGATCTTCGCCAGCGCCTGCTTTAACTGTGCGCGCATTTCGGGCAAACGATTCATCACCGCCAGGACTTCCAAATATTCTTTCAAGGCTCGCGCGGGCGTGCCCCAAACCGGTTCGCCGGCCCGCACAATCTTCGAGGTTAAAATGCCTGAACCAGATCCAATCACGGCCTTGCTTTCAATCCGCGCCTTATCACCTACGCCTACTTGCCCGCCGATCACAGCGTAATCTCCCACGGTCACGCCGCCCGAAAGGCCCGTCTGCGCGGCGATCACCACATGCTTGCCGATGCGGCAGTTATGCCCAATATGAACCATGTTGTCGAGCTTGGTTCCATCGCCGATCACCGTTTCACCCAACGCCGCGCGGTCGATGCAGCTATTGGCGCCAATCTCCACGTCGTCGCCAATCACCACAAGACCCACCTGAGGAAACTTCTCCCATCGGCCGCCGGTCATCGCAAAACCAAAGCCATCTGCTCCGATCACGGCGCCGGAATGAATCACCGTGCGCGCGCCAATGCGAACTTCATCATAGATGGTTACATTCGCATGTAAACGGCTGCCTGCGCCGATTGCAACGTCGCGTCCAATCACGCATCCCGCGGCAACCATGACGTCATCCGCCAAGCGCGCAGTAGGGTCAAGCACGGCCGTGAAATGCACTCCTCGCGCCGGTTTGTGTTCCGGTTTGAGGACGCGAATCAACTTAGAAAACGCAGCTCGCGGGTCGTCTACGCGGATAACGGTGCGCCCCGCAGGCTCTGGCCATTGCGGAGGGACGAGTATACATCCGGCCTTCGATCCGGCCGCAGCTTCGGCAGCTTTCCGGTTAGCGACAAAGCTCAAGTCGCTTAGGCCGGCTTGTTCCAGTGACTGCACTCCACTTAGTGAAACGTCCGGGCCATCCAGTTGTCCACTTACTAACGCGGCCAACTCGGCGGCGGTCCTCGTCATGATGGGAATCCCACGTACTGCACTTCTTCTTCTATCCCCAAGTCGAACTTAGCCTTCACATCGGTCTTCAGTTGTTGGATCATACGGCATAGCTCAGCAGCTGTTCCCTCGCCATCGTTGTAAATCAGGTTGGCGTGATATTCAGCCACTTTGATGCCGCCGATCAACCGCCCCTTCGCGCCAGCTTGTTCCAGAAACCACGCGGCCGGGATCTTTCCTTCGCGGACAACGCTTGAGGGCACAAGCGCCGCAACGGATTCAGGCAGATCGCGCAGCAGAATGTTCTTGAAAATGCTTCCGGCGCATTTCATCGTTGGCGGGAATTTCTCGTCCCTAACCTTGCGAATGCCGGCTGACTTCTCTTTTAGTTCATTTGAGTTCGACGGATTCATTTTCAAGACAATTGAAAAGATGATCCGATCTTTATGCCGCTTGAAAATACTCTCACGGTAACGAAACTCACACTCTTGATTCGAGCATTCCCGGACCTCAGTCCCGTCAAAGTACCGGACCCGATCCACGCGTTCAGAAATGGAATGGCCATAAGCCCCGGCGTTACCGTATACGGCTGCGCCAACCCAACCTGGGATGCCGGCCAGCGTCTCTAGCCCCTTCAGGCCGGCTTCATTCAGCGAATCAACCAAAACGTTGAGTTCCGCACCGGCGTCCACTTCCACCTGCGCCCCATGATGCCGAATCCCGCGGCCGACGTAGCGCAGAACAATGCCATCGTAGCCGGAATCGGACACAACCAAGTTAGTGCCGCCGCCCAGAACAACATAGTTCATCCTGGAAGCGCGTGCCGCTTGAAGGGCCTGCATGAAGGCCAATTCCTGATCGGCCTCAACGAATAAACGCGCCGGACCACCCAGGCCAAAGCGCGTATGGCGGCCTAGTGGCTCGCTGCACTTTACGGTGAGTCCGTGGATTGATTGGAACTGGTCATGCACCGATTCCAATAGCGCTTTGGTGGCCAACATTTCTTTAAGTATACCGGGCCGCTTGATTTGAACACATTATGTAGATAAGGCTAACCAGTTATAAGACAAGCCGTGATTTAATTTCGATCCTTCGTGAACCCAGCTCGGCGTGGAAATTGTTTTCGTTGATTGCTCTAGGTTTGTAGGTATTTCTCTTTCGGGATTTTGCACTGTGTCCGCGATGCCGCCTTACTTCTTTGGTCGTGGCGGTCCCAATTGCGGTTTTCCAACTCAACCAAACGGCGCATCTATCCCAACCCTCAAGCTGATATATTTGCGGTATGATCCGCCGCGAATTCATTGCCGGCGCCGCCGTCGGCGCAACCACTGCATTAGCCCAAGGCCAGCGCTCGCCCAACATTCTCTACATACATTCGCATGATACCGGCCGCTACATCCAACCTTACGGCCACGCCGTTCCCACGCCCAACCTGCAAAAGCTCGCCTCCGCGGGCGTCCTCTTCCGCCATGCATGCGACGCTGCACCAACCTGCTCCCCCAGCCGGGCCTCGCTGCTTACCGGCATGTGCCCGCATTCCAACGGAATGCTTGGCTTGGCTCATCGCGGCTTTGCGTTGAACGATTACTCGCAGCATGTGCTGCATGCGTTGCGGCCCGCCGGTTACACGTCGGCGTTGTTCGGCGTGCAGCACATCGGCAAGTCCGGCGAGCAGATCGGGTACGAACATGTGGAACTTTTTAAGGGCGGCAATCATGCAGTGGACGTGGGCCCAGCCGCCGCCAAGTGGCTTCGTAACGCGCCCAAGCAGCCCTTTTTCCTCGACATCGGCTTTCAGGAAACTCATCGCGAATTCGCCAAGCCCGGCCCTGGCGAAGACGAGCGCTATACAATGCCGCCCGCGCCGATCATCGACATCGATCAATCACGCCGCGACATGGCCGGGTTCAAAGCTAGCGCCCGCTTACTCGACAACGCAATTGGCCAGGTGATGGACGCGCTCGAGGCCTCGGGGTTGGCCGGGAAGACACTGGTCATCTCCACCACCGATCATGGCGTGGCGTTCCCGTCCATGAAATGCAATCTGACCGACCATGGCATTGGTGTCTACTTGATCATGCGCGGCCCCGGCGGTTTCACAGGCGGTAAAGTTTCCGATGCGCTCGTCTCGCATCTCGACATTTTCCCGACCATCTGTGACGTTGCCGGCGTGAAGCATCCCGCGTGGCTCGAAGGGCATTCCATGCTGCCGCTGATGACCGGCGAGAAACAGGAAATTCGTGAGCAGCTATTCGCCGAAGTGAACTATCATGCGGCCTACGAGCCGAAGCGCGCCGTTAGGACGCAACGTTGGAAGTACATTCGGAATTTTAGTGATCGAACCAAGCCGGTGCTGCCGAATTGCGATGACGGGTTGAGCAAGGATATTTGGCTGAAGTACGGATGGAAGGACCGGCCCGTGGATCGAGAGCAGCTTTACGATTTGGTGTTCGATCCGAATGAGAGTCATAACCTGGCGGCGGACCCGGCACATAAGGAAGTGTTGGCAGGGATGCGGGCGCGGCTGGATAAGTGGATGCGGGAGACGAATGATCCGGCGTTGCAGGGCGAGTTGAAGGCGCCGGCGGGGGCGGTGATTAATGATGTGGATGGGACGTCCCCGAAGGAGCGGACTCGGCCAGCGTAAATGGTTGGCCGACGTTTTGAGGTGGGGTTTATGTTGGATCTGTTGCGTGCGGTATTGAATAGGCACGGGCTTATTTCATTTGTTGCATAGTTAGGATAGGATAACAAAACAGGACTACCCAAGCCCTTAGTTACACGGCGTGTTCAGTATGCGGCATAAAAGTGGGCATTGGAGAGATTCTCTTTTTTTAGCTTTGTATCCTTGCGTATGAGGGTGTAAGTTAGAGTGTTGGAGATACCAATGGCTATTGATTTAAAACTGCTGGTGGACTACAAGTCGCCAGAAGAGAGTATTGGCAAGGGTCTGCTCAAGCAGTTTACCAAGGCATTGCTGGAACGGGCGATGCAAGTGGAGATGAACACGCACTTGGGTTATGAGAAGCATGACCCAAAAAGGAATAACTCAGGGAATTCGCGCAATGGATCGACCAGCAAGAGGCTGCAAGGCGAGTTCGGGGAACTGCAGTTAGAAACGCCGCGAGATCGAAATGGGAGTTTCGAGCCGAAGATCATAGGCAAGGGGCAAAAGCGATTTGAGGGGTTCGACGCTAAGATTATCTCGATGTACGCACGAGGGATGAGCGTGCGGCAACTCCAGCAACACCTGGAAGAAATGTATGGAGTTGAGGTAAGCGCAACGCTGATCTCAAACGTGGTGGATGGGATTGTGGATCTGGTATCGGGCTGGCAGAGCCGGCCATTGGATAGAGTCTATGCGGTGATTTGGCTGGATGCGATTTATGTCAAGATTCGGGAATCGGGGCACGTGGTCAATAAGGCCATCTATGTGGCGATAGGGCTGAACATGCAG
>JAYVXT010000462.1:0-5340 GCA_043785065.1 Bryobacterales bacterium | reverse complement strand
CAGTATTGATGCAAGGGAAGTGGGCTCAAACGCCGCCCCCTTCCCCTGCACCCCATCCCCGCTTAGCACGGAGGAAAGACTAAAATAGGGACGCTTCTATCGAGGTAGAACTCGGGACATTTCTAACGAGGCTTGACATTTGTACCGGCGAATCATTGACAGAGTAACCACATCTGGTTACTATTGGTTAGTGACAGCGAGTGAACTTAGGCGATGGCTGAGGAAACAAGGTTGCACGTTCGTTGAAGAATCCCGCCACACACGCATAGTTTTGGGCTCAAAGGTTTCGCGTATGCCTCGCCACCCGGCGAAAGATATCAAGCAAGGAACCTTGCAGAGTATCCTCAGAGATTTGGCTTTGAAGATGTGAGGACCGCAAATGGAAAGTTACTTGGCATTGTTTGAATCCGATTCGGAAGCGGGCGGTTACGTCGTAACCTTCCCCGATTTCGGTTACGGTGTAACGCAAGCAGAAATCTTAGAAGAGGCGCTGGACATGGCACAAGAGTTACTAGTGCTTACTCTTGGTGATTTTATGCGCGAGGGCAAGCCACTGCCCTTCGCATCGCGCCGCCGTGGCGCGCAGTATCGACGGATTGAGCTCCCAGCCCTACAGAGCGCCAAGCTTGATCTCTATGTTGCGTTCCTTAGCTCTGGGCTGAAGAAGGCTGAGTTCGCGCGAAGAATCGGCATCCCGAAGACGCATGTGGACCGGCTATTTTCCTTAAGGCATCGATCAAGGCTTGACCAGATCGAAGCTGCTTTCGAGGCGCTGGGCAAACGGCTGAAGATCGAAGTCCGCGACGCCGCGTAAGGCGCATCCGCATCGACGCGACGTCGCGAAACAGTGACCTCCGATACGGCAAGAACCTTGGCCTTTTGCTCGATGCTCAAGGCTGCCGAAATGACGAAGTTCAAGAATCGCGGAATGGTTCACGAAATATTGCTGTGGTGCGTGTTGCCTCTCCCCAAAATTTAAAGACACCGGTGTGCCTGATGGCGCCTTGCTGTTTCAATATTATCGAGCCAGCGGGGCTGCTTTGCGCTTCACTGAAAAGCCGCCAACCATAACGGCTTGTCTGCCTTTAGCAGACGGACGACACTGGTTCCCCAACCAATGCCGCCCTTTCAGTTTTTCCACGCTAACAACCCTACTGACACGATGTAGAACTCAGGTCGACCCGAGACTGCTCCGCCGCAAGACGGAGCAGTTTTGGATGGAGAGTAGTCCGGCCGGATTCTCCCTCTTACATTAATAAGGCTAGCAGGCGGGCGCAAGCGGATTGCGTTTGGCGGCGGAGTAAGTTGCGGGAAATAGGGGAGATTCAGTTTTTGAATGCTTGGGGAACCAAAAACGTAGATGGGCTTGGTTTATTTGTCCCAGGTTTGGATACAGAGCGTTGGTCTCGTGAAAAGGAAATTTCCATCGAGCGTAAAGTCAACACCGCGAGTCTAATGGCCATCAAGACACAATTGCGTCCGATACGGCTACTGAAATTTATCGGAGGTTCGGCTGGAGCGATCCGTCCGAAGACAAGCTGAAGTTCGAACAATCCGGGATCGCCGTGGGTTAAAAGTCAAAGGACAGACCAATTTTCAAAGTAGGTTTCGTTCATTCATCGCGTTGCGACGACCCCATTATATATATAAGGCAGGTATCGATCACGAACGTTTTTGTGATCTGCTTGTCCTTTGGACAAAGCCAAACGAAATCCATTCGATCACATTTACAATATGTATTTACGCCGAAGCACTGCGCAATGGGACGCGAAGAAGTTAACTCAGGAACATGTCAAGAGGGAGTCCGAAGCGCCGCGATAACCGCCGCGCGTGGCCGCTGAAGCCTCCGACTTGTACCGGGCGAATCGTTGACAGAGTAACCACATCTGGTTACTATTGTGAAATGACAGCGAGAGGTGGCAAAGCTTCTGCATTGCCACCTTTTCCTGCTCATTACCGGAGCCTCGATTCATTCCGCTAATTCCGCTGGCATAAGCATCCGCCATTGGCCTGGCGACATCCCGTCGATTCGCAATCCTCCAATCGCGACCCGAATCAGCCGCAACGCCGGAAACCCCACCGCGGCGGTCATCCGCCGCACCTGCCGGTTCTTACCCTCCGTGATCGCCAACTCCATCCAACTGGTTGGAATCTCCTTGCGATATCGAATAGGGGGGTCGCGCGGAGGCACATTCGGTTCGTCGATCATGCACACCTCCGCCGGCTTCGTGCAATAGTCCTGAAGACGCACACCACGCTTAAGCTCAGCCAAAGCCAGCTCCGAGGGTATGCCCTCCACCTGCACCCAATACGTTTTCGACTTCACAAATTTCGGATGGCTCAGCCGATGTTGCAGCGCCCCATCATCGGTCAACAACAGCAGCCCCTCGCTATCTTTGTCCAATCGCCCGGCGGCATAAACACCCGGCACATCGATATAATCAGCCAGCGTGCGATCCCCCGGTTCGCCCGTGAATTGCGTTAAAACGCCATAAGGCTTGTAAAAAAGAATAACCTTGCTACTTCGCTGCGGCGCTCTTCGCGCACCGGAATCCGATGTTAGGGCTCCGCTCCGCCGGCCTCGCCCAACTGCGGTAGGCGCAGGTGAGGTATTTCGGGACGTCGGCCCAGGAGCCGCCGCGGATAACTTTGTATAATCCCGTCGCCGGGCCTTTGGGGTTTTCATCGGGACTCTTTTCGTAGTATTGCCGATCATACCAATCAGCGGTCCACTCCCACACATTGCCCGCCATATCGTACAACCCGAATTCATTGGCCGCGCACTTGCCCACATCTTGCGGGCCCTCAAATCCACCGAAGCGCGCTTCCTTGACCGTAGGCGTTTTTTCTCCCCAAGGATACTTTGCCTTTTCCGTCATGCCGCGGCAGGCGCGTTCCCATTCTGCTTCCGCCGGTAACCGCTTACCGGCCCATTTCGCATAGGCCGCGGCATCGTTCCAAGTAACGGCGTTCACTGGGAATTTTTCCTTGCCTACCGGCAACTTCCCCTCAGGCCAGTTGTATGGCGCGCGATGCCCAGTGGATCTTACGAATCTTGCGTAATCGGCATTGGTGACTTCATACGTATCCAGATAAAACGGCGCAATCCTGATCGTTCTTGCCGGTTGATCGTCTTTCACAAGCTCAGGCACCCATTTCAACCCATCGTCGGGAAGAGCGTGTGAGCGGCCCCGCACGAATTCACCACCGGGGATCAGCACCATCCCCGGCTCGGCGGCATTCAAGATGACGGAGAGAAAGAAACTACCCGTAAATAGACGAGATTTCATCGATGGGAATGTATCCATTGGGGCCCAGCGGATCAACATAGGGGAACGTCCTGCCCGACGGCGTATTGCGAATTTCCTTCGTCCAATCGATGCCCAGCGCCGACATCATCGTGGCCAGAATATTTTCCATGCGCGGCTGCTCTTTGCGATGCCAGCCCGTCTCAACGCACAGCGATCCGTCGTTGTCCGAAGCGCCCAGCACGCGCCCACCCTTAACGCCCGCGCCGGCAAATAGCGCCGGGTAGCACTTGTTATGATGATCGCGCCCGTCCATGTTATTCAACGCGCCAACCGTGCGTCCAAACTCACCCATGCAAATTACCAGTGTTTCATCCAGCAACGTGCGGCCGGCATCGGTCTTTGATGGAGTCTTGGCCAAGTCCTCCAGCAAGCTCGAAAAAGCGGGATCGAATTCGTCGCACAGCTTGTAGTGATTCGAAGGAGCCTTCTTATCCCAAATCTGCACGTGATGATCCCAACCCGGATGGCAAATATGAACGTAGTGCGCGCCGCCGTCGGCCGCCAACACATTGCGGGCTAATATCGCCGATGTGCCCACCGGGTTGTTCCCGTAACGCTTGCGGTCATCCTCGCTGATTTGAAAGGCGGCGGGCCAGCGCGGGTCGCTTAGCAACCGGTGCGCCGTGTCGTAATAATCCTGATAGCCAGCCATGGATTTGCCAAGCGCCGCCGCCTTATTGCCATGCGATTCGCGCAACGCTTTCAACAAACGCCACCGCTCCTCAATCAACTCCAGCGCTTTCTGATCCAGCGTCTTGCCCTTCGCGGCGGAATCGGGATTGATGTCAACTACCGAAAAACGCGGTTCCAGAAAGCCTGTTGAAAGGGCTCCCGCCGCGCCTTTTTCAAGGTTGAAGGAAATGTAAGTTGGGAAAGTATCGGCTGGCCGCCGGCGCGATTCCAGTTCGCTTGCGATCACCGAACCGATTGCCGGAATCTCCTTGGCGAACGCCAAATTCATTTGCCGCCCGGTTTGCTGATAATACTGACCACGGAAATGAACTTCTTCGTGGCTCTTCATCGTGCGCAAAATCGAGAGCTTGTCGAGGTGCTGTGCAGTACGGGCAAACAAGCGTTCAGAGAGGTAAGCGCCGTTGTCCCGCTTCCTGATATCCAGATCCTTAGGCAGCCCAGAGGATTCCTTGAAGTCGAACGATTCAATATGGCTGATGGCGCCGGAAATTTCGTAGAACAAAACATTGCGCGCTGTGCCACGCGGGTTCACTTTCTTGCCGGTCGCCGCGGCGTGCAGCGGCCACGCCCCTACGGCAGCCGCGCCCACAATGCCCCGTCCTCCCCATTCCAGGAGCTCACGCCGGGAAGGGAACAGTTCGCCAATAGTCTTCGTGTGCATGGTCTAAGCTCCCTAGTAGTTGAACAGAAATTCCACTTGATTGAGCAGCGCCCATTGCAAGTTCTGCGCGCCGCGCCGCCGGTCGGGCTTCATCGCCGCAAGCGCAATACCGCGCTCTCCATCCGTCGGCCAACGGGAGAGCGTGGAAATGAAAAGTTCCTCCACCACCTTGGCATCGTCGGTTGCATAAGTATCCAGCAACCGCTGCACACGGCTATCTTTCTCCGCAATTACGCGGTCATTGATCACGCCCGATTGCATCATCAGCAAGGGCTGCAAAGGCGAGCCTGTGGGATCCTTCGGGGGGTTGCTTCGATTGGATTGCCCGAAAGCCGCCATGAATGTCTTCACATCGCCCGACCCGGCAGGACCGGAAACTTGCATCGCCATCGGCATGGTTTCCTTACCACGCTTGAACGCGCCGGGCCGGCTGGTGGCCACGGCGATGGAATCGTGAATCTCCTCAGCCCCAAGTTGCCGCACGAATTTGCGTGCGAAGTATTTCGAATAGCTCTCTTTCCATTCACCGTCGAAGCGCGCTGAAAGTTGATAGGCGGAAGACCTTGTAATGGTGCGGAACAGCGACCTAATGCTGTGGTTGCTCTGCCGGAAACTGGCCGCCAGTTCGTTCAACAGTTCCGGATGCGAAGGCTGCAAGTCCCAACCGGCTGGAAG
>JAYVXT010000461.1:0-16408 GCA_043785065.1 Bryobacterales bacterium | reverse complement strand
ACAGCCTAATTTCTGAACTAATTTGGCGCGAGGACTTTCCGCGGACTCCCGTGAGACAACTGTGACTTCATGGCCTTTCAGTTTGGCAAGCATAGCGGCCAAAAGACCGATAGTTCCTGCGCCGATCACCGCTACGCAGCGAACCTGGCCCGTGGAATGCAGTCGCAAGGCCAGTTCCCAAGCTTTCTCCACCACGCTCATGGGTTCAACAAGCACGGCAACATCGGCGAGTTCCGGAGGGATTGTTTGTAGCTGAGCAGCGTCATCAATGGCGAGAGGGCGGAAGAAACCATCAAGCCCCGTAATGCCTCGTTCCTGATAGTTGTTTGTGACGCATAAATCAGATCGACCGGCGGTGCAGGTGGAACAGGCCGGGCGGCAACGGTGTCTTACTCGCGGAACGACTAAATCGCCGGACGAGTAACCTTCTACTTGGGGCCCAACTGCTTTGATGCGGGCCAACGCTTCGTGGCCAAGAATGAGGTGAAACTGACCGGCGGGTGGTTTGCCGAAGCGAAATTTGGTTAGGTCTCGATCAGTGCCACAGACGCCGACTTCGATGATCTCAAGCAGAACTTCTCCTGATGCCGGCTCCGTTGGTTCCTCCACATCCGGATAGCCGAGTTTGCCGGGATTGGAAATCCAACGCTAACGCGCGCATCGCTTATTTTTTGCTAGCCACAGCCACGATGCTGAGTCCGCCCCATGGCAGGAAACGGTCCACACGCCGCCAGAACCAAACCGTTAGATCGAAAGCCTTCAAAGTGAAGCGGCTGATTCGATTGTTGGAAAGCAGCTTGGAATTGATCCACCAGGCAAAAGCTCCAGCCTTGTTCATGGTGAAACAATGTTCGACCTTGTAACCGTTCTGTTCGAGTAATCCTCGCAAGTCCTTTTCGGAATACCGGCGGAGGTGGCCCATGGAACGATCCAGGCTTCCGAAAAGTTCGGGATTGGCGGGGGAAAGAACGATAACCCGGCCATTGGGCTTTAAGGTGTCCAGTAGCTTAGTAATGGTTTGTTCAGGCTGGTCTAAGTATTCAAGGATGTTTACGAGTAAGACGGTTTCAATTTGACCGTTAAGCGGATAAAGACCATCAAGGGTTGCGGGATTGACGCGCATGACCTCAACACTAGGAGTGCGCAGAAACCGGTTGAGAAGGGCGTGCACATATAGCGGATCATTTTCCGTTGCCACATAGCGGAGGCGCTTGGCCATTAAACTGCCGGTTAAATTGCCGATGCCGGCGCCAAGCTCAAGCACCGTATCCCCCAAAAAAGGCCGGATAATTTGCCCTAGCCAACCAAGATAAGACGGCGTTCCAGTGAGGTTGTAAAGGGTCCCACGGTCATAGGGGGGCTTGTACAAATCATCAATCAGCCAAAAGTAAAGAATCACTCCCAACGCTTTAACTCCGTCGCGCCAGCCGATCTTCTTGCCTTCCTCGTAGGTGCGGCCGTGATAGCTGATGGGCACTTCGTAAATGCGCAGCTTCCGCTTGGCGGATTTCATGGTGATTTCCGGCTCGAAGCCAAAGCGATCCGAGCGGATGGGAATGCTCTTTATGAGATCCGTGCGAAAGACTTTGTAACAAGTTTCCATATCGGTGACGTGGATATTCGAAAAGATATTTGACGCGAGGGTAAGCGTCTGGTTTATCTTCGTGTGCCAGTAGGGCAGGACCCTGCGCTGTTCGCCATTCAAGTAGCGCGAGCCGAAAACCGCGTCGGCGCGGCCATCGAGCAGCGGCTTTAGCAATGCCGGATACTCGTTGGGATCGTATTCGAGGTCCGCGTCCTGGATCAGGCAAAAATCGCCTTCGGCCAGTTCGATGGCGCGGCGGACGGCTGCGCCTTTTCCCTGGTTGACATCTTGGTGGTAGAGGCGGATGCGTGGGTCGGATGCGGCGATGGATTTAAGTATGTCCGAGGTGCCGTCCGTTGAGCAATCGTCAACCAGGATGATCTCCCGGTCAACGCCGGCGGGTAAAGGGGCGGCTAGCACGGCGGCTAAGCTGCGCTCGACGACTGTCCGCTCGTTGAAGACGGGAATCAGGATGGAGAGGAGCATTTTATGGGCTCCGCAGGAGTCGGACCCGGGGGTCCTCGGCGGACCAGGGGGTCCGCCCTACTTTGGGTTCCTTCATAGTTTTCTGGCGACTGCGGCGTAATCGAGCGCGCCGAAGAATGCTTCACGGAAGCTTTCCGGTAATGTGGCGATGGAAGGCATGGTTTCAATAGCCGGCGAAATCCTATGGATCTCTATTCGTCCGAAACCGGCTTCCTCTATATAGAAAGCCAAAAGAGCTGGAGGAATTGGGCGTACGTGGGTTGGATCCAAATAGAAATGCGTAGCGAAAATTGCCAGGCATTCCGGGTTGGGGGTTTCGAAGGCAATGACTCCGCCCTTGACGGTTTTCGCCGAGAGGAGGTTTATCAGACGCGGGATGTCGGCGGGTTTCAAATGCTCGATCACCTGCGAGCAGAACACGCCGTCGAATTCGCCGTCGGGTTGGGATTCGAGATAAGCGAACATGTCGGCTTTTTCCACCGCGAGTCCTTTCGCTTTGCAGGTTGCGATGGATTCTTCGTGCAGGTCGACGCCGCGAGCCGGGACGCCGAGTTCGCGCATACTTTCTAGAAACTCACCGCGGCCGCAACCTAGTTCGATCACGTTTTTCGCATCCTTAAAATAGGGCGCGTAAAGTTCGATTCCCGCGCGGACGCGATCCTCTTGCCCACGGAATTTTTCGGCAAAGTGGAGGACATCATAATACTCGTCGCTGGCATCGGAGCCAAGTGGGGCTGCGGCGGGAGCGGACGTAGCCGGCGCGGCAAGGAATGCCCGTTGGCGAACCTTACGCAACTCATGGTGGATTACTGATTCGTATTCGGTGCGGATGCGTTCCAGGTCGGCCCAAAGGCGCTGCTGCACATCCATACTGGATCGATTCAAAGCTGCCTCAAAATCGGAATGCTGGGACTTGGAGATGTCGCGGAAATTACCTTCCATCAGCGTGGCGCGATGATTGAAGGCAGCCTGCAAATCGGCGGCGCTGCGCAGGAATTGTACTTCGTTGACCGACAGCTTTCGTTCCCACTCCTTGCGCCATTCCTGCCAGTGAAGGCGAATATCTTTCAATTCGCGGGTCTCGCCATGGAGCTCTTCGGCGCGATCATAGATGTTCCTGATTTCGTGGCGAAGTTCGCTTTGGGTAGTTGCGGTGCGTTCCGCCAATTCTTTAACCGCGCGATTGAGATCGTTAAGCGCTTCAAGAGTAGAGTTGATGCAATCGATGGCTCCGCGATTGAACTCCACTTGTTCGCGGACGTGCCAATCAAGGACGCGGGAAACGAAACGCTTCCAGGATTGAACGATGCTATTGAGGAGTCCACCGGGCCGGGGATTCACCGTTCCAATCGAAGCAACCTTTGCTTCGGCGGCATCGCGAGCGTGGACCAGCGGCATCAGGTCCGCCAAGCGCACGTCGAGGGCGGCATGTCCTTCCGGATATCGGGATTGAATTCGTTCGCGGATGGCGTCAATGGCGCGTTCGAGTTCCGCTACTTTTTCGTTATCAACGGTCACGCTTTCCCTTCCGTTTGTAAGAAGCTGTAATTTTCGAGTAGACTCCACCGCGGGGAGTAAATTCACCGATGACGGTTGCGCTGACAGGCTTTGAAAAGCGGACTACATCCGCGAGAAAACGATTGACGGCGTTTTCCTGAAATATTCCCAAATTGCGGTAAGCTAGCCAGTACATTTTCAGAGACTTCAATTCCAGGCAGACCTTGTCGGGCACATATCGCAGGGTTAGGGTACCGTGATCGGGCAGACCAGTTTTGGGGCAGACGCTGGTGAATTCCGGAGTGACGATCTCGATCTCGTAACCGGCATATTGATTCGGCCACACTTCAATCCCAGGCAGGGGCGCATCGAGGCCGGCGGCCGCGTGTTCGTCGGTATATGCTTTCTTTTTCGGCATTGCCTTATTGTCCTTTCTCAATGGCGCGGGCCAAATGGTCGAGGAATAAACCCACGTCTGTAACAACACCCACTGCTTGGCCGGTGCCACGATCACTGACCTTGGTTGCGACAGCGGGATTGATGTCGACGCAGACGATTTTCACGGAGCTGGGAAGCATGTTACCGGCGGCAATGGCATGCAACATGGAGCTTAAGCAAAGCACAACGCTTGCTCCGTTGAGGTGTTTTGTATAGGCGTCCTGAGCTTCGTTCATGTCGGTGATGGTATCGGGAAGCGGGCCATCGTCGCGAAGGCTGCCGGCCAGCACGAAAGGAATCCCCTTTTTTACCGTTTCGTACATGATGCCCTTGGTGAGCTTTCCGTCAGCCACGGCGCCTGTTATGTTTCCGCTGTGGTAGATGGCATTGATGGCCCGCATATGATTGCGGTGGCCGTGCTCTTCTTGACGGCCGTCGGATTGCCGCACGCCGAGTGAAGTGCCGAGCAGAGCCGACTCAATATCGTGAACTGCAAGGGCATTGCCGGCAAGCAGAGCATCCACCCAACCATTGCGGATCAGCCATGAAAGAGGAGCACCGCCGCCGGTATGCACGACCACAGGCCCAGCCACAACAATGATTTTTTTCTTTTCTTCCCTAGCCCGTTTCAGCAGCGCAACAGTTTGTCGTACGGCGGTTTCCACCTGACGTTCCGACGAAATTTCGTTACTCATGAAGGCGAACGCCAAACGGTCGCGTTCCTTCGATTCGGGAATAACCCGAATACCGCGCATGCCGACGATAACCACTTCGCCTTTTTCCAGATCGCGAAGTTTACGGCACTCCGCTTTGCCGTCTTTCAAGACAACCAGCGCGTCCATGCGTTGTTTGGCAACGGTGATCCAGGCGCCATTCACTTTAACTTCCGTCTGGTTGTTGGTGGTGGAATAAAAGTCTTCAGGGGCGCAGCAATCCTTGACGGCTGAACGAAAATCCGCATCGCCCGCATCGACTGGGGTGCAGCCGAGCCCAAGGAGTTGTGTGACCAACTGCTCCATCAATTCCCGAGTGGGAGTTTCCAGGCGCAGGCGCAGGTGCGAATCGTCGGAATTAGTGCGGCCAATTACAAATTTTTCAACATCGAAACGTCCCTGGAATTCGACGACCGTGTCGAAGATGCGTTCCATGATGTGGGAATCTATTAAATGGCCATGCGCTTCCACTGTTTCCACGAAGGGAAGCGCCAAATTTGGAGAACTCATTACTCTCTAGGATATCGGACTGGCGGGGGTTGGCGCCTCTGAAATATTGCCGCCAACCTAAATGGCTATTATTGGTGAGCCGAGACTTGAGGTTGCGGGTCGGCTAATTTAATTTCAATGGTCCGTTCCTCTTCCGCCACGTCAAACTCTCCACCGAAAGTCTGCAAACCCTTGGCTATAATTTGAACCAAAATTTTTCCTTGAGGGATAGAAGGAATAGAAGCCGTGCCATCCAAGCCGGTCTTGAGTTGGTAAGAGGTCCGGATCTTTGCCCCAAGCTTCACGGGCGACCGGCCTTTCACGAACCGTACAATGACGCTTGCCTGTTCCACTGGTTTTTGAGTACTTTCACGGCGCACTTCAATCCGCAACTTCGTCATTGGGGGACCCGCCACCAGCGACATCGAAGACAGAACAAACAAGATCAAGGAATTCCGGACGAGTTTCATCTTTGCCATACCTGACTAAAAGTATCTCAAACAACGGACAAGAATCGGGCATTCAGTTGGTAAATTCCCTTTTGGGCACGCTCGGGCTGAATTCGATACAATCGAACAAGTCCAATGAATGCACTCCTCCTTACGGAATACAAAAAACTGGAACTTGTCGATTTTCCAGTGCCCACAATCGGGCCAGACGATGTTTTAGTCCGCGTGCGCGCTTGCGGCATTTGCGGCAGCGATGTCCACGGCTTTGATGGCTCCTCCGGACGCCGCCATCCCCCGTTGATCATGGGTCACGAAGCCTCGGGTGAAGTGGCCGAGCTTGGCGCCAACGTGAAGGACCTCGCCGTTGGTGATCGCGTCACTTTCGATTCCACAGTCTATTGCGGCAAATGCCATTTCTGCGTTCAGGGCGACGTGAACTTGTGTGATAACCGCGAAGTTGTTGGCGTGGCTCCCAAGGAATTTAAGCGGCATGGAGCCTTCGCCGAATACGTCTCGGTCCCGCGCCGCATCATGTATAAGCTGCCCGATAGCTTCCCCTTTGAACAAGCCGCTTTGATCGAAGCCGTCTCGATAGGGGTGCACGCCGTTTCGATTACCCCTGTCAAGTTGGGCGACACGGCTGTGGTGATCGGCACGGGCATGATCGGCCTGGTTACATTGCAAGCCGCCAAGGCTGCCGGTTGCACGCGCATTATCGCGGTGGACATGGAAGATTCCAAGATCGCCGCCGCCAAAGCGATGGGCGCCACGGACGGCATCAATTCAAAGAACGCGAACGTTCCGGAGGCAGTGAAAGCCCTGACAGGTGGACGCGGCGCCGATGTTGCGTTTGAATGCGTCGGCTATTCGCAGCCCGTGCAATCGGCCATCTATTCCGTGCGCAAGGGCGGCATGGTGACTTTGATCGGCAACCTGCAGCCGAATGTGGAAATTCCGCTGCAATACGTGGTGACGCGGCAGATTCGCCTGCAAGGCTCTTGCGCCTCGAACGGCGAGTATCCGCAATGCATTGATCTGATGGCTCGCGGGATAATTCAAGTAGCGCCGCTGATTTCAGCGATCGCCCCTCTTTCGGAAGGGGCCGCCTGGTTCAACAAACTGTACAACCATGAAGATCCAAACATTATGAAGGTGGTGCTGAAGCCGTGAGCGCTCTGTTTGATTTAACTGGAAAAGTGGCCCTGGTCACCGGCACAAGCCGGGGGCTTGGACAGTATATGGGGCGAGCCTTAGCCCGCGCGGGAGCGGACCTGGTGATCACCAGCCGCAAGCTTGCCGACCTTGAGCCTTTCAAAGCGGAAGTGGAAGCGATGGGCCGCAAGGCGTTCCCCGTGGAGTTGGATGTCCGCAATTACGACAGCATTCAAAACGCCACGAAAGCCGCTGTGGAACATTACGGCAAGATCGACATTCTGGTGAACAACGCCGGATTGAATGTACGCAAACCGGCGCTAGAGATCAGCTGGGATGAATGGAACCTGGTGCTGGAAACGAACCTGCGTGGAGAATTCTTCATGGCGCAGGCGGTGGCGCGCGAATCCATGATTCCGCGCAAGTATGGACGGATCATTAATATTGGATCGGTAACCAGCGTTTTCGGATATGCGGGTTTGACGCCCTATTGCGCCAGCCGCGGGGGCGTCAAACAAATGACCATGAGCCTAGCCGATGATTGGGGCAAGCACGGTATCACCGTAAACTGCCTGGCTCCGGGTTGGTTCAAGACTTCGCAAAATGCGGTGTTGTACGAAAACAAGGAGTGGCTGGAGTACATCATCGACCGCATTCCAATGAGGCGCCCCGGGGCCCCGCAGGATTTGGATGGGGCCGTGGTGTTTATGGCGTCGGACGCCAGTGAATATTTCACTGGGCAGACGATGTTGGTGGACGGTGGTATTTCCACGGGAGCTACGAAGGCGACTGTGGCCCCGAAAAGTTAGCGGCTTCGTGTCGTAATAGTTTCGGGTTCAAGAACGGGTTCGGCTGATTTAGGAAGCCACATGCGCGGCGCACTCCGCACGCCGAACGAGCCCTGACGGCATCGGGATTTCAGGGAAACACTGGTTTTCAGCAAGTGCTGAAAATGGCATCCACAATGAAAAGCCTTCGACTTGTCCCCAGGGCAATGGAGAACCTCACCGCGGTTCTGAGAGAAGTGCCATTTCTTTTAACATCATCCATACAGTTCGAGCCTCGGTCGAAGGATGTCGGGGCCGACTTCATTGTCTCCGTACAGACATCTGGACCGGCCAGAGTTAAAGCGCTAGACCGGCGGCTGGTTTGCGAGGTGGAATCGAGCGGCCAACGGAGGATCGCACGAGAGGCTTGCCTGAGTCTCGCCGAATTCGCAGGAAAAGACCAGCGCGCCTATCCAGTCTTCATCGCTCCCTACATCTCGCCTGCGGCTGCGGAGATCTGCGAAGAGTACAAGGCTGGCTACCTCGATTTCGCCGGGAATTGCCGGCTGGCGTTCGACACGGTGGTTCATACGGAAGGAAGGTTTCCTGAACCCGACGGCCGCAACCAGAGATTTGCGATCACTATATTCACCAAAAGCGGAACGGGTCTTGAGTGCGCTTCTATCATCCGGGCCGCGAACATGGCGTACACAAGCCTTGTCCGATACGGCCCAATGTTGTCCTCTCTCAACCTTTGGTATTCGCGCGGCGAGCACCCCACCATTCAAGACGCTGCCACTCCCGTCAAAAAGACCACGCGAGTTAGATTGTTTCGTTCGCTTGGCGTTAATAGTTTAAGGTGCTAGCTGCCGAAAAAATGACGAAAGGCAGTTAAGCCGACAAAATCGCCGTAATTTCCTTGCCGCGCTCCATCATCATGGCCCATTCACTGGAGCAACCAAGGAACTTCATGCCATTATCCTTCCAGAATTTGGCCAACTGAAGATTCCGCGTCTGCGTCCCGGGGGCGATGCCTTTGGCAATGCAAGTATCGCGAATCTTTTCCATGGCATCGATCATTTTCGGATTCATGAAGTCGCCGGGGCAGCCGAGGGAAATCGACAAATCCACAGGCCCAACCATTAACGCATCAATGCCGGGAACGGAAAGAATCTCGTCCCGCGCCTCAACCGCTCGCTTCGTCTCGATTTGCAAGACAACAAGGGTATTCTCGTTGCAATGCGCCGACATATCCGGGATTGAAACAGTCTCGTAATCGGCCTGCATCGCGGTCATTCCAAAACCACGAATGCCAACTGGCGGGAACCGGCACCAGCTTACCGCCTGGGCAAGCAATTCCGCGGATTCGATGCGCGGGAAAATGATGCCCTGGGCATTGCAATCAAGCGCCCTGGCCACAAGGTGGTATTGAAGATCGGCCACGCGAACAATTGGCGCAAGGCCAGTCAAATTAGCCGTGCGGCAAATGTCTTGAATCGTTTCGATTCCGAAGCCGCCATGTTCGGCGTCGATAAAAGCCCAATGAAAACCCGCCGCGGCCAGAATGCGTCCGACTTCGGGAGAACGCAATTGACCATAGCTGGTGCCAAGCTGAACTTTTCCTTCTTTGAGTGCTTTTTTAACGGAGTTGATGAGCATGAGACAAAGCTCATTACAACACAAGTAATTGGTGGTCTGCGCAACCAACGTGAATCGAATCGTGAATACGGCCAACCAGGTCCGGTCCGTATTTGGCGAGAAACGGCAGAATACCGTAGAAGCGTTCCTGCAGATGATTGTGCGGATAGATCACGGAGGCAAGTTCGGCGGCGGCTGCGGTTGCCCGTTCGTCACGGCGCAGAGTCTCGCGCGCGGTTTTGCTCTCCATCTTTTCCATCTGATACACAATCTTCGCCCGGCTTTTTGTTAGCGCTTTCGCCAAGCTTGGATCAAACCCTATCAATTGATTGGATAGCGCATCAATGGAGCCGGTTACCGTGGCCTTGGCCGCGACAACCTGGTCCTTCAAGGAAGGAGGAACCAGCTTTGCAGCCAATCGCTCTTTCAAAGCCTGCGGGCCCGGATGAAAATCGGCAATAGACAATTCGTAGCGGGTCAGCAAGCTATCGGTGCGTTCATCAACTAGTGTGAAGAACGCGCGCGGAACCATGACAGGCATCCGGCCTAGAAGAGCATGGTAGAGCACTTGGGATTGCGCAAAATACGCGAGTTCCGCCGGTCCGCCAACGTAAGCGATTGTCGGCAGCATGTAATCTTGCATCACGGGTCGCAGCAAGGCGTTGGGACTTAGCGCCTCCGGCCTGGTCTTCAGGTCTTCCAACTTGTCCAATCCAAATTTACGCAATGGGGTGCGCTTACCGTCTTCAAGAACAAAAAATAGAGACGTGTCGGCATCGACGTGAACTTGAGTATGATAGCCGCGTTCTATGAGTTGGGCGTTGCGGTCCGCCAAATCGGCCATCATTTTCGGAGCAAGTCCCGCGGCATGGGCCAGCAGCGGCCCCATCAATTCCCGAATTTCCGGTCGCATAGGATCGACGAACAGAACTCCGTATGGTTCGAGCAGATCTGCCATTAGCTTGCGGAAAGCCTCGCCGAAGCTCGCTCCTGGCACATAGGCTTTCTCCATCAGCGCCGAGATTTCCGCGCCAAATGGAAGCGTCTCCAGAACGGCTCGCAGTTCCGCTACAGGAGGATCGGAAATAATAATGCCCCCAACCGGCCCCAGCTTTGGATTCGCGGCCGCCGTGGTAAAACCCACTGGCTGGGGATCTGCCCCAAAGGCCCAGGCTTGGTTGATTTCCGGAAGATCGTGATCTTCAGTGGCTAGCCAGAACACCGGAACCGCGAGGATTCCTTGGTTGTCCAGATGCTTCGCCAATCTTACAGCGGTTAAGACCTTGTAAAGGGTATAAGCGGGTCCGGAGAATAGCCCAACCTGCTGGCCCGTGACCACGGCAACGGTTCCAGTTTGAGCCAGCTTATTTAATGATGGATTCCCAGGATTCGATTCCGCTAAAGCCCGCACTAATTGAGCCCGGCGAGCTGCTGGGAAGTCGAACTTGGCCGCCTTTCGGTACGATTCGGGATCGAATGGAGCGTAGTCGTAGAAATCCGCCACTCTATCGAAGTGGTAAAGCAGGTCCGTGAAAAGTTTGGACGAACCTGGTAAAGCTGTATGGCGTATACAGTGAGACGGCATTCGCGAATAAAGGATCAGAAATTGAAACTAAAGCTACTTAGGGTCAGACTTAGAGATGCGCCAACTAGTCGAAAAGGTTCAATCGAATTTGCCGGGCGACCCTGTCCAAGTATAAACGAGCTTGGTTAAAAATAGCTGATTGTTGCAAAAAACCGTGAATCATTCCATCCGCGCGGTCGATTTCCGTTGGGACACCGGCGAAAAAAAGGCGCTGGCCATACTCCTCGGCTTCATCGCGTAGAGTATCCATTTCGGCTGTAACAATGTAAGCGGGCGGAAGACCCCGAAGATCCTCGGCCCATAAGGGAGATAGCAGCGGTTCCTTGCGGTCGATCCACTGTGGGGCATATTCAAGCCAGCCGCGGCGCATATCCGCCGAGCTGGGGCCGAAGCCTTCCTTAAACTCGCTGTGTGAAGGAAGGCTAGCCATTGCGTCGAGCATTGGATACAGCAATAATTGGCACCGGATCGAGTCCTGGCCCTCGTCACGAGCCTTCAGACAAGCGGCTGCGGCAAGATTTCCGCCCGCGCTGTCTCCCGCGACGGCAACTTTAGAGCCAGCGTTTGCCAGTGATTCCACCACCGCGTAAAAATCTTCAAGCGCAGTTGGAAAAAGGTGTTCGGGGGCCAGCCTGTAATTCACGGCTACGAGGCGCGCGCCGGATCTTTTGGCTAGCTGGCGGCAAAAGCTATCGTGAGTTTCGAGATTGCCGCTAATGAAACGGCCGCCATGGGCATAGACAACAATAGGGCAATCGTCACTGGCCCCGGCTTGATAAACTCGCACTGGCACGTTGGCGATCAACTGATCGGTAACGACTGACAACAATTGAGGAGCAAGGGCAAAACTCCGGCTATGCAACATGCCTTGACGGGTTTCTTCAATGGTCATCTCAGAGCGGGGCTTGACGCCTTTTTGCGACTCCAAAAACGCAACAACTTCCGGATCAAGCGGCAATCACAATTCTCCTAAACAAGAGATAACCAGGCGATAAAATTCCGGGTGAGACTGCCACATTTGCGCCGTCACCAACCGTCCATCCCGCACAGCTTGGGGACTTTCCCAGGTTCCGCCACAAGTGGCGACTTCAAAGCGAATATGTTCGTAGCAGGTCACGCGTTTGCCTTTCACCACCCCCGCCGCAAGCATCACTTGAATGCCGTGGCAGATGGAGAATAGCCACTTTTCCGCCCGATCCATTTCCCGAACCACTTCGATCAGATGCTGGTTGTGGCGAAGATATTCCGGCGCCCGCCCGCCTATGATCAGCAGGGCATCGAAGTCGCCTGCTTTTACGCCGGCGATGGAAATATCGGCCATCAGACCGTAGCCTTTCCTTTCAATATAGGTATCCCAACCCTCTTCAAAATCGTGCATCACCAAGTTCAAACGTTTCACCGAAGGCGCGGCAACCACTGCTTCGTACCCTGCCTCCCGCAAGCGATGCACGGCATACAAAGTCTCGTAGGCTTCGCCGCCATCGCCTGTAACAATCAGAATCTTTTTGCTCATTCCTATTTCTTCTTCGTCAGGTTTTCAAACAAGAACAAGCCACCCTTACCCGGGCAAATGATGTCCAAATCCCCATCGCCATCAATATCCACCACCGGAATCTGCATACCGCCACCGGTCCTGCCCCCGTAATCGATGATGTGGCGAGTCCAATCCAGTTTTTTACCGTCGGCCGACTTGCGGTATTCGTACCAGAAGACGCCAACCGGCTCACGCGCTCCGGGCTCGGTCTCATGCGCCCACAAGCGTTTTCCGGTGACAAAATCCAACTGGCCATCGCCATTTAGATCCACCATCGTCATCGCGTGGGCCTGTGACCAGACGTCGTCAATCTTGTTTTGCTTAAAGGTCCCGTCCTTTTGATGCTCCAGCCAAAACACGCCGTAATCGTGGGCATTTGTGGAAATTACGTCGTTCAGGCCATCGCCGTTCAAATCGGCTACGTGGAGAAACCCGAGGTGCTTTTCGATCTTCCAATCAGGATGCAATTTCCAGTTGCCTTGGCGGGGATCGGCGGGCGCTTCAAGCCAACCTTGCGAAGTCAGCACGTCGTTCCGGCCGTCGCCATTCACGTCTCCCACGCCGATGCCGTGGCCGTAGCTTTTGTCGCTGATCTCGTGTTTGACGAATTCGCCGTTCTTCACTTCCCACCACGCGGCGGGAACCTTGGCGTTGCCATATTGCGTGATCAACTCGCGAGCCTTGCCGTCGTTATCCATGTCCACCAGGAAGCAGAATTCGTTGGGAGAGGAATTGTCGATCAGGTGCTCCTTCCACGGCGCGTCCGGCTTTCCGGGATTTTCCCACCAAGCCAACTTCTTGCCGAACCAGGCGCAGCCGACAATGTCCATTTTGCCGTCGCCGTTGACATCCAGGGGCAGGTCGCTAAAGTTGTCGATGTAGCCGTTCTCGTAATTCAGATCACGGAAATGGTGGCGGATCCATTTGCCGCCTTGGATTTTGGGCTGCTCCATCCAGATCTCACCGCTAACGATGTCCAGCCTGCTGTCGCCATTGACGTCCATCACCGCGGCGCTTTCGTTGGCTCCAAGGTCCAGGGTATGTTTGGCGAAAAGGATTTCGGCCGGCCTGGATCCGGCGCTCAAGAGGAAAATCCCGCTAAGCAACACTATCGTGAGTACAGTTTTTAAAGGCATCGGTAGACGATTGTACATCGCCTCGCTAGGAGACTGCCATGTGTCTGCGCACGCCGGATGATAAAATAGGTCACAAATGGAATTCGCCGCCAAATACAAACAGTCTCTAACGGAAACGCTTGCCACCTTGGATATGGAGGCAATAGACACTGCGATTCAATGGATACAAGAAGCCCGCGACAACGGTCAAACCATTTTCGTGGCGGGCAATGGAGGAAGCGCCTCCACTGCCTCGCACTTCGCTTGCGACATGGCCAAAGGGGCGAGTTTCATGCGGGACAAGCGCTTTAAGATTATGGCGCTCACCGACAATTTAGCCACTATTACGGCCTATTCGAACGACGTGGGTTATGATTGCGTTTTTGCGGAGCAGATGAAGAACTTCGCCAAGCCTGGGGATCTGTTTTTGGCCATCAGCGGATCGGGAAACTCGCCGAACGTGGTTCACGCGATGGATTACGCCAATCGACATGGCCTAAAAACAATTGCCATGACCGGACGGGATGGCGGCAAGCTGGGTCCAATGGCGAATTTGAATCTACACGTAGCCTCACCCCATATGGGACGGATTGAAGATGCGCACCTGATCATGTGCCATACAATTTGTTATTACTTCATGGATGCGGAACCGCGCTAATACTTTTTCCGCGACGGTCGAAAAGACCTCATAGAGGCGTCTCCACTTATGAGTTCTTCAATAACACCACAGGCATTTACAGGCGCGAGTAAGTACTCCACCGATTTTCAAACTATTCTTCAGAGGACGGTGAAGATTGCCACGCAGCCCATTATTATCCTTCAGAATCAGCAATCCAACATATTGCAGCAAAAGCAGATAGCCATTTCTCTGAACGGAGGGGCGCAGACGGTTTCCGAAGCGATTTCCGATCTCGGGTCGCTTGGGGAAACCAAAGCGTTAGTAGCCAGCAGTTCCAACACCTCGAAGTTGTCGATCAATTCCACCACCGCAACCGCTCCAGCTACTTATACGATTACCGACGTAACCTCGATTGCTCATTCTTCTTCGGCCACCAGTAGTGGATTCGCCGACAGTGGAACGGCCAAGGTTTCGGTTGACGGAGCCTTGAAGTTGAACTTTGGCGGAACTGATTACGTCATTAATCTGGCCGCGAATAAGAACAACCTCACCGGCCTGCGCGACGCAATCAATAGCTTGGGGATCGGGCTAAACTCTAGCATTTTGACCACCGGCACCGGGGCCACACCATACAATCTTTCGATTACGGCCGATACTTCAGGAAATAAGCCAATCACTTTGGTGGATGGGGCCACGGGTACGGGAACGAATCTTATTTCCACCTCCGACGCGGGTGCAAATACCGAATTCAAGATCAACGGGGTTCCCGTCAGCAAGGGTTCGGCCGTTATTAACGACGTTGTCCCCGGCGTCAGCTTCAGTCTGAACTCCACTACGGCTTCGGGAGAATCTCTCACCATCGCTGTGGGTTCCAGCCGGTCGAGCTTAGCCACTAAACTCAAGACATTTGTCGGTGCATATAACGCATTGTCGACGCAGGCGGACGGCCAAATCGGAGATAACGCCGGTTTGTTGACCGGGGATGTCATAGTCCGCGAAATCCAAAATAGTTTACGCTCCGTTGTTGGCTATCAGGGCTCGGGGAGTATTAAGGGTTTAGCGAACATCGGCGTTTCTTTCGCATCCGATGGAAAGGCTTCGTTCGACCAAGCCTCCTTCGACAGCCTGAGCGACACGCAAATCCAACAGGCATTCACATTCCTCGGCTCAAAGTCTACAGGCTTCGGACAACTGGCTCAGAAATTTACCCAGATCAGTGACCCGGTGAGTGGACTAATTGCCGTTCAAGAAAACCACTATGATGCCGAAACGAAGAGCTTAAGTAGCCGCATTGCCGATCTCACCGAACGCGTTGACAATCTGCAGAAGGCCACGGCCCAGCGTCTGCAAACTTATGACGCGTTGCTAGCGCAACTCGAATCGCAAAGCAGCATAATCACTGCCAGCTACACCGCCCTAAATCAGAGCCTGTTCGGCACTAAGAACTAAAACGACGCTATGCACAAAATTTTGGAAGAAATCGAAGCTTTGGATGTGCGGATTCTGAAGGCCGCTGATGCGGATATTGAACCGGCGGCAATTCTGATTGAGCGCAGAACGAAGCTAAGTTGCCTCTTATTGCCGGCTTTAAAAGGCGCCGGAGACAAAGAATTGGCCAGGATTTCGAAGATCCTCGCCAGTACCAAGCGAATCCAAATGCAAATTGTGTTCCAGCGAAGCAAAGCCGCCGAAGAGCTGAACCTGCTGGAACGGCAGGATCAGCTGCTTCATTTGCTGCAACCACTTAGCGGTGAACCTTGCTATATGGACTACTCAGCTTGAGCCGGAGGTCAAAATCCTCGCATCGCTCAGCGCCTGCTCCGCCCTCCCTAGATGTCCAGCCAATCGAAGGGAATTGATCCAATAGAGCCGAAGTTGCAGGTGGCGCGGAGACTTTCGGGATTCAAGCCGCAGTCTGCGGGCCCAAACTCCGGAAGATTCTTCATATTCCTGACGGCGATCCAAAGCTTTTGCTAAAGCTTCGAGGGCCGGCTGTCCACAAGGGTCCAATTCCTTCGCCTTGCGATAATAAACCAGCGCCGCCGCAAAAAAGCCCTGCTGTTCCAGCACTTCACCAATGAAGATGCACTTTTCCGCTGAGGGATCGAATTCCAAGGATTGCACCCCGAGGCAATTGGCCTCGTCCAAAGAGCCGTTTTCCCGGGCCAAAATCCCCATCGAATACAAAGCAGCCGCATTTTGCGGGTCCAAATCTAATACTTTTGCATACAATTGCCGCGCCCGGTCCGCGTCTCCATTACTTTCGAGACACGCCGCCGCATTACGCCACGAAGATATTCGCGCCAAGTCAGTTCTCCTAACGTCTTTTGACACATCTTGT
>JAYVXT010000460.1:0-16409 GCA_043785065.1 Bryobacterales bacterium | reverse complement strand
TTGCCGGGGGACGTGGCGCGGGAACGAGCGCGTGAATTGATGGCGTTATTTGAAATGGATAACGAGCAACGAACGTTGATCTGGCAATACTCTAAAGGCATGCGCAAGCGGGTGGCGATGGCTGCCGCGTTGATTCATCGACCGAAATTGTTTCTGATGGACGAGCCATTTGAAGGAGTCGATGTTGTGGGCGCGCGGCTGATGAAAGACATTCTGCAGGACTTGGTGAAGGGCGGGGCCACCATCTTTTTAACATCGCATGTGCTGGAGGTTGTAGAGCGGCTGTGCGACCGCGTGGCCATCATCCACGAAGGCAAACTTGTGGTTGACGATACGCTGACGAACATGCGCCGGGGGTCGGAAACGCTGGAAGACATTTTTGTGCGCGCCGTCGGCGGCAGCCGTCTGCGCGAACATTTGGAATGGCTATAGCTTGGGCGGATTCGGCCAATTAGGGTTGATTTTCTGGGTGCAGCAGAAGACGCTGCGCAATGCCTATGCGCGCGCCAACAAGGCCGGCGCGCTGCTCACCTTGGTGGTGTCGCTGCTCTGGTATGGATCGTCGGCGCTGGGGGCGGCGATGCTGGCCTACGTTCTGACCATCACCCCTCCCCGGCAACTCTCGGGTTCGGGCGGTTTCCTGTTGTTCGTGATGACCTGCATTTGGCAGGGGTTCCCCATACTGCTGGGATCAAGCGGCGCATACATCGACATCCGCCGCTTGTTGATTTACCCCATACCGGTTTCGCGGTTGTTCACGCTGGAAGTAGTGCTGCGGATCTCCACGGCCATTGAGATGGGAATTTTTCTGCTGGGTGCGATGTTGGGGTTGACGATCAATCGTGATTTGCGGCTATGGTCGCCGCTGGCTTTGGCATTGTTCGGCCTGTTCAACTTGCTGCTATCGACGGGAATCAAGCAACTGTTGAACCGCTTGGCGGAACGTAAATATCTGCGGGAACTTAGTTTCCTTGTGGTGATTTTGGCGCTATTGCTTCCACAATCCTTGATCCTGCTGCATGACAATCCGACGTTTATGGATATCGCCTCGAAGCTGGTCCCGTTAAACCGGTTGATGCCTTGGTCGGCAGCCGGGAAGTTAGCCGGTGGCGAACAGGATTGGCGGGCGTGGGCAGTGTTGGGCTCCTGGATTGGATTGTCGTACCTGTTTGCACGCCGGCAGTTTGAACGGATGTTGCGGCTTGACGATTCGGGCGAGCAAAAGGCGGCCCGGGCCTCGCATAAAGTGGCTGGGGCTTCTGGGTGGCTGGAATTGTTTTACCGTTTGCCTGGCAGGCTCTTCAGTGATCCGGTGGGCGCGATCGTTGAAAAGGAATTGCGCTTTCTTTCTAGAGCGCCGCGGTTCCGTTTGCTGTTTTTGTTGGCCTGCGCCTTGGGCCAATTGTTGTGGTTGCCGCAAATGCTGCGCTCGAAAGCCGACCCTACTTCATGGCTGTCCAATAATTACCTGACCTTCACGTGCCTTTACGCGATGCTGGTGCTGGCTGAAAACCTCTTTTTGAATACATTCGGTTTCGACCGCGCGGCGGCGCAAAACTGGTTTGTGCTGCCGACGCCGTTTCATCTAGTGCTGCGGGCCAAGAACATTGTGGCCTGCTTTTTCCTGTTGGCCTGTTTTTGTCTGATGGTGCTGGTTGGTTCATTCCTTCCAATACCGCATTCGGCATTGAAACTGGCGGAGGCGGCCGGGGTGTGCACCGTCTATATCATTTTGATGTTGGGAGTGGGCAACCTTGGCAGCGTCTATCAACCTAAGCCTGTGGACCCGCAACAATCGTGGCGAAGCAATTCGCCCGGTAAGGTGCAGGCATTGATGATGCTGGTGTACCCGGTGATGTATATCCCGATTCTGTTGGCGTTTGCCGCGCGATGGGCTACCGGAGAAGACTGGATGTTCTTCCTGGTGCTGGCGGTGGACTTGGTGTTGGCCTGCGCCTTCTACCATGTGGCGACGGATTCAGCGGTGGAGATTGCGGCGCGGCGGCGCGAGGAAATCATCAGCACGCTGTCGGCGCAGAGCGGGCCGATTTCGATTTCCTAGATTGAATCCGGCACATCCGCAGTTTCGAAAGATCACAATTTCCAAGCAGGTGAAATTCACGTTCAAGCGGCGGCTGTGGATGTAAACTTCAGAACGAAACTCCTCGCGGGATCAGGCGGTGCTCATAGGCTTGGCGCTCCAATTCTTCGCGAAAATCGGGATGGGCGATGCGAATCAGAGCCAGGGCTCGCTCGGCAACCGATTTTGCTTTTAGGTTCACCAAACCATATTCGGTAACCACATACATCACGTCGGAGCGTGGGGTGGTGACGATGTTGCCATGTGTCAGGTCAAGCACAATGCGGCTGCGCGGCGCGCCGTGCTTATTGTAGGTGGATGACAGGCAGATGAACGACTTGCCGCCGTTCGATGCATAGGCGCCGCGAACAAACTGCAATTGCCCGCCCGTGCCGCTAATGTGGCGGTGGCCGTCGGATTCGGATGCCGCCTGGCCTTGCAGGTCGATCTGTGTCGTATTGTTGATGGAAATCACGCGGTCGTTCCGCATGATGGTATGCGGCATGTTAGTGTAGTCCACTGGACAGCAGTGGAAATCCGGGTTACGGTCAATCGCCGTATAGAGGCTTCTCGAGCCTAGAGCGAAAGTGTAAGTGATCTTGCCTGGGTCAAGCGTCTTTCGGGCTCCGGTGACGCGTCCCGACTTGTAGAGGTCCACGATGCCGTCGATGAGCATTTCAGTATGCACGCCGAGTTCTCGAATGCCGCTTTCAAGAAGCAGCGTGCAGACTGCATTGGGCATGCCGCCGATGCCGATTTGCAGGCAGGATCCATCTTCAATTTCGTCAAGGATATGGCCGGCAACGGCGCGATCCACCGCGGTTGGAGGGGGATTCGAGAGTTCCGCTGCCGGTTCGTGATCACCCTCAATTATGTAATCGACTTCGCTGTTATGGACGGAGTTCTGTTCGCCGCAGGCATAAGGCAGGCCATTGGAAATTTCGACGATAACCAGCTTTGCGCGTTCTATGAGGGCGCGATGCCAGGCATTTGTGGCGCTGAAATTGAAGTGGCCGTTTTCGTCCATCGGGCATGTTTTTAGAATGACGATGTTTACTGGATCAAGAAAGCGCCGGTAATAACCGGGTACTTCACCCAAGTTGAGAGGCATGTAATTACAAATGCCTGCGTCATGCTTTTTGCGGTCATACCCGGAAAAGTGCCAGCTGAACCAGAAGAGATGCTTTCCGTCAGGGTCGGCTTCCAGTACGGCGCGGGGCTTGGTGGAAAGGCAGGAGCGGATCTTAACGTTTTGAAGTTCCCGCGCACGGGCGGCTAGGGCCTTATCGAACACGTCGGGCTGGCACAAGGCAACGCCATAATCGAGCCACATGCCGGACTTGACCATGGCGGCGGCTTGTTGGCTTGATACGGTTTGGGCTGGGGCGTTGGCGATCCTCATGAACTTCTATTATAGTCGTCAATAATTTTCTCTTGACGTGCTCTGCATTTATGAAACGAGTAGGAGACCGGCTCGCGGACCAAGAACTAGAAACCATGAAAGTGGTTGGCGGCTAAGCCCAACACTGTTCACTTAAGACCCATCTAATCGCCCGACTAGCCACCTATGAAAATGGGGGGGCCTATTCCGAACCAAGTCCGTTGGTGGGACTCCGAAAAATCCCCGATTTACATCGGGGGCTTGTCGAAATGTCAGTATGGACAGCAGAGCCTGTTACGCGAAGAACCTAAGTTAACAGTGTTGGGGCTTATCAAGGTGCTGAGGGAAACATCCGGCCATTCAATGATCCCGGCGGCACAAGAAGCGTTGAAAGATTCCCACCGCGGTGCAAACCACGATCGATGTAAACTTCATCCTTTGAGTTCGATACCAGCTTTAATAAAATCAAGGAAGCGGGCGGCAAATTTGGCGGCCAAGGGGCCCTTGCCGCCGCCCAAATCGTGCCCGGCATTAGGGATGGTCAACAACTCCACTCTGGCCGGAATCAGCTTCAAGGCGTTGGTCATTTCCTCCTCGGTTCCAAATGTGTCCTTGGCGCCGTGGATGAAAAGGGAGGGAGTACGCAGATTGCTAAAGTGTGCAGTGCGTAGTTGTAGCGGTTTCTCCGGCGGATGCAGGGGATAGCTAAGCAGCAACAAAGCCGCGATCAGCCCTGGATGTTCCGAAGCCATGATTGTCGCTTGGCGGCCCCCGTAGGAGTGTCCGCCAAGGTAGACCTTTTCGGTCCCATCGCGGCGCATCTCTTTAACCGCGTCGCGTAAGCCTGCCTGATCGCCCGGAGCATCTTTTGGATGGGGCGGCCCCTTGGGCTTGTTGATGCGGAAATTAAGAGTGTGGCGAACAACGCGGAATCCGGCCTGTTCGAAAGCCGCTCCTACGACAATAAGCAACGGGGCATCGGCTGAGGAGCCGGCCCCGTGCGTCAAGATGATGCCTTTGGTTACTTCAGTGGACAAGCTACTAAGGTAGCAGAACTGGGTTTTTGGGTCAGCCTGCCTTTCCTTCCCAATGTAGGCGATTTTGAGCTAAAATGAAATTGTTCGACAGTGCTGGGAGATCGTTCAACGGTAGGACAGCAGACTCTGACTCTGCTTATCGGGGTTCGAATCCCTGTCTCCCAGCCATTCCTCCTTTTACCCTCCTAATCTTAACCTCCCGTAAAACTAAAGTTTGGCGCCTCCACCACGTTAAGGTAGGCTTTCGCTCGCTCGAAGGTTCATTTCTTTTCCTGTCATATACCTAGCTCACACCCTAAATGCACTTAGAATTCTTCTGCCCGGATACTAGTTTGCGGTTGCGGTCAAATTTACCTATCGGCGCAGTTCTAGCCCTACACGCCGGATAGTTTGGATTATTCCCAGTGTTTGCAGCGGTATATAAGGTAGTCCGGCAAACTCGAATTGTGGAGTACGTCAATTCAACAAAGGACTTACATTAGGCGATACCAATTAATCAATGGGTAACTTACTTATTGAACGCAGACTGAAACAAGATTAACATCAGGAAGAATAAAAGAAGGTTCAATAGCCAGTAAGCCGCAGTTCTACGGCGGAAGGCGTGGGACTTACGAAATTTGGCAAACGTAGGAAGTAGACAAGCGATGGTAAGACCATACAAAATATCGGGACGACGGTTAAGAGGCTCGGGGGGAAGCGCTATCGTGGAAAGCGCATTTGTATTGTTACCCACCCTCGCATTCATCCTCGGAATTCTAGATATAGGGTTGATGACCTACCGGACCACCACGGTGCAAGCAGCCGTCCGCGAAGGGGCACGGTACGCCATTACGTTCCAGCAGATAACCTCCGGCGGTAGCCTCTTGGGACAGGACGCATCCGTCAAGCAGGTCGTGGAGTCGTACGGCATGGGGATCGTCGGAGCCTCCGACACGCCGCAGCACATATTTGTCAAATATTACGCGCCTTCCAACCTCACCACGGCAATTCCCTTTTCAAGTGGAGGAAATGTTCCTGGAAACTTGGTTGAAGTCTCGGTGGACAACCTTTCCTACAGCGGACTGTTCGCATTGATTAGTGCGCAAACGATTCCGTTGCGAGCTTATTCGTCGGGAATTCTGGGTGGATACCCGGTGAACACAACTTCGGTACCGCGATGATCAGAAAACCACGCAACTTCAAATCAGACGCAACCAGACGGCGGGCCGGCCAAAGCGGCAACGAGATCATTGAATTTGGTTTGCTGATGTTGATGCTAATGCCAATCATGTTCGGCTCTTTCGTATTGGGCATGAATTTGATCAAGAGTAATACCGCCAATAGTCTGGCGTCGCAACTTGGCGACATGTACATTCATGGCGGCGATTTCACCACCTATCCCATGCAACAGATGACCCAGCGGATGGCCACGGGCATGAATCTGCAAATTGGAAGCTCCTTCACGGGAAATAACCGGAACAACACAGGTAACACCACCGGAGATGGAAGAGTCGTCGCAACTCAGATTATGTATATCGGGGGAACCACATCGGCTAGCTGCGCGGCCGTTGTTTCCCCGGCTACATGCGTGAATCACGATAGCTTCGTATATTTGGAATACTCCGAATTTGGAAACAGCGCTGTTACTTTTAACAGCACCGTTGGACCGCCCAATTCATCCATCAACATCTCCAGTGCCGGCAAGGTTTCCAACTGGGTAACGGATTCCAACGCGAAACTCCAGTCGACCGCGCAATCGGCTATGGCCGCCATTTGGCAAGTTACCGGAACAGACCGTGCGCCCTTGGTTGACCAACAAGTAATCTACGTTGTGGAAACATTTTTCCGGACGCCCAGCCTGACACTCGGCGTTAGCAGCCCAGGCATTTACTCTCGAAGCTTTCACTAGGAACAAATCGTTATGACAACACGAAGAAGGATAAATCAACAAAAAGGCGTCTCGCTGCTGCTAGGGACCGCGGCAATGATTGTCATAATCCCCATGGTGGGGCTAGCCATTGATGTTGGGGTCATTTATTCGCTGAAGGCGCGTTTGCAGGCCGCCGCGGATGGCGCCGCATTGGCCGGAGCTCGTTCCCTGATCCTTGGCGCCACTACGGCCGCTCAAGCCGACAGCGCCAAACAAACATCCGCGAATTGGTTTTTTGCCAATTTCCCCGTCGGCGCATGGGGAACTACTAACACAGCAATGGACAGAACCGATACGCATGTCCACGTGTACGACGATGCAACCAATCCCAACCTTCGCCATGTGGATGTGATGGCCACTACCAACACGCCAACCTACTTCATGAAGTTTTTGGGCTTCAACGCGGTCTCTCTCAAGGCATTTGGTTACGCTTCCCGCCGCGATGTGGTGGCAATGCTGGTGCTCGATCGTTCCGGTTCCATGAACACCACTAGCTCCTGTGGCGATTTGCGCGCCTCAGCGAAATTATTCACCAGTCAGTTTGCCGCCGGCAGGGATTACATCGGCTTGGTTTCCTTTAGCGATGGAACCTATGTCCACTCCGCGCCTTCGCGGAATTTTCAGACGGTGCTCGGGTATGACAATGGAATTACTTCAACCTCTGGACAAATTGACACTATCCAATGCGGGGGTGGTACCTCCACGCCGCAGGCGCTCTCCATTGGGTACAACGAGCTGTATAAAATGCACTTACCGGGAGCCTTGAACATCATGCTGCTCGAGACCGACGGTTTGCCCAACTCTTTGGTCATGAACTGGTGGGATTCCGCGGCTACTACCGCGGGCTTCACCAGTCAGTCCACCATCACCAATGGATGTCAGGATACAGCGGGCAAGACCAAGGCGCAAAACGGGTGGGGATCTGCGGGCGTTGTGCGTGCTTGGACCCCTGGCTACTCAATGAACACCGATTCTTTGGGACATGCGGTAACCGGGTTTATGTCGGATATTCCCGCTGGAATCATTGGCGGCATGCCCTCCTCCGATCCCGGACAATCAGCGGCCTTCTACGCTTTAGCCAACCCTTGGCACACAAGCAGCTACTCTGGGATGGGATTGTCGTCGCCGAATAACGCAACTCTTACTACCGGCGCGAATTGCTTGTTTACAGGTAGTTGGAACAATGTTCACGATTTCGCTTGGCTTCCTTCCACGGACGTCTTCGGGAATTCGTTGAATCCCAGCACAAATCCTTATGCTAATGTAACTATGGCGGGAAGCAAAGTTAATTTCCCGGGCGACACCACCGGTTGGACAAATTACCACAATGCGGCGCTCAACGCCACGATCGACTCAGCCTACAGAATCCGGACGAATGCCACGCTACCGGCAACCGTATTTGTTATAGGTCTGGGCGGAAACGCAGCGGGCGCGCCAGATTACACGCTGATGCGACGGATCGCCAACGATAATTCCGCGGACATATTCAACAGCCCAGCCCTGTATTCCGATTGCCCTTCCACGACTAATTGCGTTTCCTACAGCAGTCAGCCCCAAGGAACATTCGTCTACTCGACCGACAAAAACGATCTGCGCCGGGCTTTCCTTGAAATTTCATCCCAAGTATTGCGCCTTAGCAGGTGATTGATACGCCAAAGTGTGGGTGGGACAACAATCCCACCCTTACGGGGTTCACCCCGTCACGCCGGACGCCGGTCCGGCGTGCATCCAGCCCCTCACCCTCTACCCCATGAACCCCAAATCTGTCACAGGGAACTGCGCCAAATTCGGAAACACCGTATTCAGCCCATTCGCATCCACTCCAAACCACTTGGCAAGCGTTCCGCCAAACTGATCCGTAGAGGTCGAAGGAATCCAAGCCCCACGCCCCGCCGAATCATCCGGACCACCAAGCGCCATCACGGGGAAACGGCCATACAAATCGCCGCCTTTCACCGCTCCGCCCAGCACCAAGTGATGATTTCCCCAGCCATGATCGCTCCCTGAACCGCTAGGCTGCAACGTCCGGCCAAATTCCGATTCAGTAAACGTGGTCACTTTGTCCGCGATCCCCAACTCGGCCGTAGCGTTGTAGAACGACAACATCCCGTCCGCAATCTGCTTCAGCAAATCCCACTGGCCCCAACTTTGCGCCGAGTGGGTATCGAAACCGCCCATGGAGCAGAAAAAGATCTGCCGGCCCAAACCAATCTGCGGACGAAGCTGCAGAATTTGAGCCACCTGCTTCAATTGATTGCCAATCGATGTGCCGGGAAACACCGTGGTCATCGGTGGGGCTGACCCGAGGCTCTTCAGCATTGCACTTAACCCCAATGCATCCTGCCGGACCTTGTCCGCGCCCTGAATCATCGTCAAGCCGCTGTTGAAGCTGAGGATCTCCTGCAACGCCTGCTGCCGGGCCTGGCTAGCGGTTGATGGCCAAACGTTGAAGCCATTCAACTGCATGTCAAAGCCGGGAATCAAGCTCGCGGCCTGCACGATATTGCCCTTGGAAAATAGAGCCGGTCCCGACAGCGACACGGAAGGCGGAAAACTTTTCCCCGCATTCATCGCCGCCACCGCATCGGCCACGCGCCCCGCCCAACCGGTTGATGCGGAACTCGACGGAATCCCCGCCTGCATCTGCACCGTCTGGTCGGAATGGCTGAATAAGTTGGTGGGAACCTGCACCGCGTTCCCCACATACTGTGCCCGGGTCGTGGGTTGGACCAGCATACCCACGTTCGCAACCACCGCCAATTTCTTCTGCGCCCAAAGCGGATGAATCTTCGCCAGCCCGTCAGTCAGCGCGTAAGGTGTTCCGTTCGCCGTGGCGACCTGCAGCAACTTCGCATTGCCATCGGGCAGCGTAAGCGACCCGCGAATCGCTTTATAGGCGTTATATTCAGAGGCGGTTTGCGGCACAATCATGCTGTTACCATCATTCCCACCGAACATGAAAATGCAAACCAGCGCCTTGTAATCAGGGGCCGCTTGGGCCATCGCGTTCATCTCCGCGAACCGCATCATCCCAGCCACAGAGGCCGTCTTTAAAAAGTTTCTTCTCGTATTCATATGTATGCCTCCAATGCCTCAGAACTGCGTTTGATATTGCCCCGACAGCGCCGCCAGATATAGAGCGGTCTGCACGCGTTGGTTGTTGTCGTAAGAAGCGTCAATGGCGTTAGCTAATGAGGTGCGCATCGCCGCCGGCATTCTTCCGTAAAACAATCTTTGATCCACCAGGTCCAGCAACTGCGCCGTGTTTCCCGCCAAGGCCGTGAACGGCGACAGATCAATGACCGGATCGCTATTGGGCTGGTTGATCATTTGATACAGCATATTGGCCAGCACCACCGATTCGGTTGGAGTATAGATCTGATACTCCGGCCCAAACAATGTTGGATTCAGAGGAAGCCGGTACATCGGTGAGTAGTAGCCAAACACCGAGGGCGGGTTGGCCGGAGACTGCCCCATTGCCACAAAGTTCCAAGGGATTACCGTTCCGGGTGCAATCGACCCATTCATCATCCTTGTGAAGCTGATGATGGTATAAATAGGATCCTTCAACTTGCCGCTGGTGAGCGTTGCCGAATCCTGCCGGGCTTCCGGATCGGTAAGAATGGCGCGCAATACGGCTTGCAAGTCACCTCGAACTCCGCCGCCGTTGTTGTTGAACACAGCCCCAATGCGCTGAATGAATGCGGGCGTAGGATTGCTGGTCACCAAACTCCGAATCAACCGTGTCGCCACAAATGGCCCCGCGTTGGGATGGTTGAATACACAATCAAGCACACCATCCAGATCCTGCTGCACCGTTTGACCGGTGGGTAGAGTGCACCCGAGAAAAGTCTTCTGCGTCGAATCGTGATTCGCCGGCCGCGTTTCCATTACTGGCTGAGAGAAATCCTCCCAGTTGTTGGAACGCGGCGTTGCGCCGGCGGCGGTTGGATAAGTCCAACCTGTCAGCGCCAAAGCAACTTGCCGGACATCAGCCTGCATGTAATTAGGCGTAGGCTGGCCGTTCACTAGCTTCGTCGAGCCGTCTGTGTTGAGCTGGTTTAAGCCGATGGTAAATAACTGCATCAGTTCGCGTGCGAAGTTTTCATTGGCCCCGCTTGAACCCGCGGGTTTGTTGCTGTTCGCCATATCCAAATACTTCCCCATCTGCGGACTCTTGGCGATGTCGCTCAGTAAAGTCCGGTAATTTCCAAAAGCGTTCCGGCTCAGAATCTGCTGATAAGGAACATACTCATCGGGATAGATATTCTTATTCATCGAAATCACAATGAACTGCCCAAGAACCCAAGCCATCTTCTGCCGAAGTTGATCCGGAGCCATAGTAATGCGGCTCAACGTTTGCGACTGCACCGATGCGCTTTGATTCGATGGCGGCAGCGAGATAACCGTCTCCTGCATGGCAAATTGGCTATCCAGCCAACTATTAATCCCCAACGACTGAACTTTCGCGATTTCACTAGGAGTGGGACCGAACGCAGCTTGCTCCAGGAATCGTCCCGCTGTAAGATCCGCCCCATTGTTACCGGGAGTTCCTCCCCCGGTGCTGGCTTTTAATGTTACCGAGGCTTGGGCCGACTTAGTCGCGTCGGCAACGCTCGTTGCTCGGATCGTAACCACTTGCGCAGCCGGCATCGCCGCCGGAGCCGTATACAATCCAGCCGCCGAAATTGTCCCCGCGGTAGCCATCCAAGTAACAGCCTGGTTCGATGACCCGCTGACCGTTGCCGTGAACTGATTCGTAGCCGCAAGGGCCAATTGAATGGAAGAGGGGGAAACCGATACACTCACCGGCTGCGGCGGCGCGACCGTCACTGTGATTTTCACGGGCTGGCTGATCAGGCCTCCAGGATCGGGCTGCGAAACAGTAACTTGATAGGTTCCGGCCGCAAGCAGGTCACCCGTAGCCTTCAGTGAGGTTGGGGTCAAATAAGTGGTCATCCATGCGATGCCGTTCACCTGCACAATCGATTGCGGGATGAATCCGCTTCCATTTAGCTGAATCATTTGCCCCGCGCCCGTGGTTAGAGCGTTCGGATAACTGGACCAAACATACGGTGTTGGTTGGGAGAGAGTGACTGCCGATTCTCCGAAGACAGAAGCCTGAGCGTAGCTAGTCGCCCGCACTTTCACCACATTTGCGGGTGGTATAAGCGCAGGTGAGGTATATAACCCCGCTTGTGTGACAGTTCCAATCGTCGAGTTACCCCCAGTTATTCCGTTCACACTCCAACTAACGTTGCTTGGCGAAACAGTTATGTAAGTGGAAAACTGCCGCGTGGTCCCCTTTTCCACACTTGTGGGAGCTGGATAGATAACAATTACGCCTTGGGCAATGGCTAATTGCCCTAATAGTACGGGAACTAAGATACAGGTTAATCTCATTCACTTCCTCCTGTTACATAGTGCTTTAATCCACGTAAAATTGCATCAGGAAGTGAGTAAGTACCTTAATTAAAATTGCTTTATGTCACTAAACCAGGAAGCACTAAGATGATCGCACTACATTTGAATTCAGTAGTTCTTGTAACACAACTCCAAGGTGGGTCAGATCCTCTTCGTTGTTATAGAAATGAACCGATACGCGCAGCCACCCGTAGCGCGCCGAAACGTGAACCCCTCGCTCCTTCAAAGTTCTTGCAAGCAAGGTTGAATCCACACCTTCAAACCTCGCGGCAATGATCTGGCTGTTGAAGTCGCGCTTGCCCTCGCTGAAAAACCGCGCCCCCAATATGGCAAGCGTTTTGCGGCAGGCATCAGCCAATTCAAGAACTCGCTGCTCCACTACTTCCGGCCCAATCTCGAAAAGCAACCGGATGCACTCACTCATGGCATATAGAGAAGGGAATGGAATCATGCCCCCTTCGTAGCGCTCGGAGCCATCGGGAAACTCCGGTGCTCCGCTATGAAGCGCTTCGACGCCGCGCCATCCTTTATGACTCCGCCAACCAATCACCGAAGGAGAAAGCCACTGGCGAACTTCAGGCGTAAAGTAGCCAAACCCAGCACCGTTAGGGGCGCAGAGCCACTTGTAAGCATCCACCGCCACTACATCGGGCTTACTCGATCCGACGTCAAGCCGAAGCGCCCCGCAACTCTGCGTTGCATCCAAATACAGCAAAGCTTCTTTGGGAAGGCGCGCCTTGATCTCCGCCAAAGACGGACGCAGCCCAGAGGCCCAGTTTACGGTGCTGAGCGCTACCAGCCTTGTGCGCGGGCCAATGGCGTTCCAAAAATCGGGCCATTTGCATTCCACTAACTCGACGCCATGCTTAGCCAGCAAAGCCGGTAAGTAAAGGTTGTTGGGAAACTCCCGCTCCAGTGTCAGCACTTGATCGCCGGCGCGCCACTCCATGCCGCCCATCAACAAGCTAAGCACCATCGCGGCATTGGGAAAGAAGGCGATGTCTTCGCCCGAAGACGCGTTGATCAGTTTGGCTACGTCCGCTCGTAGTTGGTCCATATCGTCGAACCAGGATAGGAAATCGGCGCAAGCCCCACGGTCTCTTCGGGCGTAGTGCTCCACGGTTGCTTGTTGCGCACGAAGGGAAAGCTGCCCGTAAGTCGCGGTGTTTAGATAAGTGCAGTGGGACAGCGCCGGGTACTGGGCTCTGATTTCAGGCCAGGATGCAAACATGGACGATTATCGCATGTTTGGCCGCATTGTCATATACTTGCTCTCCACATGCTCCACATGAGACGTTCTGTGTCGCTAAGGCTGTTGAGCAACTTCCTTCTTGCCGCCGGCCAACTGCTCGATTTCCGTCAATTGCTTCCGTGCCGTGGCGAGATCTCCGGCTTGCGGGCTCATGTTGATGTAGCTTTTAATGTGCTCGGCCGCACTGGCGTAGTTCTCTTTTTGCGCTTGAATTAATCCCAGAACGTAGCTGATGCGTGGAATCCTATTTTTCTCATCCAGCTTCTTGGCCGCCAGAGCTGATTTTTCCGCCTCATCCAAATTCTTCAAATTCAAATTGGCGACGGCGTTGTAGAAAAAAGCCTGGGGATATTCGTAAGGGTTCAATTTGATGGTCTTAGCGCTTAAATCGGCGACGCTTTGCCAGTCGCCCGTTTGGGCCGCCATCACGGTGAGGGGCAGATATGGTTTGACGAACTTCTGGTCTGAGGCGACTGCTTGTTCGTAGCTCTTTTTGGCCCCTTCGGCATCCTTTTGTTGTTCCTGCAAGCGGCCCTGCTCAAAAAAAGCGGCAGCGAATTTGGGATAGGCCGCTGTAGCCTTTTCGAATTCCTTCAGAGCTTCAGAGGGTTTTTTCTTCTTCAACCAATCGAGGCCTTTGTCGTAAGCTTTCTTTGCGTCCTTAGGCGCCATGGCCGTGGTCATGCTGAACGTGAACCCCTCCACGTTGGCCATTCGGCGAAGAAGGATTGTACCGACTTCCGGGGAATCGAGCAAACGATGTCCTGCAAGATTTATGTTTGAAGAGCGAAAGCCCGCAAGCGAGGCGCGCAATTCACAATTCATCAAGCTACGTTCGGTGACGCCTTGCGATGATCCCAGTGGAGAGCTTGAACTCGAACGGCCGCTCAAACCATCGAAGCTTCCGCCACTATTGCTTGCATCGGCGAATACTTGGTTGTTGCGTCCAAGTTCAATGCTGAAGCGGCCCTTGCTATCGGTATAACCTTCCGGCTTGGGGGTGCCGCCGCAGATACGTTCGATCAAAACCGATTCCGGCGGGGGAGTGCCATCTTCCATCATCACTTTCCCAGTTAGAAATACAGGACGGGCCATTTCCTGCGGGAATGGACTGGTTGGATTGGTGGTTGAAGGATTTGTCGTGGTAGGGATGCGCCCAACGCCGGGCGAAGTAGTTGTTCCACCGGCGCCACCTGGCGAGGTGGTTGTTCCTCCTCCCCCAGTGGTTCCGCCTCCACCCGTGGTGGGAGTGGTGGGTGTGCCTTGACCGCCCGCAATACTAACGGCGAGTATGCCGGCCGAAATGGACTGGGCCAGCCTTGAAATTGTTTGGGAAGGGAACATTGTTCCTCCTTGGAAAAACACCTTACTTGGCCATCATTATGCCACATCGACGGCGTGTTACCACGAGTTGGGGGGCGCGATAGATGTTAAAACCTTGCCACTAAAAGTATCCCCGGCAGAGCCATTCGGCCACAACTGCGGGCTTCGACTGGCCCTCAATTTCCACAGTCACATTCCAGACTAATTCATAACCGCCCTCGACTTCTTTCACCGCGGCCAGCGCAAACCTGCCGCGCACTTTCGCGCCGGAGAGCACAGGGCTGACGAAGCGAATTCGATTGAAGCCGTAGTTGATCAAAGTCTTCGCCCCCAGTTTGACATCCGTTGCGCTAGCCGCCATGCGGGTTAATTGACTCAACGTCAAAAAGCCATGCGCGATGGTGGAACCGAAGGGGGAGTCCTGCTTGGCCCGAGGTTGGTCTATGTGAATCCATTGGGGATCGTCGATGATGGCCGCAAACTTGTCAATGTCAACTTGCGAAATAACAAACCAATCACTGATTCCGCCAGGCTCTTGATTCAAAAGGGTTTTTGCTTGGGCAATGGAATCGATTACCAAAGGGGTTCTCATAGGATTACAATATCTCCATAATGAATATGACTAGGCGCGTGTTCCTGGGAGCCTGTGGAATCAGTATAGCCTCCTCGCAAAGCCGCACGCGGCCGAGTATTGTATTCATTCTTTCCGAGGATCATCATTTTCAAGCGGCGGGTTTTGCCGGCAATGCGAAGATTCAAACCCCAAATCTGGATGCGTTGGCTAAGCACGGTACGGTTTTTTCCAACGCTATTTCCGCTTCGCCTCAATGCGCCCCAAGCCGCGGAATTTTGCTGACGGGTTTGGAGCCGTTTCGCACTGGGGTGCTTAGCAATCATTCGCGGCGATTCACCATTCCGGCGGAGCTCACCGTAATCTCTCAGTTAAAATCCAGCGGATACGAGACATCCCTCATCGGAAAATGGCAAACCCCCAATGCGCCTTCCGATCTTGGATTTTCCAATGCGCCACTTTGGGTAAAGACCAATGATCAATCCGAGCCTCCGTATCTGATGTTAAAGGGGATGGCCGGCAAAGAAACGCTGAAGGTGGATGACCCGAATGAAGCCTTCACGCAAGCGGCCCTGGATTACTTTCCAGGGGTGAAGCAAAAGCCGTTTTTTCTTTTCTTGAGCTTCCTTAGTTCAAGAGCCGGATTGCCTATTGAAGAGAAGTTTTTGCAACTATACAAAGGGCAACAACCAGATTCGCTGGCGCCGCCCAATCAGGATCCGGAGGGAAAGAAATTTATTTGGAAGCGATATTATGCCAATATCAGCAAATTGGATGACTGCGTAGGCCGGGTGATGGCTGCCCTGGAAAAATCGGGAGAACTTGCCCATGCGATCCTATTTTTTTCAGGCGACAATGGCTATCTATGCGGATCCCATGGAAAGATCGGAAAAGTCTATCCATGGGAGGCATCGTTACGGGTTCCTATGTTCGCGACCGGCCGTGGGGTGAAAGAAGGCAACGTGATTGACGCTCCGGTATCGACGTCGGACCTGCCCGCCACATGGCTTGCTTTGGCGGGAGTGGAGCCGGCGACCTCTCTTGCCGGACGCAGCTTGAAGAGTACGCTGGAAACCGGAAAGCCCGTAACCAACGAATCTTACGCGGCGTGGTGCGAGCCGTCCAAAGAGTATGGGCGGGGGCTGGATCCGTATCGGATTGTGCGCACGCGGACGCACAAGTTGATTCAGTGGCAATCGGGCGCGGTGGAGTTGTATGAATGGCCCAGCGATCCGCATGAGAACCGGAATCTGGCGGGGGATCCGTCTTCGCAGAAGGTGCTTGGACAATTGAAGAGAAAGCTAGAGGCTCGGATGGCTGATCGCCGGGATCCGTTCTTGGCGCCTGGGCCGGCGGGTGATTAGCTTGTGAGCACGTCGGCTTGAGACATTTAAATTTCAAAGATCTACGAGGCATTCACTTAGGTCCTAAT
>JAYVXT010000459.1:0-5367 GCA_043785065.1 Bryobacterales bacterium | reverse complement strand
CGTTCGGCCAACGTACGAGGTTTCGTTGCCTCCTTGGGACCGCCGACTCCACTAGTATGAGTCAGCAAATCCCACAAAGTGACCGCATGCGGCGGCTTAATCAAGCAACTGCTTTCCGTGCTTCCGGGCGGGCATGTGGCCTTCTGTTTTTGACTACGAAATTCCGGAAGATACTTCTCCACTGGATCGATTAGCGCAAGCTTGCCTTGCTCCATAAGCATGATCACCGCAACGCTGGAAACTGGCTTAGTCATGGAGGCGATCCGGAAAATAGAATCGGTGCGCATGGGAGTTTTTTTATCCAGATCCTGAAACCCGGTTGCGGAAAATTCAGCCACGCGACCGTGGCGCACCACAAGAGTAACTATGCCCGCAGCCTTCCCATCTTCCACAAACTTCCGCATCACCGATGGGATGCGTGACAAACGTTCGCGATCCATGCCGGCGCCGGTTGGATCAACAGTCTTCAAGTTTAAATCAGCGGCTGGGCCCAGTGGAGCGAGAAATAACATTAAGCTAAGGATTGGAAGCATATTCGATTAAATCATAGCAATACACAATCAATAAATGGTGATGTGCTCTGCGCCGGAGGCTTTCCTGCCACATCCACCGAAGTTATAGGAACCGTCACGGATTCGACGGGCTGCTTTATTACCAGGGAGCACGTTGCATTGCTTCGCGTGGAAACCGCAACTCGCACGAGTGACTATGCCTTTCCCGTAGATTAAAATCGCCGAGTAGTATTCTCTTATGGTTGGGATTGCCGGATTCAAGAAGAACACCAAGACCTTCGTTGTTGAATCCGGTGCGCAAAATATCATTCGGATTGACGCTGTATTTCTGATCGACTTTCTGTTAGAGTGCCCGAAAGGATGCTGGAGTTTTTCGATTCTTGAAGGATTGGCGCATCCAAAATATCTTCTGCGGAACTCGCGCAAAACGGAGCTCCGGTGGCGAGAAACTTCGCGGGTTCCTCCAATATTTGGCGGCCCTGCCACCGGGCTCTTTGCGCTCCTAAATAAGCAAGCGATCAAACTGGATACCTGCTAAACTTAGATCACCATGTCAGCTTACTGTGGAGATAAAGCGCGGTACAACGCCGCGAAGAAACGCCGGGCCATTCGGAGAGCTGCTATAAAGATCATGCGCGATGCCGCCAAACCGGCTCCAGTGATCCCCACACCTGCGGCTTAATTCAGTCGTTAACCTAATTAGTCTTTCCGCTACTATTTTCATTCTGGGGCAATGGAAAGCTTCCCCACTTTCAATACCCGCAAATGAGTGATAGAATCACCTCTTTTTACCTACCCTCATCCTACCTACCCGTATAGGCATTTCGTTAGAAGTAAGTTATAAACGAAGATACCAGTCTTACAAATGCTTTAGTACCAAAGTTCGGTCGAAGCATGTACAACGCCAATTAATTGAAGTTGTTACAAAATCCGTGAATTCGTTCGGATACTTAACGTGCCTCAAGGAGAAACATTTAGATGTTCAAACGCTTGATTTTGTTGTCAGCCATTTCCGGTTTGGCTTTTGCCCAGGGAGATCCTGACATTCCCCCACAATTCCGGAACCTCATTACCCCGGAACAGTATCACGTATTGCGTGACGGACACATCAACCTGTTGCGCGGCATGCCGGCCGACCCCAATCTTCGAGTGCAGGCCATTCAGCAGATGCTGGTGAAGCGGGCATTTGCACTGTCGGGCCCCATTGCCCCTGTCACTTGGAGGCAGCTTGGGCCTATGCCCATCCCTAATGGCCAAACCCAAGGCGTAACTTCTTCGGTTAGCGGACGAGTTACGGCGATTGCCATCGACCCCACAAATGCCAACTTCGTTTACATCGGCTCTGCTCAAGGCGGCGTGTACCGTACATTGGATGGCGCGGCCACGTGGACCCAGATTTTCGACAACAATAAGACCTCGGCAATCGGAGCGTTGGCGATTGATTCGGCAAACGACAGATTGTATGTAGGAACGGGCGAAGCGAACGGGTCGGCGGATAGTTTCGCCGGGGTCGGTTTGTTCCGCATCGACAATGTGAACTCGGCTGCGCCGGCGCAGGTTGGCCCCGTCAATCCTGTTCGCAATTACACCGACGCGGCCAGCAATCCGCAGAGCGTAGCCGTTTTCACCGGACGTTCCATTGCAAGTATCGTCATTATCCCTAACGACCCCACCACTTTGTTTGTGGGCATCGCCGGCGGCGTGATTGGCAGCGGTGGAGATGCGCCCTTCGGCGGTTCGATACCCCCGCTTGGTTTGCGCGGACTTTATAAGCTGTCCAGCGTCACTGGCGACCCCGCGGCGGTGGGCGTGCTTCGAATCGGAATCCGCAGCGGTACGGGAATTGAAGGATGCTTTGATACGCCCTGCACAGGCAACCGCAACGTCAATAGCATCGTGCTTGATCCGGGCGACCTGACAGGCAATACACTGACGGTATGGCTAAACGGCACCAACGCGGCCAACGATGGAGGCATTTGGCGCACTACTAATGCCATGGCCGCCACGCCGAGTTTCGCGCAATCCTTTGCCACTACGGCCACCACCACCAGCAACGGCCGCGGTTTTCTTTCCACTTACAAAGAGGGCGCAAACCCGGCCGTTGTCTATGCGGCATCAGGCGAACCTTCCTCCGGCACCTCCTGCACCAGTCAGGCTGCTAACGCCGGGGCGATGCGTGTTTCCACCGACGGCGGTATAACTTTCGGCGCCAAGCTCAATGGCAGCGGCGGATTCTGCAATGGCCAATGCTTCTACAACATCGGCATGGACGTAATTCCCGGTCCGACCACAGCGCAAAACGACGACATCATTCTGCTTGGCGGGAACACGCGAAGCACAACCAACTGCGCCAGATTGGGAGCCCGCAGCACCGACGGCGGGCTCACTTTCACCGACCCGGCCAGCAGCGGATTGCACGCCGATACGCACTTCATCAAAATCGCGCCCAGTAACCCCAGCATTGTCTATCACGGCAACGATGGCGGCGTCTTCAAATCAAGCGATGGCGGCCAAACTTGGACCAGCGTGAATATAGGCTTCAACACCGTGCAATTCAGCGGACTGGCCATTCACCCAACGGATCAGAATTTTACGATCGGCGGAACACAGGATAACGGCACCAACAATCTACTTCCCAATGGAACCACTTGGAACCGGATCGATTTCGGCGATGGTGGGTACGCCATGATCGACCAGAATGCAACGGACACCTCCACGGTGACGATGTATCACACCTATTTCAACCAAACCAATAACTTGTTGGGCTTTGCCCGTGTTGACACGGTTGCGGCGGCATTTGACGGCAACTGGGGATTCTTCGGGTGCAGTGGCGCTAGCGCCAACGGCATCACTTGCACGGATTCGGTTTTGTTTTACGCACCATTGGCGCAAGGTCCGGGCAACCCCAACACTGTCTATTACGGATCGGACCGTCTGTACCGTTCGTCCAATAAGGGCGTGAACAACACGGTGGTGAGCCAGGCGCCGATTACAGCGAGCACTCCCATCAGCAGCATCGCCATTTCACCGCTGGACGACAACTACCGCTTGGTTGGGCAATCCAATGGCGGCTTGTTCTACACAACAACTGGCAGCAGCACTCTGACGAATCTCGATCCAACCAACGTCATTCCCAACCGCTTCGTGGGCCGGGTCATGTTCGATCCTTCCAACAAGAACACGGCATACGTTGCCCTAGGTGGCTATATGGCGAGCACGACGACCGCCAACTCTCACCTGTGGAAGATTACGAACCTTGATACAACCCCAGTTCTCACCGGCATGCCCGGACTACCCGATGTTCCGATGCAAGCCATCGCTGTCGATTCCACCAACGGCAACCGGGTTTACGTGGGGACCGATATCGGCGTCTATGCCTCCACCGATGGCGGCGTCAGTTGGACTCCCTTCGGTACCGGCCTTCCCGTGGTTTCGGTGTTCGACGCGAAGCTCCAACCAAGTTCCGGTGTTTTGCGCATCGCCACTCACGGCCGTGGAATGTGGGAAGCAACGCCGGCTCCGCTGATTGGAACCACCAACGTGGCTAGCATCATTTCTAACAAAGTGGGGTCTGTTCCCGGGTCCAGAAGCTGGACCATCCAAGTCAGCAACCAAGGTCCCTCGCCGGCCAACGCGACGCAGATCAATGGACTAACATTTGCGCAAATCGCCGGCCCGGTATGCGTTCCCACGGTGACTTCCCCCCTTCCCGTTTTCGTTGGGGACATCGCCAGCGGCGCCAATGCTAGCGCGGGTGTAGCGATTAATTTCCCCGCGGGATGTTCCAGCGCCTCCCGCTTCACCGTAAATATAAGTCTATCGGCGAACAATGGAAACGCCACGGCGATCACCGTGCGGAACAATGAACGGCCGTAAGAATTGGAGCTAATAAACAAATCATTATGCATAAATTCAAATCTTTTCTAAACGTAATTTGTCTGGCGGCCGGAGTGGCCGCCACGCTCGGCGCCGCGCCCACGCTGACTCTATCGCCAAACGGCAATCTTATCGGCGCTCCCGGCGCCACCGTCGGATGGGGCTTCACATTAACCAATAACCTGAATTGGGTGGAAGTGGTTCAGGCGCAATTCTGTCTGGACGCCGTGGTTGGAAATCCTTGCTTCAACGCCTCCACTCGATTCACCGACATAATCAGCAATCCGCCCAATGATGTCATTGTGGGACCAGGCGGATCGGTGACTCAGGTTTACAATCCCGGGCTTAATCAGGGGCTCGGCAGTTACACCATCAACCCGGCGTCGGCCAATGGCGCGGTGGTTTCCGGGAAGATTCTGCTGACTTACAATACGTTCAATGCCGATCCGAACGCTGGTGGCTCGCAGACCGGGTTCAACGATGCGATATCGGTGAATGCAAGCGTTACCGCATCATCGGTTCCGGAGCCGGGAAGTATAGGGTTGGTAGGTTTGGCCCTTATCGGATTGGCCGTGAAACGGCGGCAAACTTAGGCTGAAGAAAATTTGTGAAACGCGAGAACCCCCGGGACATTTCCGGGGGTCTTGCTGTTACTGGCTTAAGACACTCACTTGACCCGCCACCGTTGATTGATTCAACGCCTGTATCAGCGCTTCGCCCAAATTCGCCAAGTGGGCACGAGCAGCGGAGGCCTTCCGCGCGGGGATCGATGGCCCCTACCAACGCGCGTGCGAACCGTCCGGCGGAGAAGGCCAATGGGCGGCGAATTCCAGGAGCAGCGAGGGTGCGCAGGTTCGACTCGTCCGGCAAGCCAGCCGACGCACACTTGCCACTCCATGAGTTCAAGGCCCAGCTTACGTCCGATGGCGGTTTGACTCTTTTTGACGTCGGCCCGAATAACAAAGCCGTGATCCTTGGC
>JAYVXT010000458.1:0-5374 GCA_043785065.1 Bryobacterales bacterium | reverse complement strand
CCTCGCCGCGCCAGCATTTCTTCAGACGCCTTTGGCCCCCAAGTGCCCGCGTCATAGTTCGGAAATGGATCGTCGGTCCTTGCCGCCCAAGTGTCAAGAATTGGCTGCACAACGGCCCATGATGCTTCCACCATGTCTTGCCTGGTGTAGAGAGTCGCATCGCCCAACATCGCGTCCAGCAACAACGTTTCGTAGGCAGCCGGAGTGCGGACGCCGAAACTAGAGCCGTAATTGAAGTCCATCGAGACTGGCCGAAGAGTCATCCCCGCGCCAGGCTGCTTCGAGGAGAAGCGCAGTGAAATTCCCTCTTCCGGTTGAATGCGCAGAACCAGAACATTGGGCCGGGCTGTTTCAATTTGCTCCCCGTCCGACATGGTTTTGAAAAGTGAATGGGGAACGGAGTTGAACCGGATTGCGATATCGGTGACGCGCTTGGGCATTCGTTTCCCGGTGCGGATGTAGAAGGGAACGCCGGCCCATCGCCAATTCTCCACGAAGAAAGTGGCTGCGGCGAATGTGGCCGTTTTAGCTTTAGGGTCAGCCTTTGGCTCTTGCCGGAATCCCACTACTTGTTCTCCCGCGATGCTGGCCGGCCCGTATTGGCCCGCCACCGTATTTTCCATAACTTCTTCAGGCTTCCAAATGCGGATTGACCGCAAGAGTTTCGCCCGCTCATCGCGAACGGCGGTCGCCTCAAAAACGGCGCTGGGCTCCATTGTGACGGTGGCCATCACTTGAAGGAGATGGTTTTGAATCATATCTCGAAGGGCGCCCGCATCCTGGTAATACTGAATGCGATCTTCCACCCCGATCGATTCCGCGGCGGTAATCTGTACGTGGTTTATGTAATTGCGATTCCATAACGGCTCGAAGATTGGGTTGCCAAAACGGAAGGCCAAAATGTTTTGGACCGTTTCCTTACCCAGGTAGTGATCGATGCGATACAGCTGATGTTCGTTAAAGAACTCATGCAGGGCCACTTCCAGTTCCCGGGCGCTTTGCTGATCGTGGCCGAAAGGTTTTTCAATGATCAATCTGCGCCAACCCTTGTCCTGCTTGCTTAAACCAGCTTTGCCCAAACCCGCGGCAGCCGGACCGTATTGGCTGGGTTGGGTAGACAAATAGAACAAGACGTTGCCGCCGGAGTTGCGTTCGGCGGCCACCTGCTCCAACCGCTTGCCAAGTTCGACGAAGCTGGAGGCGTCGCCAATGTCGCCGGCCTCATAGAATAATCCGCGTGCGAAGTCGTTCCACAACGATTCGTCGAAAGGGCTATTTTCCAAGTAGGCCTGTACGGACTCCTTCATCTTCGCGCGGAAGTCGTCGTCGGAAAGCTTGGTGCGGGACACGCCCAAAATAGCGAATCCCGGAGGCAGCCGCCGTTCATAAGCCAACCGGTAGAGCGCCGGTACAAGCTTTCTTTTTGCAAGATCTCCGCTAGCTCCGAAGATCACAGCGACGCAAGGTTCTATGCGCCGCTCAAAACGTTGGGGGTCAAGAAACGGGTTATCACCGGCCATTCCATACAAACATAGCATGCGATACTGGTCGCCAATGAGTAAGATTTATGCGGTGCTGGACGATCTTTTCTTTTTGGTCAAAATCCAGGAAGGGGCGAAGCAGGCCGGAATGGAACTGACCATATTGCGCACGGCCGATGCAGTCCGGGCAAAAGCTTCGGAGCCTCCGGATGTTTACGTCTTCGATCTGAACTGCCAGGCGGCGAAACCCGTGGAGACAATTCTGTGGCTGCGTCAGCGGGAGTTAGGCAAAAGCGTGCGCATCATTGGCTTCCATTCCCACGTGCAGGAAGAACTGAAGCGGAAGGCGCTGGAGGCCGGTTGCGATCATGTTTATGCTCGTTCCGCCATGTCTGATCGGATGAAGGAAATCCTCTCCAACATAACTGAACGCGTTTCCGGCTAGTTCAGCGACTAACCCCAAAACTGTTCACTTAGGACCCATCCGGGGCTAGTCGAAATTCCCGTTTGGACAGAAGCGTTAGTGACTATTCCGAAAAATTACAGCTTTGCGTAAAGCGAACCAAGGCTTCTAATTTTCCTAACGCCGCCCCACTATCAATGGCGGTTTCCGCCAATCGCACGCCTTCCAATAAAGAGTCAGTCTTGCCGGCCACCACAAGCGCGGCGGCCGCATTGGCTAGAACAATATCCCTGCATGGTCCCTTTTCGCCGCAAAGGATGGCTCTGGCGATAGAAGTGTTTTCCTCAAGACCACTACCCTTCAATCTGGATGCCTCAGCCACCGGTAATCCAAAGTCCGAGGGCTTCCACTCATGCCGCTCCACGATCCCGGGCTTCACTTCAAAAACGCTGGTTGGGCCGGTGGTAGTAATTTCGTCCAAGCCGTCGCTGCCATGAACTACAAAACCATGTTCCAAATCCAAACGGGACAACGCGCCCGCCATCAGTTCAGCCGCTTGCATATTTGGCGCGCCTATCAACTGGGCAGTGGCCCCAGCCGGATTCGCTAGCGGGCCCAATATGTTAAACACGGTGCGAAGTTTCAACTCGCGCCTTGCCGGCTGGGCATGCCGCATTGCGGGATGAAGCGCGGGGGCAAACAAAAAGCCTATGCCCACTTCCTTGATCGATTGCGCCATCTGCGAGGGCTCAATGGCAATATTTACGCCCAATGCCTCAAGCAAATCCGCACTGCCGAACAAAGAGCTAATGGAACGATTGCCGTGCTTTGCCACACGCACTCCCGCCCCGGCGACGACGAAGGCCGTCACCGTGGAGATGTTGAATGTGTGGGAGCCGTCGCCGCCGGTTCCGCAAGTGTCCAGCAGCCGTTCGCCCTGCAAGTCGACGTCAACATGCACCACTCGCTGCCGCATCGCCTTGGCAAAACCGTATACTTCGTCGGCTGTTTCGCCCTTCATTTTTAAAGCGATCAGAAATGCGGCGATCAAGGCTACAGAGGGTTCTCCGCTAAGAATGGCCATCATAGCCTGCTCGGAATCGTCAGCGGACAGATTCTTGCGCTGGACAACGGAATCAAGATAGGGCAAAAGTGGCATGCTATAATTGAAGTTTACCCTATGAAAATTCACGAGTACCAGGCCAAAGGGATCTTGGCCCGCTACGGGGTCCCTGTGCCTAAGAGCAAAGTGGCCTTCACCGTAGAGGATGCCGAGGCCGCGGCGAAGGAACTTGGCGGGGTTACCGTCGTAAAAGCACAGATTCACGCCGGTGGTAGAGGCAAGGGCGGAGGCGTTAAAGTCGCCAAGACTTTTGAAGACGCCAAAACCGCCATTCACAAGATTATGGGCATGCAGTTGGTAACGCACCAGACCGGGCCGGAAGGCACCAAAGTGCATCGCCTCTTGATTGAAGAAGGCGTGCCTATTTCCAAGGAACTTTACCTTGGCATTACTCTTGACCGCGTGCAAGGCAAGAATGTATTCATGGCGTCAAGCGAAGGCGGCATGGATATAGAAGAAGTTGCCGCGCATACTCCTGAGAAAATCCTGAAAGAGATTATCGAGCCTGGTATCGGTTTAAGCGCTTTTCAGGCGCGTAAATTAGCGTTTGGAATCGGAGTGCCCGCCGCCAGTGTTAGCGACGCGGTAAAAGCAATGATGGCGCTCTCCAAAGCCTACGAGGATATCGACGCTTCGCTAGCCGAGATCAATCCATTTATCCTGTTGACCGACGGTCGTGTGATGGCGCTTGACGCCAAGATCACCATCGACGACAACGCCATGTTCCGCCACAAGGATTTTGAAGCTCTGCGCGATTTGAACGAGGAGGATCCGCTGGAAGTGGAAGCATCGAAGTTCGGTCTGAATTACATCAAGCTAGATGGCAACATCGCTTGCATGGTGAATGGCGCCGGCCTGGCGATGGCCACCATGGACATCATTAAATATTGCGGCGGCGAACCGGCTAACTTCCTGGATGTCGGCGGCGGAGCCACTGAGGAACAGATCAAGAATGCGTTCCGGATTTTACTTTCCGACACGGCGGTGAAGGCTGTTTACATCAACATTTTTGGCGGCATTTTGCGCTGCGACATTTTGGCGCGCGGTGTTGTGAACGCGGCTCGCGATCTTGGAATCAAGATTCCTATCGTGATTCGCATGGAAGGAACTAACGTGGAAGAAGGCAAGAAGATTCTGCTTGAATCCGGCTTCAATTTCGGTGTCGGTGAAGGCATGTTGGATGGAGCTCAAAAGATTGTGAGGGCCGCCCAATGAGCGTACTTGTAAATAAGAATACACGCCTGCTGGTGCAGGGATTCACCGGTAGTCAAGGCACTTTCCACGCCCAACAATCGTTGAATTATGGAACAACGGTGGTAGGCGGAGTGACGCCAGGCAAGGGTGGGCAGAAGCATCTTGATCTTCCCGTATTCGATACCGTAGCTCAAGCGGTGAAAGTTACCGGTGCAAATGCCACGGTGATTTTCGTGCCTCCCCCGTTTGCCGCCGACGCCATCATGGAAGCGGCGGATGCCGGTATCGCCCTGATTGTTTGTATTACAGAGGGCATTCCGACGCGCGATATGATCACGGTTCGTGAATTCTTAAAGAACCGGAATTCGCGCCTAATCGGTCCCAACTGCCCAGGCATTATAACTCCCGAGGAATGCCGCATCGGCATCATGCCTGGGCATATTCATAAGAAGGGCCCAGTTGGTGTAGTTTCGCGTTCGGGCACGTTGACTTATGAAGCGGTTGGCCAGTTGACGCAGTTGGGGATTGGACAATCCACATGCATCGGCATTGGTGGTGATCCCATCATCGGCACGACGCACATCGACGCCTTCAAGCTATTCAACGATGATCCGGAAACCACTGCCATTGTGATGATCGGCGAGATTGGCGGCAACAACGAAGAAATCGCCGCTGAGTGGATCAAGCACAATGTGAAGAAGCCGGTAATTGGATTCATTGCCGGTCAGACAGCGCCTCCTGGCCGCCGCATGGGCCATGCCGGAGCCATCATTTCCGGTGGCAGCGGCAAGGCTTCCGATAAGATTCAGGCGATGAAGGATGCGGGCATCACTGTCTGCGACACTCCCGCCGAGATTGGAGAAAAGGTTAAAAGCAGATTATGAGTTTGGAACGTACCTACGCAATGATTAAACCGGACGCAGTGGCGGCCGGAAACTCGGGCAAGATTATCGACCTGATAGAAAAGCATGGCTTCCGCATTGTTGCGATGAAGAAGCTGAAGATGACGAAAAAACAGGGCGAAGCCTTCTACGCCGTCCACAAGGAACGCCCGTTTTTCAATGGTCTGGTGACGTTTATGACCGAAGGCCCTATCGTGGCTCTGGTTATGGAACGTGAGGATGCCGTTAAGCAGTGGCGTGACTTGATGGGCGCTACTAACCCCGCCAATGC
>JAYVXT010000457.1:0-5387 GCA_043785065.1 Bryobacterales bacterium | reverse complement strand
CGTTGTTTTCCAGAACCTTGGTAGTGTCGGGACGCATGCCAGTGAGTAGTGAGGCGCGGGAGGGGCCGCAGAGTGGGAACTGGCAATAGGCGCGGTCGAAGCGAGTGCCGCGGGCCGCGAGCTTGTCCACGTTCGGCGTCTTGACGATTGGGTGGCCGTAGCAGCCGAGGGCGGTGTTCATATCGTCGGCGGCGATGAACAGGACGTTGGGGCGTTTGCCGGATTGGGCGAACAAGGGGGCGGCGGCTGCGCCCAGGAACGAGCGGCGTGAAAGCATAGACCTTGTTCTATCACAAATCACGATTCATTTTGAGCGCTTTCGCTTGGCGCGGCCACTATATATTTGATGGCTTCAAAACTTACGGCAAAACCCGTGCGGGAACGGCTGCGATACAATACCGTGTTAAAAGCCTTATTCCAGAGGGATCATCCAAAGCTGTTGGAACGGACTGCTTACTGACCAACTGAACCAAAGGTTCGGTCCGCTGCCGGCTTGGGCCTCCTCTCGATTAAGAAAAGCCACTCCAGCGCAAATGCAGAAGTGGAGCCGCGTGGTTCTGACTGCTTCAAGCCTGGAAGGGGTGCTTGGAAAACGCTAGCCTTGGCTAATCGACGCTAAGCTTCGTACCCTTCGTTTCTCTAGGCGAAAGCGCCTGAATCTGCAAATCAAGAAGTTCCCGGAAACCTTTAAGGAACTCCACGCCGGCATTGCGGAAATGTTCTCCTGCCTCCACCGGCATCATCGATTGCATCATTTGCGTTACCGCTGGGCCTTTACCGCCACATACGCAGCCCCCGGGATTCCTGCAACTGGCCGTTTCGGCATTTGCGTTCGTGTCGTTCATGTTCGACTCCTCATCTCTACCACTAGCACATCCTGCTCCAGCCGCGCTTTGACGGGCGTCATTGAAGCCATTGTCGTGGGCAGCCCAACGTGCCGCCGCAACGTGCCGATTTCGATCACCAATTCGTCGGATTTCTTAAACAAACCTATCTCGCCTTTCTGTACAAATGGCATTCGCAACCGTACTTCGTAGCGGCCGTCCTTCGCTGTGAAGGAATAGGCCCGCTCGTTGCGTGTGATTAGCGACGGATCATTAGTCTTCCTGTACAAACCGTCGGAGAGCGCTTGCAGGCCAGCTAGCCCCATTACTTCCTGGTTGAACAACGGCACGGTGGTGACGGGGATCGGGGCAAAGAATGATTCGATTTCATTCAGAATATCGCGCTGCTTTTCCCTTCTACCGGCAAAGAAGGGATCGGTAATCTCCTCAGGCAGCACACGGTTGACGATCACTTGGTCCACGGTTAACCCATGCAGGCAGAAGTACACAAATGCCCGTTGCGTTTCGCGCAACACCATTTTTTCCGGATTGGTCACCAGCCTGACGCTTGTGGTTTGCGGATCTTGTAAAATTGCGTCCATTCCCTGAATCTTCTGGAACAAGTCCGCAATGTTCCCGAAGTAGCTATCGGGCGGAGCCTCTATGGGACCCATCGCGTTGAAGAGGGGCCGCACGGCTTTCATCACGCGCCGTTCCAGTGTGAAGACATGTTTGATATACCAGTCAAGTGTAGTGGGAAGGCTGACAAACCGTAGGGACTCGGCGGTGGGAGCGCAATCCAGCACAATTACATCAAACCTTTCTTCACGCCGGTATTGGTTGACATACATCATGGCGCTCAGCTCTTCCATACCTGGAAAAATGGCCATCTCCTCGGCTTCCACATCGCCGATTCCCGTGGTGCGCAAAACGGATGTGATGTAGCCGGAGATTTCGTTCCAATGCCGCTTCATCTCGCGCTGGATGTTTACTTCTTGAATCCAAAGATTTAGTTGAATTGGTTTTGGATCGGCGGTGGCGCCATGGAAGAGGGCGCCTTCCAGATCGAACGAATCGCCCAGACTGTGGGCCGGGTCTACGCTCATAACGAGCGTCTTGTAACCAAGTTCGGAGAGCCTGACGCCGGTAGCGGCGGCAACACTGGTTTTGCCCACTCCGCCTTTGCCACTGTAGAGTAATATGCGCATTTCTGATTATGATGCTCAAATGGGCCTGAGGGAGCTAATTTGTCTTATGGAGAAGCTCGGCCGCGATACACCCTAAGCCGGTCGTAGATGAAATCCAGTAGCTGCGCATTGCGTGATTAGCCTAAGTTGTCCCTTTTGAAATGTCATATAATTGATTGACAACTGAATGTGAGTGACGTGAGGGCCTTGGGCGAAGGGGCTTGAGGTCCTCATCACAGGTCGTGTGGTAAGATTCCATCTAATGGCGAACGTGACCCTCTCCTGTCGGCTGAACCCGATGAAGCGCATTCAGAGCGACGGGCTTGTCCGAACGGAGATGAACATCCACCAACCGTGGAGCAACGTCCGATCAGAATATCGCAGACGTCTCAAGGTCATGGTCGTTACGGCCAGAGGCAGATACCAAGGTGGAATCCTTCAGAGGAAGGACGGAACGCCGTACCTCTGCTGCGACCTAAAGTCCGAAGCTGGAGTAAAGATCAGCCTCACTCGCTTGATGAAGGACGTTGGAATTGAACCGAAAGACCTGATAGACGTCGAGATCGTCGGCGAGGAGTGGGTCTTCCCTGACCGACGAGGCTCGCCGACCGGATAGGCTTTCCACGTGAGGGGCTTCGAGCGAAGGCGGGATGGTAAGCTTTCTCCACGCCCATGCCGTTCGTTCGAGCAGATTTCGCACTTCATTAAGAACCAAACGCCTTCCATTGCGGCTGGCCTGTTTATTGGCGGATGCGTGACGTGGTTCTTCAAGTACGCTGGCGACATTTCGAACGAGAAGACGAATCAAGAGATCGCTCGATGGATTCGGACGAGGAGTTTCGAGACAGGTCTTGTCGCCGACGAAGCCGTCAGTTGGCCTGAGACGTTCTCGGAGCTATCTGAGTCACGCTGATGCGGATTCGTGTGTTCAGTCTGTTCTCCTGGCCGTTCGTTGTCCAGGCAGCGAATTGCCGAGCATGCCACGTCTCCTTGGAAGCGCCTTCGCAGCGGGCGGGTCGCTTGCGTTAGAGTCGGATACTGGTGACGCTGCGCCAGTGGGTCTCCGGCATTGTGCGCAGAACGGAGTAAAACCGGCTCAATTCGATCAAGCACTGATTTCCCCTACGCCTGAAGGAGCCGCCCGACCGTGGCATGGAACCCGCATTCTTCAGAGAGCGTGGCGAGCTTCTTCTTGTTGATCGTGATTCCCCACTCGGGCGGGCTTTTCTTCCCCTCGCCATAGTCTCTGCTCTCGAACAGCGGGTGATGCGTAGCCTCAACGGACGATTGGACAAGGAAGAGTGTCGGGGCTTGGCCCTCGACAAATTGGACGAGGAGTAAGAGTAGCGTCGGGGAGATCTTGAACTTGGACTTCTTCATGAATATGTAGGGGTTCTTGCCCGCTTTTGGCCGGAACGACTTCACCTGAACATCGTAATGGTCGCCCTTCTTAGTGCGAACGACGAAATCGATACCGTGGTCATCGACCTCACTGCTGAAGACATCACATCCAAGCAGTACAAACTCCATTTTGGCCAAATACTCAGCGTACCTTCCGAGCTGAATCCTGTTGAGGTGGGCCCACTGATGTTGTTTCGGTTCGCTCATTTCGAATGACGATACCACGAATTGCCAGTGGACCACAGCATCAGGGACCGATGGAGGTTTCGACGATGAGACTATGACCGAGCCGACTAAGCGCCTTGCTCCGAAGCCACGCCCAAGTGTCTTTATCCCCACGAAGGCGATAGAGCCAAGAATACAACTGACTACTAATCCGGCCAGCACACCATAGTGCGTCAGCCGCTTCCAAACAATATCTTCTGCCTTGTCACCGATTTCCTTGACAAGACTACAGCGGTCTGCAAGTTGAAAGTTCACTTTGTTTTAGATGTAAGTATCGATGGCAGATGTTGTTGAAGATTGGATAGACCTGGTTCCGCAGAACGGACAAAAATCCCCGCTTTCAATGAAAGGCCTTGAGCAAGCAGCACAAGTAAGATTCGCGTTCAGAATAGGATCAGCCTTATCAAAATCATTATCCTACAGCGGGAAGCTGGCTGGGGCGACATCGGTAGACGAATCCCTAAAGAATTTGGGTGCATGAGAAGATAGATGGAATGAGGCCTTTTAACGTGAACAGACCTACTTTAGCAAGCAAAAGCGCATGGCAGGTGCTGATCGGATTGACGGTAGTTTTTGCAATGAGTTCTTGCGGACCATTGCAGCATCAAGCGCTGCGTCCATCGCCTACTCCGGATCCACCGCCGCTAGTAAGTCCAATCGCGACCAATGAAGAAACCGAACGAGGCGGCCAGATCGAAGCGGACCGCCAAGAGAAGGAAGACGGCTATCGCGAAGCGGCCGAGTTCTACAAGTTGAAACGCATCGCTGCCGGTGAAGAACTGCCCGTGGAACGATATATTGAAGGGAAAAAGCACGCTGAACGCATGCCCCGGTATTCCATTTCTAGAGGGCGATCGGTTGCCGCGACAGAGAAAGCCGCTGGCCAGGGAACAGCACTCGGAACGTGGAAGCCGTTGGGACCGGGAAATGTTGGCGGACGGACTCGGGCGCTTGCCATCCGGCCCGATGATCCGAACACGATGTACGCCGGAGCCACCGGCGGAGGTATCTGGAAAACTACCGACAGAGGCGAATCCTGGAAGCCTTTGAGTGATTTTTTGCCAAGCATCGGCATCTCAACGATTGCGATGGACCCGAAGAATCCCGACACGCTTTATGCAGGCAGTGGGGAATGGTACACAGGATCCACGCGCGGCGATTCGATCCGCGGGGCGGGGATTTACAAAACTAAAGATGGGGGAGTGACCTGGGATCTGCTAGGCGGAACCAAGACAACTTCATTCTACTACGTGAACAAAATTGTCGTGAGCCCCGTGGATTCCAACCATATCTATGCGGCAACTTACGGCGGTGTGTGGCGAAGCCTCGATGGGGGTGAAACCTGGTCGCGCTCCCTAAACCGCGCATCCCAAAATTTGGGGTGTCAGGACGTGGTTATCCGATCCGATCAAAAAACAGATTACGTGTTCGTGTCATGCCTTTCGCGCGGCGGGCCCAGTTCGGCGATCTTCCGCAATACCGATGCCGCGGGAGCCGGCGCCTGGGACTCCGTATTGACCGCCACCAACATGGACCGTGCGTCGCTTGCGCTTGCGCCCTCGGATCAAAACGTGATTTACGCCTTGGCCTCGTCACAGGAATCGGGCGACAATTTGTACGGATTGCTGGCGGTGTACCGGTCGGTAAACAGCGGGGATCCAAACACGTGGGAAGCACGAACCGATAGCAGCACCGCTTCGCGCTTAAATCGCGTCTTGTTGACGAATCCGCGTGGCGCATTTGCCGATGT
>JAYVXT010000456.1:0-5392 GCA_043785065.1 Bryobacterales bacterium | reverse complement strand
ACCCGCTCTTTTCCATTTCCGCGCTTTAGTAAATTAGAGCAATTTGAGGTGAACTCCTACGATCCCCCAGGGAGATGGAAGGCCGATTACTTGCGGAGAGCAACCGCGAGGGAGGCCTTCCATTCTCCAGAAAGAGCGCATCATTGCTGCTGTTTGCGCCATTCGGGATATTCCCGGTTGAGCAGCTTGGCTGGCCGATCCACGTACCAGCGGTACCCATTGCGCCGCTCATACTCGATCCCAGCGATGGTATCTTTCACCACGCCATCACGTCCGCAAAACATCGGTTTGTTGGTTTGGAGGTCATAGAATCGAGCCCACAACGGCGGCGCCCCGGCGTCTTCCACAACAACCTGATCGTAACCCTTCGGCGAGTCTGGTATTGGCTTACGCTCCAAGCGAATCCCCTTGATCTTCGATGCCTCAAACCACTGCACCGCAGCCTCAATGGACGCCTTCACCTCAGCCGAAGGTTTGGCGATGCCCATCAAGAATTCCACAATCCCCACGCTTTCGCTGCCACTTAAAGAGGGCAGTTCGTACGACCTTGCTTTGGTCGGAGCAAGAGTCACTTCGTCATGCTGCGCGCACCAAACGGCTAACTTACCATTCATCAGCACCTGCGTCTTAAGAATGCACTCGATGCCTTTTTCCACGGCGGCATCCGCGCGCTTGCGGTCTTGCTCGCTTACAAATGCGTATTCGGCTTTCCGTTCGGCTATCGACCGCAGCGTGTCAAGCACTCCCACCATGGCATCATCGTTATAAGTGATATGCGTGTAGTAACCCTTGCGCAGCGGATAGAACTGCGGCCAGCCTCCATTGGCATATTGCGCCGTTAGCAAATAGCCCAGTCCTTTTTGAAATGCTTCCTTGAAGCGGGGCTCGCTTGTCGCTGTGAAGACTTGCGCCAGATAGTTCATCTGCGTATAGGTGGCGCTGTTGTTGATCGTCGTATGTCCCTCGTGCTTGATCTTTTCCATCTCCTTCGCCGATGGAGCCACCGACATTTCTATGTTCTTATCCCATCCGCCATTCGGGAATTGGTAGAGCAACAGGCTTTCGGCTAGGCGCACCGCTTCAGCCGATCCATACCATTGCTTGGGCTGGCGCATGGCGTTGCTCCACGAGACCAATTCATGCCATTCACTTTGCATGGCTGGAGCAAACTTCACGAACTCGCGCGCGGCCATCTGCCCAATCTCAAATTGTCCGCGAGGTCCAAGATGGGTGTTGTCCTGCTTGCCTTGCTCATCCTTGCGGCCAAGCGAATCGGCCTGCGCCTGCCCCAGTTTTTCCGCCTGCGCCAAGGTCGAAGCATACAAATCGATCAACGCTACTTGTTTGTCCGCCGCAAGCTTGCGTAACTCTTCAACGAAGGGAACCAGCGCGTCGCGCTTCAAATGAAACGGACCGTCGAAGGTGCGCCGCACGATGGAGGTGACCAACACCGGAACCGCCCCGGACGCCTTCACATCTTCTATATAGCGGATCATGTTCTGGCGATAGGTGGTTTTCGGATCGGTTTCAAGTTTTGGTCCCTTGCCGGGATTATCGTTGTGCCCAAACTGGATCAAGACGTGGTTGGGCTTCGATGCCAGCACCTGCTCCCAGTGGCCTTCTTCCCGAAAGCTGTTGGAACTGCGCCCGTTGAGCGCGAAATTATCCACCGTAACGTTTCTTGAAAAAGAGGCGCGGAACCCAGGGCCCCAACCGCCCCCGTCATTCACTGTCGAGTCGCCAACCAAAGCTATGCGCACAGGAGCGGCGATTGCGGAAAGCATGAGGCAAGTAAAAAGCAACGTCGGTTTCATCATTTATATAGAGTTTATGTTGAAACCAGGATCCGCCGCATTGCTGCTAGCCGCTATCTCTAAGAAAAATTAACAGTTTTGGATTGAAACTCAACTGTGACCGGACTTGCTTTAGACGTCCCAACCATTATATAGTTGCAGAGATTTCGATAATTTTCTTATAGTCAAGAACTGTACCGGAATGATTCTACTTCTTCAGGGGGTCCCAGTTGCAACACCTAAAAAGGCTAATGTTAGCCTCACTACTTTGTTTTGTTCTCAATGCGCAAGAGTTCCGCGCAACTATCGCAGGCCACGTGCTTGACTCAAGCGGCGCTAGCGTTCCAAGTGCCAGAGTGCAAGCCGTCAACACCGCAACTAAGGAATCCGCAACTGCCGTCACCGACGCAGCCGGCGGGTATTCCATTCCATTCTTACGTCCTGGTGCTTATCAGATCAGCATTTCCGCCACTGGTTTCAAGCAGAACCAGCGTGATGTCGTGGTGGAAGCTGCAAAGACCGCCACTGTGGATGCAGCTCTCGAAGTCGGGCAGATGACGGAAACGATCCAAGTTACGGCCGAAGCCGTTTCTTTGGAAACGCAGAGCGCAAGCCGCGGCGGGGTCGTAACGCAGCAGCAGGTTTCCGAATTGCCACTTAATGCGCGAAATCCCTTCATGCTGGGCGCGATGATGTCAGGCGTGACTTTCAACGGCGCAGCCATCTGGCAGCGTCCGTTTGACAATGGCGCGATTGCGGAGTGGTCTATCAACGGCGGCCGCAACTCATCGGCGGAATACTTCATGGATGGCGCGTCGAACAATGGCCAGATGGGCAACAACAACATCGCCTATGTGCCTACCGTGGACGCCGTTCAAGAATTCAACATGATGACGAACATGTACAACGCCGAATACGGTCATACTGGTTCGGGCATCATGAATGTCGTGCTCAAATCGGGCGGCGCGCAGCATCACGGAACAGCCTATGAATTCCTGCGCCGCACTCCACTCGATGCCAATACCTTCCAAAACAATGCTACCCGCACCGCGCGTCCAACGCACTATTTGGACCAATATGGTGGTCAGTTGGATGGCCCGGTGTATATTCCCAAGCTGATGACCTCATCGTCCAGAGTGAAGTTGTTCTACATGGGCGCCTTGGAACTATACCGTGAAGGCACGCCCAACCCGCTGATCCTTTCTTATCCGGAACCGGAAATGCGTACTGGCGATTTCTCGAAGCTGGTCACCGCCACCGGCGCGAAAGTGATTATCGCCGATCCGCTCAACGATGCGAGCGGACAAGGCACCAGCCGTCTTCCTTTTCCGAACAACACCATTCCCGCCAGCCGCATCAATCCGATCGCCAAGGCCGTGACCGGTTACATGCCGCTTCCCAATCGTGCGGCTCCTGGTGGCTTCCGTTACGCCAACGGCAATCTGTTGCAGCCGGGTGTGTTCGATAAAGATAAATTCTACAACCTGATTATGAAGTTCGACTGGAACTTCGGCGACAAGCACCGCGCCTATGTCCGCCATGCTTCCAACGACCGGACTGAAGACCGTCCTGTGAATGGAATTGACAACAAGCCCGGCACCGACGGCCAGCAACCCTTCCAACGCATCAATGATGCCTACGTGCTCGATTGGGTTAGCACGATTTCCCCGACCTTAATCTTCAATGTCCGCGGCTCTTTCAACCGCTTTATCGAAAAAGGGTTCGGCCGGGCCAACCAGGATTTCGACTTGAAATCGTTGGGAATTTCTCAAAGCCTGATATCCCAACTGCCCAACCAGGACAAAGCTTATTTTGGACGCTGGACGTTTGACAGCGGCTATCAAGCCCTGGGACGCAGCCAAAGCAACAACTACTCTAATACCTATGAGCTGATGTCCAACATCACGAAGATCAAAGGCGCCCACACCATTAAAGGCGGTTTCGATTTGCGCAAGATCAACTGGCTGCAACAGAATACGGGCGATATTTTGGCTTTCAACGGCCAGGCCCAATGGACCCAGGAAAACTTCAGCAACAACCAGAATGCCGGTGTGGTTAGCGGCGACGGCTATGCGTCCTTCCTGCTAGGTTTGGTAAGCGGCTCTTCCAACTATCCTCTGTTCCCATGGTGGAAGCAGACTTACACCGCTTTCTATTTGAACGACGACTATAAGGTGAGCCGCAAGCTGACACTACAATTGGGCTTACGCTACGATTTAAACTACGCGCCAACCGAAAAATGGAACCGCCTGAACGGCGCTTTCGACCCGAATGTAGCGAGCCCGTTGGCCGCGCAATTGGCGCCGAACGTCGCAAGTCTGCAAAGCAGAGTTCCCACCACCGTGACAATAAACAATGTGGTTACTCCACTGCCGGCTGCTTTCCAAGACTTGGCCCGCCAAGCTTATGGGAATTTGGCTACCTTGAAGGGCGGTCTCACCTTCGCGGGCGTGAACGGAGTGCCTTCGCGACCGCATCCGCTTGACAAGAACAATCTTCAGCCTCGTTTCGGTCTTGCCTACAACGTGAATGATAAGTTCGTTATACGCACCGGCTTCGGCCAGTACTACGCCAACCCCAACAACGACTGGCTTCAAGCCAGCGGCTTCTCAACCAGCACGAACATTGTTAACACAAACGATGGCGGACGCACTCCGATCGCCAATATCCTTTCCAACCCCTATCCGAACGGCATCATCAAGCCGACCGGATCTACGGCAGGCGCGGCAACCTTTGCCGGCCGCGGCTATAACTGGTTCGATAGCAACTTCCAGATTCCGAGCGTATGGCAATATTCGTTCGGCTTCCAATACCAAGTGCAGAAGGATGCGATGTTGGATGTTTCCTACGTTGGCAGCCGCAGCTACAACTTGAATATGGGCGCCGACTTTAACTACTTTCCTTTGAATGTCAGGAAACAGTGCAACTTCCTTGAGGGCGGCAACCCGGCTTACTGTAACCTCACCCAAGTTCCGAACCCGTTCCTTGGCAACCCGGCGTTTGCGGGGACCAACAACTTTACGGCAACCACCATTTCACTGGGCAGTTTGCTGACGCCGTATCCGCAATTCGGCGGCATTTCCCAATTGGGCCGCAATGATGCTTGGATCAAGTACAACTCACTGCAGATCAACTATCGCTGGCGCATGCGCGGCGGGGTCAACTTCTTCGGAAACTACACCCTTTCCAAGCAAATTGAACTCAGCAATTTCAACGACCGTCAAGCCGGGGTGTATCAACAAGGTCTGTATTTCCTTGATCGTCCCCAAGTGCTGAAGGCGAACGTGGTTTGGGAACTGCCGTTTGGCAAGGGCAAGAAGTTCGCCTCCGCCTCTCACGGCTTCGTGGACCGGCTCGTCTCCGGATGGGAATACAACGCCTTCTATGTAAACCCCTTCAAGGGCTTCCCGGCTAACCTTCCCGGCAATGCTGTAGCGCTGCCTGGAAAAGATCCGGCCAAAATTCCTGGAGGCGGGTTCACCGGCTCTGTGGATTGGAAAGCCAATCAGGTTCGGGAATGGAACCCGTGCGTGCTTCGCACGGATCCAAATACCGGCGTAATCGCCCCCACTTCGGCCAGTCTTGGCCTTGGGTGCGGA
>JAYVXT010000455.1:0-5397 GCA_043785065.1 Bryobacterales bacterium | reverse complement strand
TGCAAATTACTTACCATGATGTCATCTCTTCTCCGCCCTCTGAAAGGTCTGTAATTGCGGGCGGGGTAGATGTCTCAGTTATGTTGGCACAGAGGGGTTACCTGCCGTGGGTATCCGACCTGGTCAATTGGAATTGGAATGTGCAGTCTAGCGGCGCTCCAACCGGTGCGGACTACGCCCGGCCGCTGGGATCCAATGGTTCCGGATTGGGGGGCGTTTTTAGCTTCAGCGCCACTGACCCGGACGGCGCGGCGGACATCAAGACTCTGATCGTCGTCGCCAATACCACGTTGAACGGTTGGGGAGCTTGTTACTTTTTTTATGACCGGCCATCCAACCAGGTGTACCTGTCAAACGCAACCTCACCAGAAGTGTGGACCCCGATCACAGTGGGATCGCCGGATATGAAGCAGAGTGCCTACTGTACAATACGCGGCGATCAAGGCACGCAAGTCATCCTAAATGGAAACACGCTAACGCTCAAGTTGAACATTACGTTTAATTCGTCTTGGACTGGAATAAAGAATTTCTACTTGATGCCAATTGACACAGCCGGAGGACAACTGGCCAATGCGTGGGTAACCGACCCGATCAATTGGAAGTGGGATGTAGAACCCCCGCCTCCGCCCCCGCCGGATTTCACTATGAGTGTTACGCCTGTCAGCGGCACAGCGGCCATGGCGAAATCGACAACGCCCATAAACTATACTGTGAATGTGATTGTGCCTCCATCGAATCCTTTTTCGGGCACGGTGACTTTGGGGGCCGTAGCCCTGCCCGGCGGCGCAACAGCTACTTTTAATCCACCGGCTATCACGGGTGCGGGAAGTTAGATGACCATCGCGATGAGCAACGTGAGCGTTGCTAGTAACTTCACCTTTTCCGTGATTGGGCAAAGTGGCTTGCTAAATCATTCGGCCTCCAACCAGATATCCGTGCAAGACTTCGCGTTCACAGTGTCGCCAACGTACCGCGTGATAGCATGGCAGGCCAACCCACAAGCCCCCATTCCCGCCGACTTCGGATTAACCGTCTCAGGTTTGAACGGTTTCAATCAGCAAGTGGGAATCACTTTGAATCAGTCGGGCTGCGCGGCGCAACTAGTAACAGCCACTTGGCCTGGTTTTATTACAGCCAATAACACGCCTGTCACGGGCACGATAAGTTTTGTTAGCCCGCCTGCGACCGCTGGGGCGAGTTGTTTCTATGTAACGGCTTCAGCCAATGGCTCCAGCCGCCAAGTATTCCTTCAAGTGGATGTTCGGACTGGTGGCGACTTCAGCTTGTCTGTGTCCGGCCCACAGACGAAAAGCGCCGGTGACACGGCGACCTACACCGTCACAACTTCCGGCATCAACGGCTTCGGCGGGACAGTTGCATTGAGCGCTACGGGAGTTCCGGCCGGAATGAACGCTACCTTCGGGACAACAGTGAACGGAGTTACACCACTGACTGTTACAACCATGCCCGGAACTAACCCTGGAAATTACTTCATTACGGTCACCGGAACCAGCCCTGGAACCAGTCCGAAATCGAATACTGCTTCCCTAACCATCCAAGGCGCGCCTGATTTCACCATCACCGCCTATCCATCTACCGTCAAAAGCATCCCAAGCGGTGCGGTGAGCTTGAACGTATCGGTTAGTGGCGCACAGGGTTTCGGCGGAACTGTTACCATTACGCCATCAGGACTGCCGACGGGTGCGGTTGCAAACCCGACATCCCAAACCATCACAGGATCGGGAGCCGCCTCTTTCGTCATCACTACCGTCAATTCTCCCTTAGCGACCAGCACCATCAAGCTTCAAGCGGTAACGGCTACGGCCACTCGCCAAACCAGTGCCCAACTGAGCATTGGCCCTCCGGCAGCGGCAACCATGATCGCCCCCGCCCCCAACTCAATTCTCACAAGCAGCCAAAGTGTCTTCACCTGGACGACCAGCCCGGGCGCCACACTATATCAACTGAACCTTGGCACCGCGCCTGGCACGTCGAACATCTCATCGGTATCGACGGGGGCTACACAACTTAGGGTTTCCAATCTACCAGCCGAAGGGTCTACCGTTTATGCTACTCTTTCCACTCAAATTTCAGGAACATGGCAACCTCCAATGACCTATCTGTTTCCACGTGGTCCGGGACGAACACCCGCTAGAATGTATAAAGAGTACCCACCACAAGATTCCCAGAACAGCGAGTTCCTGCCAGCTGTAAATGATCCGTTGATAAATAACAACACCGAAATGATCTCCGGGCCCTGGGCTGGATGGAGCGGCAATACAGTTCTACCAACGTCTTCCACCTCAAGTTGCGTAATGGAGGGAGGCCTTTTGGCTCGCTTATCGCCAAGTATCAACTCCACCAATTATATTGCATTCGATATGAATTTTACCGTTCCTTCATCGATCGCTGCGGGCACGAAGTCCGTGACCTGTTTGGTTGCAGGAGTTTTATTTACGTATCCGCAAGCGGTCTTCGTGTATGATGGCACGCCCGTAATCAGCTCCGTGGATCAGGACCCGCCCGAGGTCCCGAACGGCTACCTGCCATGTGGATGGATACCCGCCGATCTCAGACCATTGCGGAGACTTCAAGGTCCTAATGCAATACAAGCAGTGGGTGCTGCCTGTCACAAAACAGAGAATTGAGGAGTGGCTAAAAGATCCAGACACAAATAAGCAAGCGATCACGAGAATCAAAATCCAACTAATATACCTTGGTTCGATAGAAGCACTCGACTTCCTAGCAAAAGCATTTGCCGACACACCCGATGCCCGCAGCGTGATTGAGGCGGCTATTAAGTCCAGCTACGGATCTGGGAAGCCAAATTTCATCACGAAGTACTACTACGCCCTAGAATCAGACAATCCAAAAATAAAGGAAGTCGCAGTGGAAATCGTCCCAAGTCGGCTAAAGGACCTAAAGGGTTTGGATCTTGCAATTTGGGGCGAAGCGCTAGTGGAACGTTATCACCACGAACCGACAACGCTTGAAATCCTTACAGATCCACTCGTGCAAATCGGAGCGGTCCACAGCGGCATACATCCGGAGGAACTCCGGCAAACCCTAGCAACTAAAGCCGCAGAGGCCTACGTGAGAAAGCAGTCTGGCAGCAAGAGGGGTCGCTAGCGGGTTGCGTTAGCAGCAACCGTATGGTCGCCGGTACTGCCTGTTCATTGTCAGTCATTTTGGGGTAGACAGCTGCCCCATTTCATGAATGAACGCCCCCTAATGCCCCTCCGCTTCCAAGAACCGCTCCACCTCAATCGCCGCCTTACACCCAGCCCCTGACGCCGTAATCGTTTGCCGGTACACCCGGTCCTCCACATCCCCCGCATGGAACGCACCCGCGATATTCGTCCGCGCGCCGCCCTTGCCCATAATGTAGCCCTACGCATCGGTATCGATCTGGCCCACAAACGGCTTGGTATTCGGAATATGGCCGATCGCCACAAACAGCCCGTTCCACTTCCACCGCCTGCTTCTCTCCGGTCACAAAATTCTTCAGCACCACGCCCACCACGTCGCTCTGCTCATTCCCTGTGATCGACTCAACCGCCGCATTCAAAACCATCTTGATCTTCGGATTCGCCCGCGCCCGGTCAATCATGATCTTCGAGGCGCGGAACTCCTCACGGCGATGCACCAGGGCCACACTCTCGCCGAAACGCGTCAGGAAATTCGCTTCCTCCATCGCCGAATCGCCGCCGCCCACCACCATTATTTTCTTGTTGCGGAAAAAGAAGCCGTCGCACGTCGCGCACGAACTGTATCCCTTGGCGATGAACTTCTCTTCGCCCGGAATGCCCAGCCAGCGCGCCGAGGCGCCGGAGGCGATGATCACCGTCCGCGCCTCAATCCATTCGCCGCCAACTTTCAGACGAAATGGACGCCGTGAGAGATCCGCTTCTTCCACTGAGCCATGAATGTATTCAGCGCCAAAGTGAATGGCCTGCTTCTTCATGTTCTCCACTAACTCCGGAGCCGTCGACACCTTGCGGGAAGCCTGGGAAATTTTCAACCAAAGATGTAATGGAGAGTTGCCCACCTGCTTCGTGGCCGATCACCACTAGAGGTTTCAGATTCGCGCGGGCAGCGTAGATGGCGGCTGATAATGACGGCAGCATGCATTCTCACATGCTTATATGAAAACCAGCTTTTGTGGCGGAAAATCCCCGCGCCGAACATGCCCCCATCGGGGATTGATCCAAAGTTCGGCGAAACTGTCGCGGATACCCCCTTACGGCGGCCACCGCCTGTGGCGGCTGGTTATTAAGTGTTTGATAAATCAAGAGATCGAGTTATTATTTAGCGGTGATTTGCAAACAAATCGAGCGGGCTAGTATGGAATTATGATAGCCTGAGCGGTTTCAAGTACCCCTATGCGAAATCGACCGGCTCAATTCGGATTGTTCCTTGTGGTTTGCCTTGTTTGGGGGCTTATGCCTTCCTTCGGGGCAACAGCGAAGAAGCGGGCGGTTGTGCGGAAAAAGAGTACCGTTGCCGCCAGTAAGAAGAAAAGTCCTCGAAGAAATGTAGCTGCTTCGCGGAAGAAGGCTATCGCGGTTCGGCGGCCAGTGGCAAGGCCCCAAACACGGCGTGCGACGACGATTCCTGGGCGGCAGTTGACGCCGCTGGAACTGGCCGGTCAGCAGAACTTTGTTGCCTCCTTTGAAGTGGCGGCGAAGACGCAGCAGCAGGAGCAGCTTTGGAATTCGGCGAAGAGTTTTATCGGAGTTCCCTATGTTTATGCGGGGAATACAAGGAATGGCACCGATTGTTCAGGGTTCACTTCCACAATCTATAGCGAATTGGGATTGCCCATTCCGCGAGCGGCGAATGAACAGTTCAGAATCGGCCTAGCAGTGCAGCAGAGTGAATTGTCGTTCGGCGATTTGGTGTTTTTTGGGGCTAGTGAACAGAGTGTTTCTCACGTGGGGTTGTATCTTGGAGATGGAAAGTTCTCCCACGCTGCCCTTACGACGCGGAATGTGCGGATTGACACACTGGCTCCGACGCTGGGCAATATCCGATATCTGGGGGCGCGTAGGGTGCTGCCTGGATTAACGAGCGCGGAATAACTACGGCGCAAAGTTAAGATTGCGGTAAGCCGGAGCATTTCTCCATATAAGGAAAGGCTGGCCAGGCCAGCCGTACACCGATTAGCATCGGGGCAGCGCCGGACAAATCCGGCGATTTACTTGGTATTCACTTTGTTTCGAAGCTGCTTCCGTTACCTGAGCAGTCGGGCCAGGCGGCCCTCCGTTCGCGGTAGGGACAGCGGTTGAACCCACTGCCCCCCGCACAGACCCGTGCGAGCGCTACTAACGCACACGGTTCTTACCTCGGATATGTTTGGCGTCAAAGCGAACATCAGGATAGGGCTGTAGGATTTGT
>JAYVXT010000454.1:0-5404 GCA_043785065.1 Bryobacterales bacterium | reverse complement strand
TGTCTTTGCGGCGGGCCTCGGCGTTTTTGCCGTCGCTTATCTTGGGTTCGGGCTGGCGGCGAGTGCTCTCTGGGTCTGGCCGCTCCTCATCATCTACGGCGGTTATTCGGCGCTGACTGACGGGGTCGGTAAAGCATGGATTTCCAGCCTTGTGCCTGAAACCAGGGTTGGAACGGCGCTCGGCTATTATCAGGGCGCGAGCGGTGTGGCAACCGTGGTTGCGGGGATCTGGGCGGGGCTGCTGTGGGGGAGTGGCGGCACGATTCCATTCGTAATTTCAGGGATCGCCGCCGCAGTGGTTGGTCTCATCTTGACGCGTGTTGATATCAGGTGAAGCCTTGTCCTATTTGTAACGTTTCGATTCAAGGAAACGTTACAGAAACATAAAAAGCCCTGACCTTTCGGCCAGGGCTTCTTGGTTAGTTGAAACAGCTGTTTAGAACTGATTCCACAACCATTGGTTGTAGACTTCGTGATGGAATTGCACTTCCTGACTCTTGACGACCGTCCCAAGCAAACGGGCGCAGCGGTCAGCGGAGGCCTGTTTCAGATCCGAGTAACGGCCCTTAACATCCTCACCCAGCAACTTTGTGGTCCATTCGGCTTTGTTGAAATTCTCAAGAGCCGTATAGATGTTGTCGGGCAAGTAGCGATCAGCCTGACGAAGATTCTTGATCTTCATGGTATCGCCATCGAGACCAGTCTTGAACACCGAGTAGAGGACCATGTAAGGGTTGGCGTCCGGCGCGACCGACCGAACTTCCACGCGAGAGCTCTTCTCGTTGCCAATGGGGATGCGGACCATGGAACCGCGATCAACGGCCGATGCCTTGATCTGGTTCGGGGCTTCAAAATGCGGATCGAGCCGGCGATAAGCATTGACGCTGGCGTTGAGCATCAGGCAGATGTCATTACCGTGGGTCAAAATCTTGTCGACGAACGACCATGCCATTTTACTGACCTTCTCTTCGCCCTTTGGATCCCAGAATAGGTTCTTGCCGTTCTTGGTGATGGAAACGTTGGTGTGCATCCCGTTTCCGTTGACGCCAACAACAGGCTTGGGCAGGAAGCAGGCGGTGAGGCCCATCTTGGTGGCGACCTGGCGGCAGATTAGCTTGTAAAGCTGAATCTGATCCGCGGCGGCAACCACTTCGCCGTAGCTATAGTTGATTTCAAACTGCGAAGGCGCAACTTCCGGGTGATCCTTTTCGTTCTGGAAGCCCATGGCGCGCTGAACTTCGGCGGCCTTGTCGATGAATAGGCGAAGTGGATCGCTGGGCATCGAGTGGTAATAGCCACCAGTGTTCACATATTCAAATTTGCCGGTTTCGTGATAGCGGCGTTCGGCATCCAGGCCATTGAACAAGAAGCCTTCAATTTCATTGGCGGCGTTCAGGGTATAGCCATCGGATTTGAACTTGCCATTGGCATAGGCCTTCAAAATGCCGCGCATGTCGGCGCCATAGGGGGAACCGTCTTTGTCAATTACCTCGCCAAAGACCAGTACCTTGCCCGATCCGAACACGTCGGACGGCGTCCAATAAAAAGCGCCCCAATCCATACCGAGGCGCAGATCGCTCTCTTTTTGGGCGGTGAAGCCGCGAATGGATGAGCCATCAAAGGTGAGGTTATCCCAGCTATTGACAAGAAACTTCTTATCATAGTCGAGCATGTGCAGGCGGCCTTCAAGGTCGCTGAACAATACCGTCACAGCTTTAATGCGCTTTTCGTCCGTCAGGTACTTTAAGCGTTCTTCTTGAATCTTCCCTGGGTCAACGCGGTCTTTACGTTGTTGCTTGGCGTGAAGATTCAGTTCTTCGAGCTCCTCATAGGGAAGCGAAAGGAAGTTTTGCAGTTCGTTCGACATCAATCTCCTTCAGGGTGATCCGTGGAATAAACTCTATTGGAATAAACTCTACAGGTTAAGCGGGTGGATTTAGAACAACCTAAGCCGGTCGCTTGAGGTTTCCGAACCGCCGAATTTCGATTATACACGCAGTGGCGGGTGGGTCTGTAATGAAACCCGAATGTATTATTTTATGGACCCTATAGCGCATGGCGACATAAAGCGTTTGCTACCGCAACAGACGTCTCAAATGGACGGTTGCGGCAAATGCGCACAGATAGGCAACAGCAAAGGGAAATAGTAACAATCTTCCAATGGTAGGTACGGAGTTGGCCCCAGCTAAGCCTAATCGAAACAACAAAAAGTGGCGGATTGTGGACCAATGGCCGCGGTCCAGCCAGAAGTAGTCTCCGTTTTCATTCAAGGCGAAGATCTTCGCGGGAAGGCCTAAAGCAAGGAACCATTTCCACTTCAGCATGATGGTTTCGTTGGAGCATATGACTCCCGCCACGCTATAGTTGGCTTGACGCAATTGGCTCAGGAGCTTCCGGCGGCCTTTGGTTCCCGGATAGTCGTTCACGCGCCATATCCGGGCGCTTGGTTTTAAAGCGACCGGCGCCCCAGCAAAGCAAGTGACCAGGTCCAACTGCATGTTTTCACCGTAAATTTCGTAGAGACCGGGCAGGAGATCTTCCACCAGGTCGCGGGACCCACTTTCGATAATTAGAACCCGGTCGAAAGGCGGGACATTGTTGGAAAGCCAATAGCGCACGTATTTTTACTATAACGGCAAATCAGATGCTTCGCGACAATTCCTTATACTAGGAAAGATTGTCACGCGACGAAATATTGGGGCGGCTCCGCGAAAGGATTACAAGTTTCGCGGCATCCCGTTATAGGCGGGACGTGGCCGAGGATCTGGCGCAGGAGGTATTCGTGGTTCTGGAAGAAAAGTACCGTCATGTTGAGAGTCTGGACGAATTGCTGCCTCTTAGCTTTGAGATCATGCGGATGAAGTTGATGGGATTGCGCCATAAAGAAGCCCGTCGCGGAGAAACCACCCAGAAGGATGTTACCGAGTTGCCGTTGGCGGATCCTGGCGAAAGTCAGGATGTTTTAATAGATCGGCAAAGACGTTTACAGCGGCTTGAGACCGCTCTGGCGGGGATGGGGGAACGGTGCCGGAAGATCTTTCGTTGGAAACTGGAAGGGAAGGGGTTTCCGGAAATCCAGAAGCTTCTAGGCGTGGATAGCATCAATACGTTGTATACCTGGGAATCGCGATGCCGTAAGGAATTGCAAGCAGCGATGGAAACTCTTGAGAAAGGAGGTGGCAAATGAACGCGGACAAAAATGAATTGGAGCGATTGATCGCGCTGTACGCCTCCGGAGAGCTGACTGCCGGGGAGCGGGAGAAAGTGTTTGCCGCCGCCCTTGAAGATCAGGTTCTTTTTGAAGCACTGGCGCATGAGGATGCTTTGCGCCATGTGTTGGAAATGCCGGGAGCAAAGGATCGGGTGATTGAGGGGCTGAAGCCGAAGCGAAGCCGCTGGTTTATGTGGGCGGGTGGCTTGGCCGCCGCGGCAACGGTCGCTATCGTGTTCGTATTGGTGAGGACGAGCCCAATTTCTGACAGGACCATTCCGGCGGAGAATCGCGCTCCGCAAGTGATCCAAGCTGAGGCGCCGCCTGCGCGGGAGATTCCAGCGGCGCCATCGAGCGCGAAAGCCATGAACAACGATCCCATGCAAGCGGCGAAGTCGATTCCAAAGCAGGCTTCCGATTCTGGGGCGCTAGGTTCTATCAAACCGCCTGAAGCCCGGCAGGAAGTCCAAGTTGCCGATAATCGCGTTTTGAAGGAAGCATCAATGCCGGTGAATGGCCCTGCTCGATCGATGGCTCCAGTCCCGCCTGCTCCACTCTCAGGGGTTGTTCCCGAGGTGCAGCTTTTGGCGGCGCCAGCCACGATGCAAGAGCCTGCGAAATCTGGAATTGTCGGTTACACCAACTCAGGCGCAGTCATGTTGCGGAGCTTCGCGCCGCCGCCTTATACGGTTTTGATTAAGAAGGCCGCTGGCGAGTTTGTCTCTGCCGGACAAAATCAGGAATATCAAAAAGGGGATTCCGTTCGTGTCACTTTAGTTTCTCCTTTAACGGGACGAATGACGGTGAATAACTCCGGGAAAATTTCTTCGCAATTAGTGAATGCTGGGCAACGATACTTCGCGCCCGAGGAGGGTGAGATCGTTTTGGATAAACCTTCCGGAGAAACCTTGATCGGCGTGACCTTTCAGGTTGATTTTACCGCGGAGATGAGTAAGAAGGCCCTTCCAGGGCGGAACGTTACAGCGGACGCGATTGTAACGCCCACGCATTTCGACATCAAAATTACTTACAAATAATTTTGAAAGGGTTGTTCGTCCAGTGAAATATCCTCTGTGCAAGGAGATTTCAAATGACTTACCCCTTTTCAATTTTGCGCCGCATGTTTCTGGGCGCAACGATTATTAATGCAGCAATAGCAGCGGCGCCAGGAACGCTTGTCCGTTTGGACCGCACCGGCGAGGATGCAGTTTGCCCGCTTCAGCACACTGACGTGAAAGCCGACATCAGCGGTGTAATGGCACGCGTTGTCGTAACGCAGACGTTCCACAACCCGTCGCCATCAACTATTGAGGCGATGTACATTTTCCCGCTTCCTCATCGTGCGGCGGTCAACGCCATGAATATCAAAGTGGGCGACCGCACCATTAAGGGTTCGGTGAAGACTCGCGAGGAAGCACGCAAGTTATACGAACAAGCGAAGAGCAGCGGCAAGATCGCTGGTTTGCTGGATCAGGAGCGGCCGAATATTTTCGCCCAGTCCATTGCCAACATCACGCCCGGTTCCACGGTAAAGGTGGAGATTCAGTACATGGAACAACTGCCCTACGAATCGGGGAAGTATGAGTTCTTGTTCCCTATGGTAGTCGGGCCGCGCTACATGCCGCAGGGGGCAACGGGCAATATCATTCCGCCGGTAGCGGCTCAAGGCACGCGCGCCGGGCACGATATTTCCGTTTCCGTGAAGCTCAACGCCGGGGCTGCGATTCAGGTGCTCGATTCCAATACTCATGAAATTGACGTGAACAAAAAGTTCGGTTCCTTTGCTTCTTTGACCCTTCGAACCAAGAACGAAATTCCCAACAAAGATTTCCGTCTTACCTGGTCAACCGCGCGGCAGAATATTGGGGATTCGCTGCTGACTCACAAGATTGGTGAGACTGGCTATTTCAACCTGGTGCTGGAGCCGCCGGCGCGGGTGATGGCTAACGAGATCATTCCCAGGGAACTGGTGTTCGTGCTGGATACGTCGGGTTCGATGAGCGGCTTTCCCATTGAGAAGGCCAAGGAATCGATGCGCTACGCTTTGGGCACGCTGAACCCACGCGACACGTTCAACCTGATAACTTTTTCCGGGGACACGCGCATCCTTTTTCAGCGCCCCGTGGTGGCCTCGCCGGAGAACATCGCCCAAGCGAAACGATTTATTGATGGCCACTATGGCAGCGGTGGAAC
>JAYVXT010000453.1:0-5408 GCA_043785065.1 Bryobacterales bacterium | reverse complement strand
TTAACCCGACACTTGCCGGCGATGGTAAGAACTTGTATTTCACCTACGGTGCCTCGTCGATCGCTGCCACTCCCCATGCTTCTACTCTGTATCGTATCAATCCTAATTCTGGGGTGGCTACGACCATCGGCATTACCGGTGTGGAGCAGGACGGCTTCACCGACTTCCAGGGCACAGGGTTCATCAACGGGTCGCTGTATGGATTTACGGGGTCGATTGCGGACGACGGGACCGTCGGTCCGGGAAACACCTACCGGCTGAATCTTTCCACCGGCGCGGCTACATTGGTCGGACCGTACAACGCCGAGGGCCGGGTCATCTTCGGCGCAATTGACACGCCCGAACCGACCTCGTTTAGCATGATTGCTCTCGGCGCCTTGGCATTAGGCTTGATTCGAAGGGGCAAGTAAATGACGCGGCGAATTGTCCGCTTCGTGATTGTAACGGAGAAGTTCACGTTGGCCCAGCCTGTTGGCAATACCCCTGCATGAAGCCGCCCCAAAAGGGGACCCGCGTGAGCCGTTCCGGCCTCACTAGCTCACTCTCGGGAATTTCGTATTCCACTTGTGAAGCGAACTTTATTCCTCGGTGTCGCCTTTTCTGATCGGGAACACGATGGGGAAAAGTAATTGCTTTATTCTTCAGCTGAATGTCTGCGAAATTGTCAGTGATCAAACAATCTTGGCCGCCGAACTTCACCGACTGTATCATGTTCTTGTCCATCGACTCGCACTTTTGATCCATGCTTCTTTCAGACCCCACCTCGCGATGGTAGCCCTTGCACTTCTCTAGGCCTTCACCTCCATCAGGTTGGCCGGAGGACTTGCACCTCCAAGCTGCTGAACATGCCCAGCACACAACTAAACCGCTAGGGCGGTAAAAACACCCCGTACACATAGGCTAGCGTTAAATCAGAAAAGGGCTCACCTTAGAAGGAGGTTGTTCGCGCAACCGACTTCGACAATCCGAGGAGTAAGCCATGAGCCCTTTACGGCAGCGCATGTTGGAAGACATGCAACTAAGAAACCTCTCCGCGGCAACGCAGAGAAACTGCATCGAGTATGCTATAAACGGCAGCTGAAAAGGGCCAAGTGTGGTGAAGCGATTGGTATAGTGAGCGATGGCAATCGGGGGCTTCGGCGATATCGCCATTCGCTAATTTGTTGTTTAATCAAGGCTAGTGGCGGACCCCCTTGAATAAATTCTAAAGCAGCATCCAACTGCCGTTTCCAGGATAATCCAGTTGCATCCAAGCCCCCACCAATTTCCAACAAGGTGAACTCATTTTCCCAATTTCAGCGGATTTCCTTTAGTGTCGGAGATTTAACGTTCGTAATCACCACATAGAAGTCTAAATTGGGTATCCTGGTTTAAGATACGTTGTTAAGAGAGATGAAGTACACACAAAGCTGCCCTTTCGTTGGACGATGCTTTAGCGAAGAAAAGGTCAATAAAGATCTCCTGCGGTTGCTCCCGGTTTTATTCGCCGTTCTAGTCCAAGTGGGCTTTGCGGCGGACCTCCAGCCGCAAACCAGCGCTATCTTCGACACTCACATTGCGACCATTGAGTCGCGGATCGAAAAGAGCTATCAGCAGCCTCAATTCTTAACATTGAATGAGACGGAAAAGGCTCAGAAGATCCGCCAAGGAAGCATTCTTATTGAACCCGCCGCGGGTAGCGGGAATCTCGATATCAAAGGCGGCATGATCCAGGATTGGAAGGGCGCGATGTTCATCCCCTCCGCCAAGCTGGGCGACGTGCTAGCCGTTGCTAAGGATTTCCCCAGCCAGGCGCAGACCATGAAACCCGATATTGCCGCCGTACACGTGCGATCACAACAAGGTGACCGTTACCAGGTTTACATGCGCCTCGTGAAATCGAAATTCGTGATCACCGACGTGTTGAATACCGAACACGACATTCGCTTCGTTCATACCGATCCCAAGCGGGCCTATAGCCTGGGTCGCACCACACGCGTTGCGGAGGTTGTCGATCCAGGCAAACCTGGGGAACACGAGCTGCCCGTGGGCAAAGATCGAGGGCTACTCTGGCGAACCGCCGGCTTTTGGTTGTTTGAGGAAAAAGATGGCGGTGTATATGTCGAATGGGAATCGGTCAGCCTCACGCGGGACATTCCATTGGGCATGGGGAAGCTGTTTGGATCGATTCTAAAATCACTTCCGGCGGAATCGGTGCGAGTCAGCATGGAAGCCACCCGCAAGGCAGTTATCGCCCGGCTTGCAGGGCGTTAGAAATAGACAACTCCTTTAGTCTTAGGCATATAACCCTACGGGAAAAACTAGGGAAAATTTCAACGAAACGGCGAATAAGAGGCGAATCCCCTCAGATTTGGGCTTACGACTTAAGTACAACCTAGGTACTAATCTAAGGTCATTCGCTGATTTCTAATAGTACCGGTACGACCGCATACTCAATTCAGTACTAAGGCGTTTCAACCGCTTTGGTCACGAAAAGAGTGAGGTACATACCGGAATGATCAAGAATATCCAAACCCTCATAGCGGTTTGCGTGTTAAGCGCGGCTTCTGCAAGTGCAACAAGCGTGACTATCGGAGAACCAAACACCTCGGTTTGTTATCCATTTAGCTGTAACGATGGGGCGTCCACTGGCCTTTCGATACACTATCAACAGGTCTTTGCTTCTGGGCTATTTCCCACAGCGGCGATCAGCATCCACAATATCTCCTTCGGTATTGATGGCTTTACCGGCCTAATTACCGGCCAAGGCGGTACCGTTCTAAACGGGAACTATCAAATCGCGTTTTCCACTACAAAAGCCGCCGTTGGAGGTCTAACTGCAAATCTCAATGACAACCAGGGGCTGGATCAAACGGTCTTCTATAACAACAGCACCATCTCAGGGTTCACCGCAGCGTCCGGATCGCCGTTGACGATTGGCGGATCTTCGTTCATCTATAATCCGCTTGCGGGCAACCTCTTAATGGACATTATTGTCACTAATCAAGCTTTTCTTTCCTCGGCCGATGCGGGCTCCTTCGATGGTTCAGCCTCTTACGACTCCAATGGCCTGTTCTTGCCTTTCAATACCAGCAGCGTTTTCATGATTGGAAACCAAAGTGTTGTCACTGGAGCTTTTGGCCTTGTAACAACATTCGACTTCTCTACCGTCAACGCGGCCGTGACCACACCTGAAATCGGTTCGATGCTGATGGTCGGGTTCGGCGTTGCCATTCTCTTGTACGCCAAGCGGCGCTCATCCGACTTCGCAAAGCTTACTCCCGCAGCGGTATCCATGATTGGCTTTATCGCTTTCCTCCAATCTTCGGGGCAAGCGCAGGAATCTGTAACGGTGCATTCGGTAGTCGTGCCGCCGCATTCTTTTGGAGATCAAAAGAAGAGGCCCGTGGTTTCATCCAAATCGCCGCTAGCTGTCGCTGCTCCTAAACTGGCATCGACGCCTGCCTCGTTGCCCGTCTGGTCCGCAAACTTTGCCGACGCTGGGTCTTCATACACCGTTTGGTTCGCGGGAAACAGCCCATCATCCAATACGACGACCAATATCGAAACGAACATCGTGCCGGTAAGAATCGTTCTGTGCAATGACGGGAGTAATCCTTGCACCCCCGGCAGTATCGCCTACATCTACGATCCGGCTAAGCCACTTCGCAACAATCGGGCGGGCGTCACGCTATCGGCGGCGGCGGCTACACTCAGTTCTCCAGTCTTCCAAAATGCCACCTACACCACAGGGGCTGGAACTACGGTCGGAGCGTCAACCCAGTATAGCGATGCGATGATGCGGGCCAGTTTCTGGAATTATCCAGGCAACGCGGCTAGTGCCAATCCCAATTGGCATACAAGGCTGCAATACTCTCTTAAGCCACCTATCACGATTACCGTACCCACCGGTCAATGGGATCCAACCTCCGCCGTGGATTTTGGAAAAATCAGCCTTTTTCAACTGTTTCAACCTTTGGACGCCGAGTCGTCAAAGTACTCACCCGGCCAATTCACATTTTTCCTGCTCTATAATATCGCCATGAGCTATGGCGCGGCCGGGCCATGCTGTGTGCTGGGGTATCATACTTCCGACGGAGCGAACCCAGCACCAAGCCGCACTTATGGGGTTGCGGCCTATTTTGACTCCTCCTCCAAAGTGCCTGGCGGGTACATGGATGTAGGAGCGATTTCCCATGAGATTGCCGAATGGATACATAATCCTTTTCTTTCAAACACCGTTCCCAATTGGGCCGGATCCGGAGGCTGCTACAACAACATGGAAGTTGCCGATCCGCTTGAAGATCGCGTCGATGTGGCCTTCAAAATGTCAACTTTTGGCCGTTCCTACAACATGGTGAACATCGCACTGGCTCCATGGTTCATGAAGGGTTCTTTCGGAGTGGAAGGTTACTACACTTACAAAGGCGCGGTTGATCCTAAATTCTCCACTGCCGCCACTTGTCCATAAAATGCTTGGGGCGCTTTGCGACAAAAAATGATGCGGCCCGCTTCGATCACGCGGGCCGGTGATTATAAATTTCTGATCGGTAAACATATGAATTTAATCCAACCCATCCTCTTCGTTATCTTTGCTTCCCTCGTAATCCCCGCCGAAGCAGAACAAGTTCCGAACGATACGGTCGTGTTGCGCGTGGGCAATTTTGCCCTGACCAAGGCGGAATACGAAAAGCTAATTCAAGGCTTCGACCGGATTTCTGGCGCCACGACTTCGGGGGCTTCCAATCAATCCGTGCAAACCGGGCGTGACGCGGCGCGATTGCTCGCCTTGGTCTCTGAGGCGCAACGCCGTAAGATGGACCAGGATGAAAAGATGCAAGCTTTGATCCGGGTCCGAGGTTACACGCTGATGGCCAATGCTCTTTTGTTGGAACTGGGAAAAGATGCCAAGAAGGACGAGGCGGCCACAAGGGCGCTGTGGGCGTCGGGAAAGAATCCCTACTTACAAGTGGAAACCCGTCAAATTCTGATTCGCTATCAGGGAGTCAAGACGGACAAACCTGGGCCGAAAGGCGTCAATCGAACCGAGGCGCAGGCGAAAGCGATCCTCTCGGTTCTTCGTGAAAAACTAAGTAAGGGTGGCGACTTTTCATCGCTCGCGAAAACATCCTCCGATGACGAAGCCACCGCACATTTGGGGGGCATCCTGCCGGCCTTTTCGCGCGGCGTCATGACCGCCGAATTCGAAACAGCCGCGTTTAATCTACCGGATGGGGGAGTCAGCGAACCAATCAAGACTCAATTCGGATATCACATTATCCAACTGATCAAGAAGGCTCCCATGCCTTATGAAAGCGTGAAAGCCGCTCTGGAAAATATTCGCGCCCGCGAATTATACGAACAAATCGGCAAGTCTAGCGTGGAATTGAACGAGCTTTACTTCAAGCAGTAACCGGCTAACTCAATGC
>JAYVXT010000452.1:0-16519 GCA_043785065.1 Bryobacterales bacterium | reverse complement strand
GGGAGGACGTAACGGTACGGTTGTACCTACGTTTTGACCAATTACTTTTCGCGAGACTTAAAAACGCTGAAGCGAGTCACTTCTTTGAAGCCCATTCGCTTATAAAGAGGTAGGCCCGCATCGCTTGATTGGAGTACAAAGCGGTTACTTCCTTTTCTCTCTGCCCGCTGCATGCACCAACGAAGCGTAGATTCCCCAATGCCTTTCCTTCTTAAGTAAGGCAATACTCCAATGGAATAGAATCCCGCTGCCCCTGGACTATAAACGATCAACGCAATGGCTACCGGTTGGTTGTTTTCGAACGCGATCCATCCCTCGTACTCTTCGGTCCAACCGAGCGCCGAACCGTACATGGCCTGAGTGATGCCGAAAGGGATCTCGAAAATCATGGTCGTCAAATGGCAGAAAGTTGTACGGCTGGAAGGATCTTCTACTTTCTTGAAGACCAGCGGCGGCTGTTTTCGTTTTGGTTGGGGCGGCGGCGTGGTTAGGATCATTCCCGGCGGTTCACTCAATTTGAAAAAACCTTTTGCGGGAAACACAGTGTTGCGAATTTCGGCGAGAAAATTCTGTTCCACTAAGTCGTGGCACATCCAGAAGCAAAAACTGCAATGAAGACTGCGGTAATGAGCTAGTGCGGCGTTCACTTCCGCTTTCAAATTCCCCTTGCCGCGCGCTTCAAGCAATGCAATGTTGAAGACAGGGTAGTTGCGTCCGCAAAATATAGCAAGCACTCCCGGCAAATGATGGATTCTGCTTTCCTCATTTACACCCGCATAGAAGCTCATGGCTTCCCGCAGGTTGCGGTCGACCAACAAAGCATCGGAAAGACTGGTCATTCGGGCGATTACAGCAAAGTGATTGGGTCCACGTCAATAATTAACGATGTGGCGGGCCACTGCTCATCGATGGCGTATTGTCTGGCCAGTTGCAGTTTCTCGTTAAGCTTCTTACGATCCACGGCCTTCAACAGCAATTGATAGCGAAACTCGTTCTTGACCCGGGCAACGGGGGCTTCGGCTGGTCCCATGATCTTCAGGTCGGCGGTGGAGGCGCCAAGCATTTGAGCCAGATCGCCGCTGAGCCGCAGGGCGTGCTCCTGTTTGGGGTGGCGGATCATGATATTTGCCAAGGCTGCGAACGGGGGGTATCGCATAGCCTTGCGGAACTGAACTTCTTTTTCGTAGAACGATTCGTAGTCTTGAGTGGCGGCTAGCTGGATTGCGTAATGATCGGGATTGACGGTTTGAATCAGGACACGTCCGGCAAGTTCTCCGCGGCCTGCGCGGCCGGCAGCTTGGGTTAATAGTTGAAACGTACGTTCCGCCGACCGGAAATCGGGCATGCCTAGCCCCATGTCGCCATTGATGATGCCCACGAAGGTGACATTGGGGATGTCATGTCCTTTGGCAATCATCTGGGTTCCAACCAGGATGTCGTAGGCGCCTTCGCGGAATCCGTAGAGGATGGTTTCGATATGATGTTTATTGGAAGCGGTGTCCCTATCCATACGCGCGATTCTCGCCGTGGGGAATGCCTGGTGCAACTCCTCTTCCAACTTTTCTGAACCAGTACCTAGAAACTGGATGTACTCACTTTGGCAATGCGGGCATACTTGAGGAACTTTCTCGGCATAGCCGCAGTAGTGGCAGAGTAGGCGGCGGTCACGCTTGTGGAATGTGAGGGTGACGGCGCAGTTGGCGCAATTGACGCGTTCTCCGCAGGATCGGCAGGCGACGAAGCTTGAAAAGCCCCGCCGGTTGAGCAGGAGCATCGATTGCTCTTTCAGCGTGAGGCGTTCGGTTAGGGCATCAATAATGCGGCGGGAGAAGACATTGTATTTCTTTGTTTCCAGGAACTCTTGGCGCATGTCGATGATTTCCACTATCGGCATTGGCCTGCCTGCCACGCGCTCAGGCAGCAGCAACCGTTGGTATTTTCCACGGTCGGCGTTTTGCCGGGTTTCAAGGCTTGGGGTGGCCGAGCCTAGCACGATTGTGGCGTTCGATGCACGGGCGCGAACGACGGCAACATCACGGCCGTTATAGCGGGGAGTCTCTTCCTGCTTATAGCTCTGGTCGTGCTCTTCGTCGACAAGAATCAAGCCCAGATTTTGCACGGGGGCAAAAATTCCAGATCGAGTGCCGACAACAACTTTAGCTTCGCCGCGCCGGATTCGCCGCCATTGGTCGGCTCGTTCGGAATCGGAGAACGCGGAATGCAGGATGGCGACTTTGTCTCCAAAGCGATGAAAGAATTGTCCGGCGACGGCGGGCGTGAGGGCGATTTCCGGTACAAGCAACAGGGCGGAGCGGCCCTGTTCGAGCGCCGCTTCGATGGCGCTTAGGTAGACTTCGGTTTTTCCGGAGCCGGTTACCCCTTGTAAAAGGAAAGCTTGGAATGCGCCTTTGTGGATCGATTCACGAATGGCGTTGAAGGCTTGTTGTTGGTGAGGATTCAGCGCGTGCGCGCCCCGAGGCGCAAAGGTCAACATGCTAGGTTGTTCCACTTCCAGCAGAATCAACTTACGGCGGGCTAGCGCCCGGGCAGCCGCGCCTGCATTGGGAACTTTTTCTTCAATCGCAGCCAGGTTGTGGGCGCCTGGGTACAACTCAAGAAATGCCAGAAGCTCGCGTTCGGGCTTCTTTAGTTTTTCATCCACGCGTCCGATAAAGGCCGCCCTCAACTTGGCGGCGGGTGCGCGCAGAGGGTCTTTGTCCTGAATATCCTCTTCAACCACTACGTAGCCTTTGCGTTCCAAGCTCTTGAGTACCTGGCCTGCATCCTTGATCTTGCCGGCGATTGAGGATGCGGCCATGGGGCGCGCTTCCAGCATGCGCAATAGCGCGACTTGCGGGTCGCCGTCGCTGTCGGAAATCGTCAGTTGCCTGGCTGAATCGCGGCCGGCGCTTGTGAGAGAATAGATCCGCTTTTTGCGTACTTCGCCGGTGAGCGGCGTCATGGTGCGCAGAACTTCGCCAAGCGGGCAGCAATAATAGTTGGCGATCCAGCGGCCAAGGGAGATCATACCGCTGCTAACAACCGGCTCTTCGTCCAACAGACGCAGCACGTCGCGGGCTTTCACTTGCGGGGGGTCGTTGTGCAAGTTGACGATCATGCCGGTCAGCTTGCGCATCCCGAAGGGGACCAGCACGCGGGAGCCAACTTGCGCGCGGGGTTGGATGGCCGGCGGCAATGAATACGTGAATGGTTGGTCGAGAGGTACAGGAAGGCTGACATCGGCATAGGATGGCAGCGTGTTCTCTGAGTTCATTTATTTCTTCACGGCAAGCGTCAGTCCATCCCCGATGGCGAGCATGGTGAGCCAGATGCGATTATCTTTGGACAGCTTTTCGTTGAAAGCGCGCAGAGCGAGGGTGTCCTCTTCATTATCGGCGGGATCGATTACGCGACCGGACCACAACACATTATCCACGGCAATCGAGCCTCCGGGACGCAGCAGTCGGAAGATACGGTCGTAGTAGTTTGCGTAATTGGTTTTGTCGGCATCAATGAAGGCGAAGTCATACGTGCCTGCTTCGCCGTTTGCCAGCAAGGCATCGAGAGTTTCCGTGGCGGGTGCAATTCGCAGATCGATCTTGTGATCAAGGCCGGCTTCTTTCCAATAACGGCGCGCAATGGATGTCCATTGTTCGCTGATGTCGCAGGCGACGATCTTGCCATCATCGGGCAGAGCGCGCGCCACGGCCAGGGATGAGTATCCGGTGAAAACACCAACCTCGATTGTTTTCTTGAACCGGCCCAATTGAGTCAATACTGAAAACAGCGCGCCTTGTTCCGGGGTGATTTGCATTCTAGCGAGTGGATCTTTTAAGGTCTCTTCGCGCAGGCGGACCATGTAGTCCGGTTCCGGGTGGGTGACTGACCGGATGTACCCAACTAGTGAGTCGTCAATTTGAATGTGCTGGCTCGACATGTTTCTTTCTATTGTAGGTGAATTTAAAGATGTGGGAAATGTTCTTGACTTTTACCCTATATTATTGGCATAATTGTTGTGGGAGATATTTATGTCTATGACCACCAATAGCCGAGGATCGAAACGCCTCGCTGGTGCGGGCTCACTGAGTTACCGCATGCCGGTGGGCAGAGGCTTGTTCCCATTCAGGCATATAGCTGAATCGGTAAAACGCAACACTTTAAAGTGTTTACTTGAGGGTTTGAATCCCTCTATGCACCAGTCACCACAAATCGGTTGCCTGTAAAGCAACTTAAGCAAAATAAGTCACTTAGATTCAACTATTGCCTTTAATGGCAATAATTCGTGAAGCTTCGTACTTCCTCAATGAACCTCGAACCAGCGCCCTTACGGAGTCCTAACGCTTTCTGCTGATTTCTCTGCTTGCAGTTGCAGCTGAGAAGTTCACGGAAGCAGGATGGACAACAGAACGCTGAAGGAATCGGCATCATTCCGGAAGGCCAGCTTTACGATTGCGAGCTGAATCTATTTGACTTTTATTAGATAAATACAAATAAGAACATTAATAAAAGGAGGTGTTATTATGTTGCTATGGCGCACTATTCAAGTCGGCGATCAGGAGCGCGCTCTGCTGATCGTCAATGGCCGCTTTCAGGAAATCTTGGATCCTGGGACGCATCGCATTCCCTCGTTTGGGCGCGATGTAGAGTTCGAGGTTGGTCAACTCAATTCGGTAGCCTACTCTGGGGCATGGACGACCTTCTTGTTGCAGGAGCGCCCCGATCTGATCACACGGTACTTCGTTGTGGTAGAGACCGGCGACGCTGAAGTGGCGGTGATCCGGGTTAACGGCGCGGTAACGGGCATCGTTGGTCCTTCGGTGCGGCGTCTTTACTGGCGCGGTCCTGACAATTTAACGGTTGAGACAATCGATGCGTCAAAGAATATGGAAGTACCGGCGGCCATCGTACCGGTGCTGCCTCGCTTGGGCCGCGATATCCCGGCCACGGTGGCTTTTATTGATGAGGGTCGAACGGGGTTGCTGTATCGCGACAACAAACTAATTCGTGAACTTCCGGCAGGAGCCTTCGGGTTCTGGACGGCGAACGGAGCGGTGCATGTCGAGGTGGTGGATCTTCGCAGACAGACGATGGAAATCCCCGGTCAGGAGATTCTGACTAAGGACAAGGTGTCGATCCGGGTAAACGTTTGCGCGGAATACCGCATCGTGAATGCGGTGCTTTCGAAGCAAGCGGTGAAGGATTCGCACGAGCAGTTGTACAAGATGGTGCAATTGGTAGTCCGTCAGTCCATCGGCATGAAGACGCTGGAAGAGACGCTTGCCGACAAAGGCAAGGTGGACGTTGTAACGGCGCAAGTGCTGCGTGACGATGCTCTGGAGTTTGGCGTCAAGGTTGGCGAAATCGCCATCAAGGACATCATTCTTCCGGGCGAAATGCGCACCATCTTGAACCAGGTGATCACAGCGGAAAAGCAGGCGCAAGCCAACCTGATCCGCCGCCGGGAGGAAACCGCGGCCACGCGTTCCTTGCTCAACCCGGTGAAGTTGATGGAAGAGAATCCTCTGCTGATTCGCATGAAGGAGTTGGAGACGCTGGAAAAGGTGGTGGAGAAGGTAGGCCAGATCTCCATCCGCGGTGGGTTCGATACGTTGCTTGAGCGGGTGGTGACAATGCGCGCCCGGGATTCGTAACTTGGGGGAGGGAAACACCCTCCCTGTTTCTTGGTACGGAAGTTCCTCCGAATTAGAGCTACGTTTGCGAGGTACAATCGACATCATGGTATTTTCCCGACGACATTTAATGCTGGGCTCAACGCTGGCTCCTTTGGCGCAACGTCTATCCGCGCTGGAACTTTCCAAAATAAGGTTAGGCGTCACAACGGACGAAATTGACGAGGATGCTCTTACCGCGGTTAAGTTTCTGCGTGAGTTCAACCTTGGTTGGGCGGAAGTTCGCAACGTTTGGGGAAAGTACAATACGGAGCAGCCGGTGGAGAAAATCAAGGAACTGCGAAAGATCTTTGATGAAAACCACCTCAAACTCTCCATCCTTGGCACTGGCTTTTTCAAAGTTCCCTTGCCGCCCGAAACACCAGAGGGGAACAAGGCATTAGACGCGCAGTGGCAGCTGTTGGATCGAGCCATAGAGCGGGCGAAGATCATGGGCACGGACCAATTGCGAGTATTCGGCTTCACCTATAAGAACGGCGAAGAGCCGGACACGGCAAATTATCCACGCATCTACGAACTGCTTGCGCAAGCGTCGAAGATCGCCAAGGCCAAGGGCATCCGCTTGGCGATGGAGAACGTCAACACCAGTTACGTTTGGTCAAGCAAGGAAACGGCTGCTGTGTTGAAGCAAGTCAAGAACGATAATTTCGGGCTTACCTGGGATCCGAACAACGCCGCGGAGACGCATGAAAAGAGCTACCCGGAAGGATACAAGCGGTTGGATGCGGCACGCATTTTCCACGTTCATTTGCGAGACTTTAAAACCATGCCCGATGGCAAGGTTGTCTGGTGCGCGGTCGGCGATGGGGAGATGGATAACGTTGGCCAAATCCGTTCGCTGTTGAAGGATGGCTACAAGGGCGCGTTCACTTTGGAAACGCATTACAGAAGTCCGCAGGGCAAGGCGCATGCCAGCCGTACCTCGCTTACCGCGCTCTTGAAAGTTATCGAAAAAGTTTAGGCTGGCCGCGCAGCGGGCGGCCTCTGGCAAAGATATAATGGAGGCGACATGTCACCTCCCAAACTGTTCGCGTTCGCCATAACGACATTGATAGCGACACTGCGCGCAGCGGAAATTCCTAAGCCCGTCGCGGATATTTTGTCCTCTCAATGCGGCGATTGTCACTCGGAAAAAACTAAGACGTCGGGATTCTCCGTGGCAACGGCGGCTTCTGTTAAACAGGGTGGGAATAAACATGGACAGGCAATCGTCGCGGGCCACCCGGAATTAAGCCCACTCTTGAAGATGATTAAAGGCGAAGTGGCGCCTAAGATGCCAATGGGCCGCGAATTGGCAAAGGCTGATATCGCCAGCATTGAGGCGTGGATCGCCGCCATGCCTGCTGAATCCGCGGCGAAGAAAACGGAATGGCGCTGGCCCTTTGAAAAACCGGCCCGCACGCCGCCGCCTGCCGTCAAGAACGTTGCGTGGCTTCAAAACCCGATCGACGCCTTTGTAATGCAGAAGCTGGAACAGGAGGGAATTGAGCCCTCACCGGCCACGAATAAACGGACGCTGGCCAGGCGCGTTTACCTTGATTTGATTGGCCTGCCACCAACGCCTGAAGATCTGAACGCGATTCTAGCAGACAATTCAAAGGACTCTTATGAGAAGTTAGTGGACCGCCTACTTTCAGACAAGCGCTATGGGGAACGTTGGGGCAGGCACTGGCTGGACCTGGCCCGCTATGGGGAAACATCCGGTCTTGAAGGCGATGGCGCTATCGGCAATGCATGGCGTTTTCGCGACTGGGTCATCGACGCGTTTAACAAGAACATGCCGTTCGATACATTCGTCATCAAGCAAATTGGTGGCGGAGACGAACATTCGCAAACTCGCAACAACTATCAGCCCGATCCGCAAGGTTTCGTCCCCACAGGGTTCCTTCGCATGGCGCCTTGGGATCGTTCAAACCTGGTGGCCGCCGATGTCCGGCAGAACTATTTGAGCGAAGTGACCACGGCTACTTCGTCTATTTTCCTGGGCCTCACCATGGGCTGCGCGCGCTGCCACGATCATAAGTACGATCCGATTCCACAGAAGGATTATTACCGTTTGCAGGCATTCTTCCAAGCTACTGCCGCCGGGAGTGGGATTGATGTTCCGTTCAAAGACCCCGAGTTTGCCGCGAAGGCGAAAACAAAAATCTCCGATTATCAGAGCAAGTTGAAGGATGGTCCGCAGAAGCAGGAACTGGATACATTTGAAAAGGAGCTGCTGGCGAAACTAATTGCCGTTCGCAAGGAAAGATCGGCGGGCAAGGATCCCACCAAGGCCGATCTTCGAATGGAGATGAAGCTTTCGACGGGAAGGATTTTCTCCGAGGCCGAACGGCAGCTTTATACAGATACCTTGGAAGATGCGAACCGGACGCAGGACCAGGCGGAACAGCAGAAGCTGGATTCTCTTGAGACGACTTTGTTCGAAAAAATGAAGCAGGCTTATGCCTCGGCTGGGTTTGATGCCGCTAAGCGGTTCGAAACTCTCATCGTTGAAGATGTTCGCACGGAGGCTACGGCGAAGTATTCAGGCAAGTCGATCTTCACCAAGGAAGAGAAGGCCCGGCATGGCGAATTGGCTGCAAAGTTGGATGTGTACCGTCTGCGTCTTGGCCGTTGGAATACAAACGTGCTGGGCGTGCAAGTTGCGCCGGGGCCGCCAAATGGTCCGGACATTGCACCTACTCGAGTGCTTGTTCGTGGCGATTATCGCCAGCCGGGGGACGCAGTGGAACCGGGCTTCCCGTCCGCTGTTACGGGACATCAAAAACCAGCGGAGATCATCACGGATCGCTACCGGCAATTCCCCACGCGCGGTTTACGCCTGACGCTGGCTAGGTGGATTGCCGGCAAAGATAACCCGTTAACTGCCCGCGTATGGGTTAACCGCATGTGGCAGTATCATTTTGGGCAAGGCATTGTCCGCACCACTAGCGACTTCGGCAAGAATGGCGACAAGCCCTCGCACCCTGAATTGTTGGATTACCTGGCGAATCGCTTCATGGATGAGGGTTGGGACGTGAAGGCGATGCACAAACTGATGGTGATGTCCGCCACTTACCGCCAGGCCGCCGATCATCCGGTGCTAAAGGAATACACAAAGGACCCGGGTAATCGCCTGCTGTGGAAGTACAATCGCCGCAGGCTAGAAGCGGAAGCCCTGCGCGATAGTATTTTGCAAGTAAGCGGAAGGCTGAATTTGGAAATGGGAGGGCCTAGCGTCTTTCCTCCTTTACCTGCCGACCTGGCTGATTTCGCGCGCTATGGCCGTTCCGGCGGATTAATGTGGGAGCCGAATGAGAAGGAGGAAGATGCCCGGCGCCGCTCGGTGTACATTTTCCAACGGCGCTCTTTGCCCCTGCCGATGATGGCCAATTTCGACGCAATCGTTTTTAGTGAATCTTGCGACCGCCGCAGCACCACTACCACACCTCTGCAGGCGCTGGCGATGATGAACGGTTACCTTAGCAACGAAGAGTCCGCGGAATTGGCAAAGCGAATTGTGAAAGAGACTGGCGGCAACGAGCAAAGCCAAATTCGGCGCGCCTTTGAGTTGACTTTGAATCGCGAACCGAACGAAGCAGAAATGCTGCGACTGCAACAATTCAAAGGTGGATTGGAAGCGGTGTGCCGTGTGCTAATGAACTCCAACGAGTTCCTTTATTTGGAGTAAACCATGACCAGACGCGAACTTCTATTTGATTCCTATCTCGGCCTTGGCGGCCTGTCTCTTGCCGGCTTATTGCAGGCCGAAGATTCCTCCGACCCGCTGGCTCCCAAGAAGCAACACCTACCAGGAAAGGCTAAGAACTGCATTTTCCTCTTTATGGAAGGCGGCGTCAGTCAGATGGACTTGTTTGAGTACAAGCCCATGTTGGTGAAGTTTGCTGGAAAACAAATGCCCACGGCGATTCGCACGGTGGGTGAGCTTGCTACATTCTCCGCGGCGCCGAATCGCGTCATTCCGCCCTTTTGGAAATTTGCGCAACATGGGCAGTCTGGCCGATGGATGTCTGACTTATTGCCGAACTTATCCGGTTGTGTTGACGATATGGCGTTCATCCACGGCGTCAAAGTGGACAACAACAATCACGGACCGGCGGTGTATCATACGCTGACCGGAAATCAGTTTCCTGGTAGTGCCTCTATTGGGGCTTGGGTTACTTATGGGCTGGGCTCGGAGAATCGTGACCTGCCGGGGTTCATTGTCATGGGTGATAGACGTGGCGCTACCATTGGCGGTGCAAGTGTTTGGGGTAACGGGTATCTTCCGGCGGCATATCAGGGGACGCTGTTCCGTAACGGGGAAACGCCAATTGTGGATCTGACGCCGCGCCCGGGTATGACTTCGGCGAAGCAACGTGAAGAGTTGGATCTGTTGAACTGGTTTAACACAAAGCATGCCGCGCAGCGGACGAACACTTCGGAACTGGATGCACGTATCGCCGCTTACGAATTGGCGTTCCGCATGCAAAGCAAGGCTCCCGATTTAGTGGACCTTTCTGGAGAAACCGAAGTTACGAAGAAACTGTACGGGCTTGACGACCCTGTTACCGAGGGCTTTGGCCGGCAATGCTTACTGGCGCGGCGCATGGTGGAACGGGGCGTCCGTTTCGTTAAGCTTCTGCATGGCGCCGGAGGCGACCGCTGGGACGATCACGGCGCCATTAAAGACCGCCTGCCCGTCCACAGCCAGGAAGTGGACAAGCCGATTGCCGGTTTGTTGAAAGATTTGAAATCGCGCGGACTGCTGGAAAATACGCTGGTGGTTTGGGCGTCGGAGATGGGGCGAACTCCGTTTGATAATAACCTGGTGACGGACAAGCCTGGGCGCGATCACAATCAATATGGCTTGGTTGTGTGGATGGCGGGTGGCGGCGTAAAGCCTGGTGCAACATTTGGGGAGACCGATGACTTTTCCGTTCGCGCCGCCGGCGACGAGGTTCCAATCAGGGACATACACGCCACGCTTTTGCGCCTGATGGGCCTGGACCAAAACCGGCTCACTTATTTGCATGCTGGCCGTTACAAGAAACTGACTGACATCGGTGGGCGCGTCATCAAAGAGATCATTGCATGATTCTATTTTTCCTGGCGGCGACGCTGCCTGTTATTTGCGTGAAGGACTGCGCAACTGAGGGCCGTAAGAAGCTGGACGAACCGAAGGTGGAAAGCCGCATCAACGAGGCTTCGGCTACGCGCAGCCCCTGGATCATTTCTAATGGCGCGAAGATTCTTCGCAATCCAACGGGTAAGTATTTTTACAACTTGACCTCGGTGCGCAGCGTGGTGATGGCTGTTGTGGAAAGTTTCGTTTTTGGCGCCGATGCCGTGGTGCAGGCAATCAGTGGCGAGACTGTCGACGCCGAGAAAATGAAAACCTTCATCGCCTCGCTTCCTCCGTCCTCACTGCCCCCCGTGGTTGATTTGGTTGTGGTGGATGATGGTTCCGCTCAAACTGGCGAGGTGATGAATCTGCTGGTCCGGCGCAACCTGCTTTTCCGGCCGGTGAAGAAGGCGGATGGATCGAAATTTTCCGTCCAGATCGGCACCAAAGATTTTCCGAAATTAGAGGCAGCTAATCCAAGCGACTTCGCAATCTTAGTGCGCAAGAAGCTGACCGACGAAAAGCGTTCGTTGCGCGTGTATGGCAGCGAAAACGTGATTGCCCGGCTCGATTCCGACGGGAAGTCGGCGCGATTGCATGTGTTGAACTACGGGCAGCGGCCAGTGGAAGGCATTCGGATCAGAGTGCGCGGAGTCTATAAAGACGCGGTGATGCAAGCTTTTGGCATCCCAAGCGCGAAGGTTGACGAGATGCTAGTGGATGGCGATTCCACCGAATTCACGATTACCGAATTGCGGCAGTACGCTGTTATTGATTTGCGCTAGCCCAACATTGAGTTAGACCCGCAAACGACCACACCAACCCGTTCGCCATCCGCAATTTTGTAGCGGCCTGAAAGGATAGCAGCCAGCGCCGCGGCGCCACCCGGTTCGGCCACCAACCGCATTTCATTCCACAAAGCTTTTTGCGCGGCGATGATTTCTTCATCGCTCACCAGCACTACCCGGTCAACAAAAGCTTGGGCGATGGGGAACATGAGGCCGCCAACTTGCGCCGCGCCGAGTGAATCCGCAGCCACTCCGTTCACGGAAACTGGAACCGGGCGACCTGCTTCGAGGGCCGCATGCAGGGCGCGGGAATGCTCAGGTTCCACGCCAATAACCTTCGTGCGTCCGCCATACCAGGCAGCAGCGCCACCGATGAGACCTCCGCCACCGCAAGCGAATAGCACTGTGTCGAGTCCCGGAGCCTGGCGATCAAACTCCATGGCCATCGTGCCCGCTCCGGCCAGCACAGCCGGGTGATCGTAGGCGTGCACTTCCAGCGCGCCACTTTCGAGCGCGAATTCATTGCTTGCCGCTAGAGATTCGGCATAGCGTTCACCCACGATGTGTAAGAACGCGCCCGATTCTTTTAGCCTGTCCAGCTTGAAGCCGGAGGAAATGCTGGGAACGAAAATGTTGGCTTTGTGGCCCAAGCGTTTTGCCGCATGGGCCGCGGCGATGCCGTGATTGCCTCCGGACGCAGCGACGATTCCCACTTCGGGGATCCCTCGATTGTCATCGTGGGCTAGAATACGGTTAAACGCCCCGCGAGGCTTGAACGATCCGGTGATCTGCAATAGTTCAAGCTTCAGCGCCAAACTGGAAGAGATTTTGAACGCTCCGGGCTCTGTCCAAATAACTGGAGTTTCCCGTACGTATCCGCGAATCCGATTCGCCGCTTGTTCAATATCGTCCCGCGTTATGCAGGGTTGTGGCAAAGATTGCATTCGTTGGAAGCCTTATGTTCATCATGGCACGCCATGCACGAATTCATATCAATCGGCTTCTCTTTACTCATCACGTCGCGCTCGGCCACCGGCCCGTGACAGCGTGCGCAATCCGCAATCTTAGTATGGACCTTGTGGGAGAACCAGACAAATTCCGGAAGCTTATAGATACGCACCCACGGAATGGCCTCTTTTTTCTTCGCGTATTCGGCCAGCTTCTGAATATGCGGGCTATCGATCTTGACGCTGGTGTGGCACTGCATGCACTTGGTCTCGGAAGGGAAGGTGGCCGCTTCGCCATTGCCGGGCATGGTGTGGCACTCGGTGCATTTCAGCCCCATTTTCAAGTGTGTTTTGTGGCTGTAGGGCAACGGCTGCACAACCGCCGTCCAGGCGATCAGAGCAGCGCCAACAAGAATGGAAGCCAGTTTAAGGAAGTGCGAACGCAACGTAGGAGTCTCCTGATTTGGTGGATAAGCGCGGTCCGCCGCCACATGATATTACAACATATTGCTTCCCGTTGATGGCGTAGGTGGCTGGTGTTGCGTAGCCACCGGCGGGAAGTTTGGTCTCCCAAAGAATCTCGCCCGTGGCCGCATCAAACGCGCGGAACATTTCGTCCTTAGTGGCTCCGATAAACACTAGCCCGCCGGCGGTAACAATCGGGCCTCCGAAGTTTTCGGTTCCAACGTTCTTTTCAGTCGCCTTATTTTTGCCAAGCACTCGTTGCCAGGCAAACGAGCCCTTGTTAATGTCAATCGCAGTGAGTTGACCCCACGGCGGCTTCACGCCGGGGTTGCCATTCTCGTCACGAAGTTTGCGGATGCCGCCTATGTTATAGGGATAGGACGTGCCCGCTGGAGCGTCAATCAATTGCATCATTGATGCCAGGCTTTGAGAATTGACGTAGAGCAAACCAGAAGAGGGATCCCATGCCGCGCCGCCCCACAATCCGCCGCCAACGGTGCCAGGCAGCATGATAACCCCTTGTTTCGATGTTGGCGTGTAGATGCCGCCATTTTTCCAATCCTTGGACATCTTGGAAAACTTCTCGAAGATTTCGGGGGTCACGTCGCTTGGCTCAAAACGCTGGGAGGTAAACGGGGGCGGCCTCACCGGAACTGGCTGTGTTTTGGAGGTCACCTCCCCAGGAATATCGGAGGCGGGGAACGGTCTTTCTTCAACTGGGATGAGCGGCTTGCCCGTAATCCGGTCCAGCACGAATAGGTAGCCTTGCTTGGTGATTTGGGCCACGGCGTCTTTGCCCTGATACTGAACCAGGTTCGCGTTGGCGGGAAGGTCCATATCCCAAATGTCATGGTGAACCGTTTGAAAATGCCACAAGCGTTTTCCCGTATTGGCGTCGAGAGCCACGATGGAATTGGCGAACAAATTGTCTCCGATGCGGTCGGAACCGTAATAATCGAACGATGGAGAGCCCAGGCTAACAATGGCGACGCCGCTTTTTTCATCCAAGCTAAGGCCACCCCAATCGTTGGTTCCTCCGCTAGTTTTCCAAGCGTCCTTAGGCCACGTTTCATAACCGAATTCGCCGGGATGAGGGATGGTATGAAAAATCCAGCGGCGTTTTCCGGTTCTAACTTCGTAGGCGCGGATGTGCCCAGGAGCCGCCATGCGGGGACCTTCGCCAACGCTTGAACCCATGATTAGCATGTCTTTGTAAATGACTCCGGGGGAAGTGGAGCCGTTAAACGCTCCTGGAGGGTCGCGATCCAATTCCCTCGATAAGTCAACGTGCCCTTTGTCCCCGAAAGTTTCGATCAGCTTTCCCGTCCTGGCGTTTAATGCGAATAGAAATCTTGAAGCGGTGTAAAGAATCCGCTCGTCGTCGTTGTCTTTCCAATACATCACACCGCGATTGACGCCTCTAACGCCGCTAGGTGGCGGCTCGAAACGCCACAACTCACGCCCGGTCGCGCCATCGACAGCCACGGCCATCAGCGTGGGTGTGGTGAGGTAGACAACCCCGTTGATGACGATTGGGGTGCATTCAATGTTGGTGCGCCCGCGGGCATCCGCATCTCCTGATTTGTACTCCCAGGCGACCTTCAACTGCTTGACGTTCAATTTAGTGATCTGCTTTAACGGAGAATAGCGGTTTCCATCGTTTCCACCGGACCATGTTGGCCATTCTTGTGCGAAGGCGGCAAAAGTGAACAAAAAGATTAGTGTTTGTTTCATGGATTGTGGCACAGCCCTATTTAAGGCGGAGCATTGAATAGAAAAGTTACAGGATCGAACTCACCAGTTGATTGTAACTAAAGGGTGGGTGGATTGGGGAAAGAGAAAGAGGGCGGATGGACGTCAATTCCTGGTCGGCGTCCATCTGCCCAATCATACTGCTTGATTCATAAAGGAGATCAAATATTCTTTGTTCGTTCTATCTATTTATACGGTCGAATCGCCGCCAGTGCTATAAGGGGATTTCTCAATTGCCGTCATAAATAAACGTAGGCCGCTTCCGCCTAGCGGAAGGCGAAATAGACGGCGCCCACGAGGAATAGAAAACTTACCGCATAGTTCCAGCGCACTGCTTCCCCTAGATAAAAGTAAGCGAAAACAACAAAAACGAGCAGGGTAATGACTTCCTGGATGACCTTCAGTTGGAATCCGGTGAATTCGCCGTAGCCCATTCGATTAGCGGGGACTTGCAGGCAGTACTCAAAAAAGGCGATTAGCCAGCTGACAAAAATCATCAAATACAAAGGCTTTTGCTTGTACTTCAAGTGCCCGTACCAAGCAAATGTCATAAAAACGTTGGAGGCGATCAGCAGTAAGATGGTCCACATAATACTTTGATTATGCGCTGCTCGGTTTCGATGGTCCTAGTTTCCAGTGCTCCAACGGATTGCGCGCATCCACAATTGAAAACTGAATAGTTCTACATCACTGGGCCGATGCGCCAGGGTACGAATTCGTGATGGCCTAAACGCTCGGCGCAGGTGCGTTCGCCGCTGGCAACGCGCAAAAGCATATCGAAGATTTCGCGCCCTACCGATTCCACCGTTGCCTCACCGTCGGCGATGCGGCCGGCGTTGATGTCCATATTGTCGCTCATGCGCTTGGCCATGCTTGTGTTGGTGGCGATTTTGATAACGGGGATTGTCGGGAAACCGATGGCGCTGCCGCGGCCGGTGGTGAATGCGATGAGGTTTACTCCACCGGCGGCTAATCCGGTTAATGACGGCGGATCGTAGCCGGGTGTGTTCATGAAGCAGAAGCCGGGCTCGGTGATGCGTTCGGCGTATTCAAGCACTTGGTTCAATTGTGATGTGCCGGCTTTGGTTGCTGCTCCTAGTGACTTTTCGACAATGTTGGTTAGGCCGCCTTCCTTATTGCCGGGCGAGGGATTGTCGTTGAAACTGGAGCCTTTGAATTGGGCAAGGTAACCCTTATAGCCGGCCACCATACTTAGCAGTTTTTCGGCCACCTCGCGGCTGCGGGCGCGTTTGACGAGGAGATGTTCGGCTCCGAAAATTTCGGTAGTTTCGGCGAGGACACTGGAGGCGCCGATTTCGGCGAGTAAGTCAGAGCAGTAGCCCAAGGCTGGATTGGCGGTGATGCCGGAGAACGAATCGGACCCGCCGCAGTTGAGGCCTAGTTGGATTTTCGTTGCCGCAACTTCCACTCGTTTTTCGGCGGACATCTGGTCAATCAAGCCTTCAATCGCTTTAATCGCGCTATTCATGGCGGCGCGCGTGCCGCCTTCGCCTTGCAGCGTCATGCCAATCATGCGGTTAGTGCGTGGAGCGTTGGGGCCTAGGTAGTGATCGATTTGATTCACCTCGCAACCAAGGCCGAGGATGACTGCGGCGCCGACGTTGGGATGGTTCATAACTCCGCTGAGGGTGCGCTGCAGTTGATCGGTGTCGGGGCCGATGGAGTGGCCACAGCCTTCCCCATGAGGAAATGCCGCAACGCCGTCGACTCCCGGCGGCAACTTCAATCCCGTGAAGTGGTTGGCAATCA
>JAYVXT010000451.1:0-16570 GCA_043785065.1 Bryobacterales bacterium | reverse complement strand
TCTATTTTGTTTCTCCAAACGGGAAAGATTTAAACAACGGCTCATTCACCGCGCCCTTGAAGACTCTGCTAAAGGCGCGTGATTCCTTTCTGAAAGCGGGCGATACGGTCTATCTGATGAATGGCTTCACGCAACCCGACGACGACGGTCAAGGTTGGCGAACCACATTCCTTCTCCGCACTGGCGGAACTCCAACCGCTCCGATCGCCGTTGTTGCTTATCCGGGAGCTACGGCGACATTTGGCACAGTGGACGGACCCAATAGCTCCATCCGTACAACCACCGAACCCCCTGGCTATTGGACCTTCGCCGGGATCACGTTAAGAGCCGTTTCCGAAGCGGCGGCAATTTACGGTGGCGCGGGGTGGCGATTCGTGGCCAACGACATGTCATGCCCTAATGGCTTTGAAGCCTCGGCCTGCTTTGAATTCAGCGTGGCAAGCAATGTAAAAATGCTTGGCAATACCGTTCACGATGCCGGCCGGCTTACCGCTTCGGCACTTTATCATGGAGTGTATTTCTCATCCGATACGAACTTTGTGGAAGTCGGCTGGAATCATATCTACAACGTTCGCGGATGCCGCGGCATTCAGATTCATTCCTCGCCATTGCAAGGCGGCGGTCCCGCCGATCCAACCGGTCATAGCCAGTACGGCATCGTCATCCACGACAATCTGATTCACGACACACAATGTGACGGCATCATTTTGGCCACCATCGACCCGTCAAAAGGGAAAGTTGAAATCTACAATAATGTGATTTACAACGCCGGCAAAGGTCCCAATAATCCCGAAAAATCTGGCAACTGGTCTTGCATCAATGCCCAGACCTATGCTAATACCGGACCTACGGGTTCAGGCGTTGTGGAGATTTACAACAACACATTGTTTAATTGTGGAACGTTCGCGAATCCGCCGTATAACGATTCGGTCAGCGCCATTGCCTACAATGGACCCAATGCGAATATCAAGGTCCGGCTGCGCAACAATCTTATCTATCAGACGTCAGGCGTTCCCTATTTCAGGATTTTCAAACCAGGGAACGCGGCCTTTTGCGGCAACTCCGAGAACTGCCCATGGGTGTATGGCTCAAACAATCTTTTCTATGGTGTAGGCGCGGCTCCAGGGAGCCCAAATTTAACCAATACAATCGGCAACAAGGATCCGCTGCTGGGAAATTTACGCAGCGGCGATTTTCGGATTGCGGGGAACAGCCCTGCCCGGGGAACCGGGGTGGATACTGGCCTTGCCACGGACCGCTTCGGGGTTCCGCGCGGGGGAAAGAATGGCTTTGACATTGGAGCTCATCAGTATTCCGGCGTAACCACCGCGATGCTGAATTGCCCATCGGAAGCCGTGTTTACGCCAGCCAAACTGATCTGCGATATTTCTATTGAGGAGCAAGCGCCCGAGGGAGGATTGCAGGTGCTACTGGCAAGCCCGGAGCCCAGCATCAACGCACCGGCAAGTGTCACTATTCCCGCCGGCGGAAATCGCGCACCGGTTGAGATTCAAGTGACCGGGGTACAAAGCAGAGTGCAAACAAACATCTCCGCAAGTCTGGGCGATGTGATCAGCAACACTTTGCTTTGGCTGTTGCCTGCTGGGGACACTTCTCCTCTAATGTTGAAAGTAACGAATGCCGCCAGCTTCCTGACTTACGGGATAAGCCCCGGCGCGATCATAACTTTATTTGGTTTGAACATGGGTCCGAGGGTGGGTTCGGGTTCATCCGCCGATGGGTCGAGCCTCGCCACATCGATTTCCGGTACGCGTGTGCTGTTCGACGGAAATCCCGCGCAGTTGGTTTATGTACAGGCGGGACAAATCACAGCCACCGCGCCTTACAATCTCATGCCAGGCAATACCGTGTTCCTTCAAGTAGAAGCGCAGGGGCAAAGGTCCAATCCTCTAAGCCTACCTGTGGTTTCGGTTACTCCGGGCTTGTTTACGCTCAATGCAAGCGGATTGGGACAGGGCCTGTTTATTAATCAAGACGGGTCGATAAACTCTCTGTTCCGCCCGGCCCCGCGAGGGTCCACGGTATTGTTTTTCGCAACCGGTTTAGGGCAAACCGATCCTCCCGTAAGTGGCAACCAAACGGGACCCATAGCCGCCGCCAAACCGGCCCAACCGATTTTGGTTCAAATAGGGGATCTCACCGCGTCGTTGGGAAATATCGCTCCTCGGACTGAATTCCCGGGGCTGTTTCAAATGACGGTGCAAGTGCCGCAGGAAGCTCAGACAGGGGACGCCGTCCCCTTCCAGTTATCGGCCGGCGGGCAAACCAGCCAAACTGGCCTGACCATCGCCATCATTTAAGGATTCCCAACGGTAATGCCTAGAGTCAGTGTCATTGTCCCTTGCTACAACACCGGAAAGTATTTGCGGCAAGCTCTCGATAGCGTTCTTGCGCAGACCTATCAAGATTGGGAAGTGATCCTGATCGACGATGGAAGCACCGACAATACCGCGCAGGTCGCGGCCGATGTCCGGGCGCAATTCGGGGCCAGATTGCGATACTTTTACCAAAGGAATCGAGGTCTTGCAGTCACCCGCAATACGGGCTTTCAACAAGCATCGGGCGAATTCATTTCCTTCCTGGACGCGGACGACCTCTATGCCCCCAACCGCCTGCAAATGGGAGTCGAGGCGCTGGATGGCTACCCGGATGTTGGGCTAATTCATTCAAGAGTCGACCGGATTGACGCCAATGGAAATTTTCTTGAGCATCCGCCAACGCCCGACTCCCGCTTTTTATCGGGGCGAATTGCCCGCCACATTTTTACGCGCAAAGCTCATATTCTTTGCCCCTCGATCATGTTCAGAAAATGCTGCCTTGTCCAAGCTGGCGATTCCGACGAAAACTTAACAGTGAATGCCGACCGCGACATTTGCTTTCGAATCGCTTTACACTATCCCGTCTTCTATATTGACAAGGTTCTCGCGCACTACCGATTACATCCAAACGGGATGAGTCAGAACCGTGACCACATGAGGGCGGGAGCTATGCGGTTTGTGGAAAAGCACCAGAAAAGCGGTGTTTGCGGAACCTTTTGGGTGAATGAAGCTCTAGGCAATTTGTACCGAGAATGGGGCGACAATTATTTCAGCGTGGGAGAGTTGAGACCTGCTCTCGGTTGGTATATCAAATCAATCTGTAAATACCCTTTTAGTCCGAGGAATATTTATATGTTTTTTAGGGCAGTTGGCGAACCTGTTCTGGCCATGGTCCGGGCTGAACAAGGAATGGCGTAGCATGGCAATTGCGAAAATGATGCCGTGTAGCACGCATCACCCGCATCAAGATAAGGCACAATTAGGAACATAGGTGTTCCGCGACGCAATGACAACTGAAATGGATGCTCGGGTGGCGCTCACTTGCCCTGGCAAAAGCAAAGTGCGCAAGATCCTGTATATCATCGACAGTATGTTCGGTGTTGGCGGAGCCGAATTGGCTTTACTGCGGATGGTGAAACATTTACCGCCGGAGCGCTTCGAATGCTGTGTGATCACTTTTCATACGAATGAAGCAGGCCGGCAATTGCTGCAACAATTTCCCTGCCGTGTATTTCATTGGCATCTGAACAACGCCTACGACCGGAACGCTTGGAAAGTGGGACGGCAAATCTACGAGTTAGTGCAAAGGGAAAGGATTGATGTAGTTCATACCATTTTTGAAACCTCCGACCTTTGGGCTGGACCCATTACCAAAGCCGCGGGGGCGAAGGTTTTGGTTTCAAGCCGTCGCGATATGGGCATTCTCAGAAGAGGCCATCACAAGGTAGGCTATCGTCTGTTGAGCGGGATTTACGATCAGATCCAAACAGTGTCGGAATCGGTGCGCCGTTACACGATTGACACCGACAAGATTAATCCGTCGCGGATTCTAGCCATCCATAATGGAATTGACGCCAAGCAGCACGCCTTGCCAGACGATGTGGCGCGCATTCGCGTCGAATTACGGCTTGATCCTACTCTGCCGGTGGTTGTTTGCGTGGCCAACTTCCGCCAAGTTAAAGGAATTGACGTATTGGTAAGAGCGGCGAGCCTGGCGCGGAAGAAGGCTCCGGCGCAGTATCTAATCGTGGGGCACTTCGGCAAGAACGCGTTGGATTCCGCCTATACGGAAAGTGTCCTGACGCTGAACAAGGAATTAAGAAACGAGAGCAGCGTGCGGTTCATCGGCGAATCGAACCAAGTGCCGGCGCTGTTGAAGCTGGCTGACTTGTTTGTTCTTCCTTCAAGAAGCGAAGGGCTTTCCAACGCTCTTCTTGAGGCCATGCAAATGGGTTTGCCATGCGTGGCAACGGACGTCGGCGGAAATCCGGAAGTCATCGTCGAGGGTGAAACCGGATACCTGGTGCCTTCGGAAGACCACCAGGCAATGGCGGAAAAAATCGTCCTGTTGTTGAACGATCCAGCAATGCGTCAAGGAATGGGAGAGGCTAGCCGCCGGCGCATAGTGCAGCATTTCACCACGGAAGCGATGGTGGCGAAGATTCTTGGCGCATATGAACAACTGTTTGTGGAGAAACACCAGCCATCATGAAAGCGATCTCCATTGCATATCACGACATAGTTGAGCGGCTAGAGCAATGCAAAAGCTCCGTCAGGCGCGCGCCCTCTTACTACACGCTTGAGCGGAAAACCTTTCAAAAGCATCTGGAGGAGATCCAGGGGCGAAGCCCATCTCCCCTTGTGACAACGATTGCCGCCAAGAACAAATGGAGCGCGCAAGTCCCCGTCTTCCTGACATTCGATGATGGAGCTGAATGCGCTTATACCTGTGTCGCCGGGGAACTGGAGGCGCGAGGATGGCGCGGTCACTTCTTCGTTACGAGCAGTTGGATTGGTAAGACCGGTTTTATGAATGCTTCACAGATTCGCGAACTCCACGGGCGAGGGCATGTCATTGGCAGTCATACCCATACCCACCCTGAGCGGATGTCCAACCTCTCCTTAAATGATTTGGTTAATGAGTGGACGGTAAGCCGCGGAATTCTTGAAGACATCCTGGGCGAACCAGTCAGGACGGCTTCTGTCGCAGATGGTTACTATTCAAGAAAAGTTGGAGAATCGGCGGCGCAAGCCGGGCTTGAAGTGTTGTTCAATTCCGAACCTGTAAAATCGACGGGCGAAGAGCATGGTTGCCTAATTCTTGGCCGCTATGCCGTCAAGGCTGTAACGTCTCCGAAGGGCGCGGGGGATTTAGCCGAAGGGGCGATATTGCCTTGCTTGGGGCAGATGGCGTTGTGGGAGGCGAAGAAGGCGGCAAAAGCGATTGGCGGCCAATCCTACTTATCGGTTCGCCGGGTATTGCTTTCGGCAAGGGCTCGCTTGTAAAGCATGGCGCTGTTAACTTATACTCAGCCCTTCTTCGCACTGCTGTTGATTGTGGTTGTGGGGCTAACTCTTGCTAACCGTCCAAGGTCGCGTCCCTATCTTATAGCCGCAACCATTGTGTTGTTCTTATTCTGCTGGCCACCCGCTGCTTGGCTTGCTTTGCAACCTTTAGAATCCCGTTATTCACAGACCCCTCCCGCAAATCACGACGTGGAAGCGATTGTGGTCCTATCCTCTGCTGTCTTTCTTCCAAGCCCCCCTCGTCCAACCGCTATTTTAGGAAGCGACACCTACGAGCGCTGCAAGTATGCGGCCTGGTTAAACACGCATTGGAAACAAGTGCCGGTGCTAGCTTCAGGAGGAGGTTCCAACGGGGGCGCGCCTTACGCGGTGACGATGAGTGAGGCTTTGATTGCCGATGGCGTTCCCGCATCCATGATTTGGACCGAGCAAGGGTCCAAATCCACTTATGAGAACGCGGGCAATTCGGCGGCAATTCTGCGCCAACACGGAATCCGCCGAATCGCGCTAGTCACCGAGGCCTATCACATGCGGCGCGCAGAAGCCGTGTTTAAGAAGCAGGGATTTGAAGTAATACCCGCGCCCTGCGGATTTCGAGCATATGAAGTGCGATCCCATGACATTCTGCCGAGTTGGGAAGCTATTTCATGGAATGAAGATTCCATGCACGAAGCCATTGCTCTGTTTTGGTATTGGGTGAAAGGTAGGGTCTAATCGAAGCGCGGCAAGAGCCCGTCCTACATTGGCCCTGCATCTCGAATGGGGAGCCGGCTGGATCGCATCGCCAAAACGAAGTTGGACAAAGGCTTCGAGTAAGGAACGGTTTGATCCAAGGGTGATTTCCCTGGCCAAAAGCGACCGGGGTTTTTGAGGTGGAAGCGTGGCTTGAGTATTAGGGATTCTGGCGGGTGGAGTGAGAATGAAAAAGGGCGGACCCAGCCGGAGCCGTGCCCACCCTTTTCAAGCCAGTAAGTGTTTTCACACAAACGAGAGCTGCTGGGCCACGCTAGGAGCCTTGATTGGCTGCGTTGGACATTGAAACGCTGACCTTCGAGAAGATCACGCTAATGTTGGTTGACACGGTAGGCATAATTGCGCCGGCGGCGACGGCCACGAAGCCAGCCATCAGTGCATATTCAATTAAGTCCTGACCCTTGGTGTCTTTGATCAATTTCAACAGTCTTGCTTTCATGTTCCTATACCCTCCTCAGAGTATCTTTGGTCGCTGTTTGATAGCGGTATAACCAAAAGTATCATCGGTTCCATCGATAAGAAATGAGCAATTCCCCTAGTTGATTCTGTAAATTGCTCCATTACCTTAAAGCAAACCTAACCAGTGATAAATTGTCCAAACTCTTGACAAAACAGCCATTTTGACGCCGCCACGCTGAAAACCTGGCTGCAATTGAGTAAGGCCTGGATAGTTCTTCATGCTGGCCCCCTCTACCTCGAAGACGTCGTAACCATTAAGCGCCGCCAGCCGCTGAATCCCGATGTTTGGCAGTTGCGCCGGGGAACCGGAGGGGATTACGACATAGCTTACCCCGTATTGACGGGCAATGGAGTCAAAAATTGGCTGGCCCTTATAAAAATCCTGGACTTGCTTTAGTTGCTCGCTATAGGTAATGCTCATCACGTCATGGCTGGCAAGGGTATGTTTGCCTGTTGCCGTGATCCAAGGAGCGATCGCGGGCGGGCTTAAGATCAATTTGTTCGCAGCCAGGTTTCCGTGGGCCCACTGAATCACCTGGATGTCCTGCGTTTTTAAAACGGATGAGAGAAAATATTTCGGTTCCGCCGCATGGCCATCACTGGCTAGTTGCACCAGAAAGAGCGCTAAGGACGCCATTGGAACCGCGGCGAGCCCCCAGGCGAGGCCTTTAGCCAATACGGGACGAATCTCCCACATCAGACGAAGCTTTTTATCGGCGGAGGCTACCCGCGCCAACAAGAGCGCTAAGCAATAGGCGAAACCGTCGAATAAATGAAATGCGAACGGCGTGCCGGGGATGAAAGGAATCAAAAGTGTGGAGAAAAACCAGACTTGCAAAACGCGATCCGAAGCCGAGGGCATGGAGAACCGCAAAGCCATCAACCCGCTAAGGACTAAGAAGGGAAATCCGTAAACGGCTGGAGCCCATGCCAATGTGTTCACCGTTCCGTGTATGCCCTCCGAATTGTCCATCAGCCAAGGGGACCGCAGGAGAAAATAGAAATGCGGAGCCATGCCGGCCGCGGAAGCTATCGCCACAAGCAGCGCCTGACTCCATTTGCGGTACAAAAGAAAGCTGAGAATCGCCCCAGGGGCGAGGACAAATATTTCGTAGGGATGGAACAGGGCGGAGATGAAACAAACGGCCAACAGCCCGGCCAGAATTCCCGTCCGCGGGTCTTTTAAGTACTTGGCAACCAGGGTGAACCCAGCCAACATGGTTGCCGTACCAAAGGTGAGCGTCATCGAATTCGATTGCCCGCCGCGAAATAGTCCATCGGCTGAATAGTAGGAAAAGTCCAAAGCGCCGTCGGAGAAGGCTGCCGCCAGGCTAGGAGAAAGAAGCGCGCCCACTGCCCAAACTATCATCTTCAAGGGTATTTCGCAGAGCAGTATCACCGCGGCTAGGCGGAATTGACGCCAGGAGGAACAGAACACAAATCCGGCTTCGATGAGGCAAAAGGCCGCCATCCAATACAGCACCAAATGCAGGGCATAGAAGGAAAACAAGGAAGGGAATGGCAGTCGTCCCACCAACAGCATCAAAGGTTGAAAAAGCGCGGGTTCGGTAATCCATGGAGCATGAAAGTTGGGAGCAAACAAGGATGTTTTGGTTGCCTCGATCCAGGTCAGATATTGGGGAATATCCAGATTATTGACGTAACCAAGTGAGGAATATCCAGCGGGCGGGTCCAGGTGGGCCGCGATGACACCCAAGTGATGAAGTATCATCAGAACGGTTCCAAGGCATATGGCCGCCGTTACCCTTTGATATGTCGCCCAAACGTGAAACGAACCTTGACTCGTCCGAAACTGCATGCCTATCCATCGGCGGATTGTTCGAAAAACCGAAGGGGAGGACGGGAGCCACTGGCTCCCTCCTCCCCTTCTCAGCAAAGCCCGGTCCCAGTATTAGGAGCCTTGGTTGGCAGCGTTGGACATCGAAACGCTAACTTTCGAGAAAATGACGCTGATGTTGGTGGAAACGGTAGGCATGATGGCTCCGGCCGCCACGGCGACGAAACCAGCCATCAACGCGTATTCGATCAAGTCTTGACCTTTGGTATCCCGCAGAATGCGGAGTTTCAGAAGTGTGTTCTTTAGTGTTTTCATTTTATGTATCCTCTCCCATTGCAACGGGATTTTTCCCGCCACACTAAGAAATTTATCATCGAATCATTTTTTCCGAAATTGGGGAAATCCCTTAAAGTAAACTAAGATCTCTTAGGAAAATTCCCATTTACCGCAAGAGTTTGTCCAACTGATCCGCAATCTGCGGTATCTGTTCCGGATTGCGGAGCAAATTACGGATTCCCATCTCTTTGAACTTATCGTAAAAAGCATCGACAGCTGCAAGGGCGGCGGCATAGGCCAACGCGGCATGTTCGACGCTCATACGGGACCACGTTTGGCTCATCCGGTTCAATTTCGGCAATGCATTGGCGCGGGCTGTTTCCTGCACATGCTGCCTAGCCGCGGGCGACAACTGCCGCCCAGAAAGCTTCTGCGCTAACCCTTCATGCAACCATGCCGGCCAGGAGCCGAGGTTGGCCAGGCAAGCGTGTACGATTTCATGAGAGAACGTTTGCCTTGTTTCTTCCCCCACTTTGCCCTGTTCCATTAAGGACACGCGGATCCGTCCGTCAAACTGGCCGACCGACCACTCGGCCGCATCAGTCGCCTTCTGATATTCCATTGGATTCTGGGCAATTGCCGTAATCCGCTCTTTGTTGTTACAGCCCAGTTCTTCGGAAATCCTCGTGTACTCCCGGTCAATCAAGGTAAGCAAGCCATGGGCATCGTCTTCGGAGATAGTGCCCGGCGTGTATTTGAGCTGCGCGCGCGATCCTATAAGCGTCTTCATCAAACGGCTGGTCCCATATTCTTTCAGGATCTTCTTATATAGCGATTCCAGTCCTTGATTCTTTTCCAGATCAAGCGAGTCTTTGAGGAAATTCACAGCTACGACCAACTCGTCCGCCCGATAGGCCGCAATTCCCGCCAAAGCCAGCAGCTTTGCATCCTTGGGACTCGACTTTGCTTCCACTTCCAAGAGCTCAAAGGCCTGCTGAGGTTGATTTTCCGAGAGAAGTTGAATGGCTCTGTTGACGTTTACCGAAGCATTTTCCGGGGATACGACTGGCGGTGGGCCCAACCTTGCGGCGCCTGCTCCTATACTGGGCGCCGCGCGGCGCTCTTCCTCAATTCGGTCCATTCCATTGATGGCATCGCCGGGCAAAAACCCGTACCAGGATTTTCCTTGATACTTAATTTGGACGAAGTAACAATTTTGAATACCGGAACGGATTTCGACGGAGGCGCCGGCGGGCAAAGTATCGATCACTTCATCGCCGGGCTCGCAACTCTTTTTAAGCTCGGTATTGTCGCGCTTGATGCTCTGGGCATGCATCGATAGCGCGCAAAGGATGCCGCCAATCAAGCAGAATTTAAACCCACTAGCCATACATCCATAGTAAGTTGCTCATAGTACAATTGCGCTTGGGCAATAACCTTAGTTTGCTTGCGTAACTATTGGAGCTTATATTTCTGCTTCATCACCGCGACGTTGGTCTTTGCCTGAGCCTGGTATTTGCCGGCGATTGCCGCGCATTGCTGGCTGAATTTGTAGCCTTCCACGATCTTCGGTTTGTCGGCTTTGGGTTCCCCCATTTTGAAATTGGCAAGTCCAAGATAAAACAAGGTTTCCGATTTCATTTCATTGTTCATCTGCACGTTCGGTAGGGCTTGGCGCAGAAGCCTGTCCACATCAGTCCATTTATTGTCGGTGGCAGCCACCATCCCCAACATCCAGTAGGCGATGCCTGTCTTCAGTGCCAGATTCTTCTGCCAATCGGCATCGGAAACAGCGGCGGGTTTCACCTTAGTCGGAAGCACTTCGGTAAGTTTTTGCGCGTACTGAACGGTTTTCGCCTTATCCTTCATCCCCTCGAAATAATTCGATGCGGCGAACAGCAGCATGTCATCGTTAGTTTGATCGGTTGCCATAACCTTTTCCGCCATGGCCAACGCAGCAGCCTTATCCCCCGTTTGCTGCAGCGCGTAAAATTGCATTGGCGCAACATCTTTCATGTATTGCGAATTGCCGTTTTGCGCTTCCAATTCGTTGAACAACTTCAAACGGGTTGGAGCGTCCGTGGTTTGCAGTCCCATGGCGTAAAGGGAATATTCAGTGTAGATGTCCACTTGCTTGGAGTAATCCACCATCCGTTTCCACTCGTCCACTTCGCCGGCATTTGAAGGTTGTGGGGACGACGCGGTTTTGCGCGCCAACCGCGAAGTTGCGCCAGCCCATTTTAGGACGAGATTTGCATCTTTCTTGCCTTCCGATGCTTTGAGATTGCCTTGGGCCGTCTCAACATCCATCGGGTCGATGGCCAACAGCTTTTCTCCCACGCCAAGAGCTTTGTCGAATTCGTTGTTCTTCAGATAGGCCGTCTGTAATTGTTGAAAAACCCAAGCGGCGGAATCATTCTTTGGATATTTTTCAACGAATGATTCCATCATGGCGGTCCGCCGAGGCGCACCTTCCGCTTCCTGGCCAATCATCATCAGCAATTGGCCTTCGGGCGTATCGCCGTTCATATTCAACTTGTGCCGTTGGGCGGCCAAGGGTAGGCTACACAGGGCAATAAGAATCAAAATCGACGAGCGCATGAAATTCTCCTCTCGAATCACTTCAGTGGATTATACAACTTTATGCAATGCTATTCGCGATTGATCAAGCTTGCGACGTAGCCCGCGCCGAAGCCGTTGTCGATGTTGACCACTGTAACGTTCGACGAACAGCTATTGAGCATTCCCAGCAGCGCCGCTAACCCATGGAAGCTGGCGCCGTAACCTATGCTGGTGGGAACGGCGATGACGGGCACGGCTACCAGGCCGCCCACCGCGCTCGGTAATGCCCCTTCCATTCCGGCGCATACCACGCAGACCTTGGCTTCCATCAGCTTCTCGCGATTTTGCATCAAACGATGGATACCGGCTACTCCGACATCGTGAATGGCGATCACCTCGTTTCCCATCACCTCCGCTGTAACGCGTGCTTCCTCGGCAACCGGAATATCGCTGGTTCCGGCGCATACCACCGCTATTTTGCCACGCCCGCGCATGCTGCGATCACGCCACACGCGAATGGCTCCGGAGGCGGGGAAATGCTCTGCTTCCGGAATCTCCGCCAGCACCGCGGCGGCTGCCGCCGCATTAGCGCGGGTGATCAGCAAATTGCTGGATCGGTCATGAAGAGACTTCGCGATGGCCACAATCTGCTCAGGTGATTTGCCTAGCCCGAAGATCACCTCTGGCATGCCTTGGCGCAACGCCCTATGGTGATCCACTTTGGCAAAGCCCAGGTCCTCGTACGGCATGTGCCGCAGCCTTTCAACGGCGCCGTCCACATCCATTGCGCCCTGGCGCACTTGCTCAAGCAATGTTCGTAAATTTTGTTGATCCATTAAGAATTGTTACCACTCCAGACGTTCGCCGATTTGAGCTCCATGTTTTGCCGCCAACCCGGAGCCAATTTCCAGCACATATTGCGAAATCCTGTTTCCACCATACTGTGGGCACTTGCTGGCTTGCGTTCCATCGGCGCAAGGTGGAGTATTCGGCGAAATCTCCACTATCGTGCGGGCTTTGTCCATCCAAATTATATCCAGCGGAACCTTAACTTGATACGTGTAATAGGGCACTTGCGCAGTTTTGGCATGAATAAAAAGCATTCCCTCATTCGCAGGTAAATGATCTCGGAACATCATGCCACGCATCATCTCAGCCTGCCGCGTCATCGTTTCACAGGAGATAACGGTTCCATCGGGCATCTTTACGTCGCGCTTGTTCAAATCCGCCAAGCTCACGGGCTTTTCATTTTCACAGGAACATACCAGAAGAAACAACGCCCAAACACCGCATATTCGTACTTTCCCCATCGACTACAATAGTAACGCACAATGTTTTTTCGCCGTTTGCTGTTGACGCTCGAGATGATCAAGTTCGAGCATTCCGTCTTCGCTCTTCCCTTCGCGCTTACGGGCGCATTGCTGGCATGGCGCGAGATGGGTTTTCCTTCGGCAATGCTGGTCCCAAAACTGTTGTGGATCATTGTCGCCATGGTTGCCGCCCGCTCAGCCGGAATGACCTTTAACCGCATCCTTGATGCAGATGTCGATGCTCGCAACCCGCGCACGAAAAATCGCCATTTGCCTGCCGGAATGTTGACGCCGCAATTTGCTTGGGGCTTTCTCGTTGTTGCATCGTTCCTCTTTTTCCTGGCGGCCCGGAAACTCAATCCGCTTTGCCTGTACTTGGCGCCGGTTGCGCTTGGCCTGTTGTTTTTCTACAGCTTCACCAAACGGTTCACGGCCTACTCTCACCTTGTGCTTGGCTTGTGCTTGGGAGCAGCCCCGGCCGCCGCCTGGATTGCCGTCACGGGATCGCTTGATGCCCGAATTCTTCTTCTCACCATGGCCGTCGCGTTTTGGACCGCTGGGTTCGACATCATCTATTCCTGCCAGGATTACGAATTCGATAGCTCGTCTGAATTATTCAGCCTGCCTAAGCAATTGGGCATCAGTACAGCATTGCTGGTCTCTCGTATTCTGCATGTGGCTATGATTGCCTGCCTGGGTGGTTTAATAGCTGGATTTCACTTAGGTTGGATCGCTTGGATTGGGATTGCGGCGGTTGCGGGGTTGCTGATTTATGAGCAATCTTTGGTCAAAGCCGACGACTTGAGCCGCGTTGACGCCGCTTTCTTTACCGTGAATGGCTACGTTAGCATGCTATTCTTTATTTTTTGGGCTGCCGACGTGTTTTTTCTCCGTCAAGCTTAATGGAACCCCGATGAACCAACCAAGTTTTGAAGACCCCAAACTCCGTCCGATCCACGAAAAAGTGAAGGCGGGCGAACGGCTCAGTTTCGAGGATGGCGTGGCGTTGTACCGCACAGCCGACATTTTGGGCGTGGGGTATCTGGCCAATCTGGTTCGCGAACGCCTACACGGCGATACGACGTATTTTAACGTCAACCGCCACATCAATCCTACTGACGTCTGCGTTGCTTCTTGCCGGTTATGCGCTTTCGGCAAGCACATGAAGAACGAAAATGCTTATACCATGTCGCTTGAGGAGATTTGGCATCGGGCTGGTGAAGGGTATGCCGAAGCTGTTTCCGAATTCCACATTGTTGGTGGACTGCACCCGACGCTGACTCTAGATTGGTATTGCGAAATGCTTCGTGGGCTCAAGGAGCGTTATCCGCAAGTCCACCTGAAAGCATTTACGATGGTTGAGATTTCCTATTTTGCACAGCGCACAAAACTAAGCCACCGCGAAGTGTTGACACGCTTGAAAGAAGCTGGGATGGATTCGCAGCCAGGCGGCGGGGCCGAAATTTTTAGCGAGCGCGTGCGGCGCATTATTTGCGATCACAAAATTGATGGAAACGAGTGGTTGGAAATCGCCCGGACATCGCATGAGTTGGGGTTGAAATCCAACTGCACGATGCTTTATGGCCATATCGAATCGGAAGCGGATCGCGTCGACCACCTGGTTCGTTTGCGTGGTTTGCAGGACGAGACTCGCGGACTCGTGACCTTCATTCCGTTGGCATTCCACCCCGATAATACTTCGCTGGCCCACATCGACAAGACCACGGGCTTTGACGACATTCGCAACATCGCCGTGTCCCGGCTGATGTTGGACAATATTCCACACATCAAGGCATATTGGGTGATGATGACCCCAAAGATCGCGCAGATCGCCCAACGCTTTGGCGCGGACGATTTAGATGGCACCGTGGTGGAGGAAAAGATTTACCATGATGCCGGCGCAACGACTAGTCAAGCCTTACGGCGAGGGGAACTCCTGCGACTGATCACCGAAGCCGGCCGTATTCCCTTTGAGCGCGATACCTTGTACCGGCCAGTGGAACGCACGGAGACTGCCTTCACTATTCTTGTATAGCATTGCTCAGCCCTACTCATTCGGAAGCGCCGATTCTTTATATGATGTAATTCCATGCTTATCCGATTCTGCTTAACCCTGACGACACTCGCCACCTGCTTCGCCCAACGCTCTTCAACATTTGAAGGCCGCCCAGCCTTAATTCTTTCCAACGATAAGCTGGATCTGGTCATTCTTTCCACTGGCGGCGCCTTCGCAAGTCTCACGCTGCAAGCAGACCCCGCTAAGACCGACCCGCTGTGGAATCCCACCCGCATGGCGCGCGAACGTGGCCAGGAAATGCGAGGTGGCGGTGCTGTTGGCCACTTTGTCTGCGTGGACGGGTTCGGGCCAACTTCGCCGGAAGAACGCGCCGCTGGCCTCACTGGGCATGGCGAGGCTCACATTGAGCCTTGGCGATTAATTGTTTCGGCAAAGACTGGGGTAGTGAACCGCTTCGTGTTCCAAACTCGACTCCCGCTGGTCCAAGAGTTGTTCACGCGTAAGGTCGAGATGAGGGACGGCGAGCAGGTGATTGCCGTGGAGAGTTCGCTTGAGAATTTAATGGCCTTCGACCGCCCTATCAACTGGGCCGAACACGCCACCATAGGAGCCCCATTTCTGGCGCCTGGAAAAACAGTCATCGACGCATCCGTGGGGCGCTGCCAATCGCGCTCTGACGAGAACCAACCCATCCGCCGGCTAGCTTCGGGCAAAGACTTTACTTATCCCAATGGTCCGTTACGCGATGGAAGAGTTGTGGATTTGCGAGGCGTGCCGGACCCGCCTAATTCGCTGGATCACACAGGCTGTACCGTAGACCCCACTCGCCTGCACGGCTTTGTCACCGCCATGAACGTAGAAAAGCGGATGCTGCTCGGCTATCTTTTCCGGCGCGAGGATTATCCGTGGCTGCAAGAATGGATGAATTATCCCGCGTCCGGCGCTCTTTCGAGAGGCCTTGAGTTCGGCACACAGCCATTCGATGTTCCTCGCCGGCAGACTGTGGAATTGGGCCGTATGTTCGACGTCCCCACTTACCGCTGGCTGCTGGCGCGCGGCTCCTTGCAAACGCGTTTCCTGATGTTCTTTACGGCGGCGCCAGAAGGTTTCACCAAGGTGGATGACGTCAGATGGAGCAATGGAAAGCTGACAATCACCGATAAGAAGGCTGGTAAGCAGATTGTGTTAGAGTCAGCCGATGGACTCTAAAATCGTTAGTTCGTCTTCACACAGAATTCGTTTGAACTTGTAGCTTTCGCCGTCACGCTAAGTTAGCTCCAAGAAAACCGCTTCTTTTACTGATTGAGAGAATCCCGGCGTCAGTCGGATCGGTCCCCCATGGATGAACCAATTTCAAACTAATTCGATTTGGATGTGACAAGGCTTCAATTCGATAAAGAATAGAAGCCGCAATAAAGCCGGTATGGAGCTGGTTGCGGCTTGAAAGCAACTTACAAGCCAAGCTTGGCAATAATTGTAAGCACACCTGGAACCCCGCTGCTGGCTTTTATCAAATGCTCCTTTGCCATCCGGCGATCTTTTGCCTGATGAAGCATAGCCATGCCGACAACATAGAGGGCTTTACCGGCCAGTGGGTCTAAAGTGGACGCCAAAAGTCCTTCCCGTTCCGCCTTCTCGAAGTCGTGGAGTTCCAGGTAAACAACTCCCAGATTCGAGTGCACCGGACTTGAACTTGGATCCAAGTTTCTGGCAATCTCCAACTCCTCTATGGACTCCTTCCATTGCCTCCGCACCATCATCCGGGCGCCCAGGTTGTTGTGAGCCTCCAAGTATCCCGGGTCAATCCGGATGGCATTGCGGTAGTGCAACTCCGCTGTATCATGATCTCCGGCAACGCTTGCCGCGACGCCTTTTTGATATTCCTTGCGGGCTTTTGCGGGAATTTTATGAGTTAGCGCGTAAAAAGATATCGGACCCCCAGGCTTGGGATCGGCGGCTAGCCTTTGTGCCGAGGCTAAACAATCTTCGGCGGATGGCCGGCTTGATCTGTCCGCGCCTGGACCTTTCG
>JAYVXT010000450.1:0-5456 GCA_043785065.1 Bryobacterales bacterium | reverse complement strand
GTCGGCAGGCGCCGATTGCATGGTTCGGGTTAGCTCGTCGATGATCCGGGTCTCTATGTGCGTCACGTGCTCCATACACTGGGCGATAGTCCACCCACCTTCAGGCGGCGCAAAACGCCATTGATGGTCCGCCAGATTCTCCACCGCCTTGCGCACCACCTGGCGGCTTTGCTCTAGGCGTTGCTCCAGTTCCCGCCGCTGTTCTGTTCGCACAATGCTCCTATTTTTTCGGGAAGTTTTTGTCTGCCTTGACTTCCAGAATTTGCAGAGTATGGCGCTCAGTATGGGCCGACAACAGCAGAACCCACTGGTAGGCGTCCAGTTCCTTGAACTCCGGATGCGGCAATGCACGGCCCCGCACGTCGGCATCGGTCCGCTCCACCCATTCCAGAGTCTTCTTGCGTTTCTCTTTGAATTCGGTGATCATCCCTTCCATGGTTTTCCATTTGTGAGACGGCTTCAACGCCTCCGGAGCCGTGCCCTTTTTCGACCGGTCTACCATGGTCTTCAACACCTGTTGGTCAACTCTAAGGTACTCGGTCGAATCGCGCTTGACCGCCGGTGCCGCCAACGCGCGCTCCGCCATCTTGAAAAGCAGATCCTCGCTTAGCGTAATGTGTTCGGCGCATTCGGCGATGCTCCAGCGTTCTGGGCTGGCTTTGAACGCCAACTGCTCCGGGGAAAGGCCGGCTATCGAATTGAGAAACTTCATGCGCGACATGTACAGATGGGTCATGCCGGTGCTACGTTCGTCGGTTCCAAGGGGCTGCGCCCATAGCCAGGCGGAGGTCAATGCCATTAAACAGGTAAAGTTACGCCGGGAAATTTGAAATTGCGTCAAAATCTTCATAATTTATTTCTTCGGAAATTTAGGATCGGCTTTTACCTCTAAAATCTGTAGGGTGTGCCGTTCCGAATGGCCCGAAAGCAGCAGAATCCATTCATAGGCATCGAGGTCCTTAAACACTGGATGGGGCGCCACATGCGACCGCGCATCAACGTCGGACTTCTCCACCCAATCCAGCGTCCGGTTGCGCTTATCCTTGAATTCGGCAATCATCTCGTCCATCGACTTCCATTTGTTCGACGGCTTAAGCGCTTCCGGCGCCGATACCTTGTGGGAACGATCCACGATGTTTTTCACCAATTCCTGGTCAATCTTTTTATAGACCGCCGGCTCGCGTTTCACAACTGGCGTCTTCATTACTCGATCCGTGGCGACGTTATAAATTAGATCTTCGCTAAGAGTGATGTGCTCGGCGCATTCGGCGATGCTCCAGCGGTCTGGCCCCGCCTTAAAGTTCAACTGCGCCGGGCTCAAACCTGCAATCGAATCGAGAAACTGTTTGCGGGTTGCGTGCAAATGGCTCATAGCAAAGTTGCGTTCGTCGGTCTGTAATGTCCCGGCCGAAAGGCTTGTGACGGCCAGGCCGAGTAGGTAAATGGGTACAAGTCGCATTACACCCATTGAAGCAAGAAATCGCCTCAGGTGCAAAGCGCAAAGGGGGTGGCATCAGCCGGACCTCCGTTTTGGGTGCAACGATTTTCATAGGCGCGTGCCGATCCCCTGCTCAGATGGTGGTCACGGGTTCACCCCTTTGGCTGCGCCGCGCGTTGGCGTGCCGGGCTAAAGACCCGGAACAACAATGTATGCACGTGAATATGAGTAGGTTCGAGCTGTCACTTTCATCTCGCGCACCCTTCCGTTAGTTTTGCGCATTTATTCAACAGCGCGATAAACTGTTTCTTAATGAACCAGCTTTCACGCCGTTCCGTTCTGAAGCTTCTAGCCGCCGCGCCACTCGCCTCAGTCGCTCTCGCCAAGCGCCGCCCCAACATCATCTTGATTCTCACCGACGACCAAGGCTATGCCGACCTCGCCTGCCACGGCAACCCCCACATAAAAACTCCGAACCTTGATCGCGTCCACCACGAAGCCGCCCGCTTCACGGATCACCACGTCAGCCCTACCTGCTCGCCCACCCGCAGTTCGCTGCTAACTGGCCGCCACGAATTCCGCAACGGCGTCACCCACACCATCAACGAACGCGAACGCATGAGCCTCAAATCCACTACCATTGCTCAAGTCCTAAAGGCCGCCGGATACACGACGGGCATCTTCGGCAAATGGCACTTGGGCGACGAAGCGCCCTACCAGCCGGGCAAACGCGGTTTCGACGAAGTGTTCATTCACGGTTGTGGCGGCATCGGCCAGCACTACCCCGGCAGTTGCAGCGACGCCCCCGGCAACAAATACTTCAACCCCACCATTCTGCACAACAACGTATTTGAGAAGACGGAAGGCTACTGCACCGACGTCTTCTTTGACCAAAGCCTCAAGTGGATGGATAAGGTGCGTCAAGCCAAAGCGCCATTCTTCAGCTACATCACTCCCAACGCCCCGCACGCGCCGCTCGACTGCCCGGAAAATTACGTGGCCATGTACAAAGGCAAGGGCTTGCCCGAGTCTACCGAAAAGTTCTACGGCATGATCACCAACATTGACGACAACGTTGGCCGACTGCTCGCCAAGCTCTCCGAATGGGGCATCGAGCGCGACACGCTGCTGATTTTCATGAACGACAACGGCGGCACTGCCGGTGTGCGCGTATTCAACGCCGGCATGCGCGGTCAAAAAGGCGGCCCGTATGAAGGCGGCATCCGCGGCGCATGTTTCCTGCGTATGCCGGGCACAATCGAGCCGCGCGATATTAATCACCTCACAGCGCACCTTGACATGTTCCCGACCCTCACCGAAATCGCAGCAGGTAAGGTTCCAACAGGGGTGAAGCTGGACGGCCGCAGCCTTGTGCCGCTGATCGAAAATCCGAAAGCTGCTTGGGAAGATCGTTACCTATTTACTCACGTCGGCCGCTGGGAGCAGGGCAAGGCGGCGGAATCGAAGTATGCTAAGTGCCGTGTGCGCAACACCCGTTATTCGCTGGTGAACCCCGGCGGGGATGAATCGACATGGGAGTTGTACGATATGAAGGCCGACCCGGGCGAGAAGGAAAACATTGCCGCCCGGAATCCTGACGTGGTGAAGAAGATGAGCGCGGCTTACGGCAAGTGGTGGAACGAAGTGATACCGGCGTTAGAAAACGAAGCTGCCGTACCGCCGAAGGTGGCGCCATATGTGGAGTTGTACCAGAAGCAATTCGGCGGATAAAATTACGATTTTCACTCGGTCTACTTCAAGATGGCAGACCCGGTGGAAGGGCTTCAAGCTGCTACAGAAGTTCGTCACCCGGACGCGGCGGCTCGCCGCCTTTCTTGCGATTCAAAATACGACGCAAAACCTCCCGATCGCCCTTCTTCGCGCGTTCCTCAAAAAACGTGGCGGTCTCCATCGCCGAAATCTTTTCAGCAACAGCCAGAACCACAAATTGGTTCAGGCTCGCGCCTTCTTGCTTACTCAACCGTTCAGCTTCGGCTTTAAGTGATATGGGCAGTCTCAGTGGGTAGGTGCTGGTGGTAGTCTTCATATTGCTATCTTCCTTATCCTTTTTACAGCCTCGCCCGGTGTCAAGACCTTGATCCCAAACCGGCTAGGCGCCGCTCCGAAATCCCGTTGGTTGAATGTCACTAAATAGTCTGCCCTGCCGTTCACGGCCGCCTCCAAAACCATTTCGTCTCCCGGATCACGCAACTGGGGTCGCCAATGGTAGTGGATCTCAACCTGCTCCGCAAAATCAAGCAAGGCGTTGATTGCCGCGCTTACATCTCCGGAACTTAATCCGGAAACAATTCTATGTTCGGCCAGCAAGCAGATAGCCTCGTACTCCAAAACCAAAGCTACACTTAACAGCAAAGTTCCGAATCCTTGCTCTAAGTGCGAAAGCAACGCTGTAGAGGCTCCGTTGGGGCTACGCATGGCCGCCACGATTACGTCGGTATCCAAAATGAATCGCAACTGCTGATTATGATATCACATCGCAAGTGATATCATGCTGGTAGCAACAAATGCCCACCCTCAAAGCCGCGCTCCTCTATTTCCTAACCGTCTTCGGCGCCGGCTTCCTCCTCGGCCCAATCCGCATCTTCCTACTCGTCCCCAAAATCGGTGTCCGTGCGGCCGAACTCATCGAAATGCCCATCATGCTCACCGCCATCTATTTCGCCGCCCGGCACACAAACGAAAAATTCCCTCTGCCCCCAAGCAGCCGCCTAGCCGCCGGCCTCATCGCCCTGACACTCATGCTTTCCGTTGAACTGGCCGTAGCCACCGCTCTCCGCGGACTCACTATTCGCGACGCGCTCCTGAACCGCGATCCCGTCTCCGGAACCACCTATTACGCTTCGCTGATCCTCTTCGCCCTGCTCCTCCGCTTCCTGCCAATTCACCACAAGATCTCTTGAGTTCGCTCCGCTCGGCAATATAGAAGTTGCCGTAAGATAGAAGAATGCCTGGCGAAAAGCTCACACTCAAGGCGAATCACTCCTGGAAATGTAAACCGGGTAACTCTATCTGCGTGATCGATCGGGGGACCTTGCGATTCGAATACCCAAGCCATTGGATCGTCGAGCCTGGCGACGGCGCGTTGCACCTTTACGACCGCCCTCCATCGGTGGAAAGCTGTGATCTTGGCGTGTCCACCTTCCATGTGCCGCGCGAAGCAATTCAGGACATGCCCCTAGATGAAACACTGCGCGCCTCGCTTGAATCCGAGTGGGTGCCCTATCACCAGTCGGAGATCCATCACCTGGAAAATGCCGATGTGGAAATAGCATGGCTGGAACAAAAATACGTGGACGCTGAGCACAATCGCGACGCCCGATTCCGTGTAGCCGTTGCTCGCGGGTCTGTGTTTTGCCTGCTCACGATGAACTACTGGTCGGAGCGGGCTTCAGAACTCGAGCGGGTCTGGGACGAAGTGTTGCGCACGATGGTCTTCGGCGTGATGATTAAAGATCCTACCGCCGGGCCAGTCGTGCAGTGAGACGACGATTCCCATCATCATGTCGTCTACCATTCAACGGATCGCCGGCTTGACTGGCTTGCCGATATGGCTGAGCATCTCCACACTTCGAAAGCCCAGTCGGGTCTTGCCATTCTGAAAATCACAAGTGGTTGCAATTCACAGCGTTTCACCTCACGCGACGGCCTGGAGCCCGTTCTTAGCGACCAACGCGAGGAGTTTCAGCGAAGGCCCCCGCGGACTCTTTTCACCACGTTCCCACTGACTCACCAAGCCGGTAGTCACGTTCAGATAACGTGCGAAAACCGCCTGGCTGGCGCCTTCGCGTAGACGGAGGGCGCGGATTTCCCGAAACTTGAGCGGCATCACAGGCGTAAGACACAAGTCATCGAACTCGCGCATCGTGCACTTGTCCATGACGCCTGCGGCATGCAGCCCTTCGGCGGTCTCGTGGACCGACGCCATCAGGGGACTATTATATTTCTTCATGGCATGTCACCTCCACCAATGTTCCGGAACCAAGCACTCGCAGCATGG
>JAYVXT010000449.1:0-5459 GCA_043785065.1 Bryobacterales bacterium | reverse complement strand
CCCGCGGCGTATGAGTCTCTGCTAGAAAGTGGCGGCCTTCGTGCATCATGTCCGTAGTGAAAACAAGATCTTCCTTCGCACCATGCGGCCGGTAGACGGCGCAATCATCCCCGATCGCGACAATCACACCACCGGTGGGAGGGGGACCCATTAAACGCTGCGCCGTGCGTATGATTTCTTGTTCGTTCATTTAGTAAGTTATGCTGCCGGTGACGGAATTCCAATTATGCCAGAGACGTCCGGTTTGGTTTGGACACAAGTGTGGCGCACCGGATGGACCTGCGCTTTTCGATATTCGCTTCGGCGGGGTTATTTCGCGCTTTAACTGGAGAGCCGCCGCCCAAGGCAGCTTGTCTGTTTTGCCAGACTAACGGCATCGATCCCCCGACCAGTGCCGTTGTTCCAGTGATTTCACGCTAATAACCCCGTCGAACACGATTCATAAAGCAACTCAAATCGACTTGAGTCCGCCTCCCTTACGGGCGGCGGTTTTGGTTGAGAGTATTCCGGGCCCGGATATTCTCTCTGCCACTACACTACGGCAGCGGCGCAAGTGGATTGGGCGGGGTTGCGGGATAAGTGTTTGAAAAATAGCCAAATTGAGATGTGTGATGGAGCGTGATCCGGAATCGGGTTAGAGTAAATGGGTTCGTTCTTCCCGGGCCTCAGTTTCAGCGAGGATGAGCGTTGAGTTAACAGTCCAAGTAGCCGTCCAGCGTCCAGGTAACCACAGCCGCTACTGGAGCTGGTGAGGGTATGGATGCTTTCAACGACGGTGGCCCGAAGACAAAAGCAGGTTCACGCCGGGTTGGAGCCTTTTGGGCGCATAATAATTCGGCGCACAACAAAGGCATCAGGGCCAGGTAAATCTTGTATTGATTTCATTGGACTTTCCGTAAAACTTAAATGCTATTTCCAACGTTGAATAGTAGTGCTTTTCTGCTTTTCAAGGCACTTACAGCACCAAACGGAATCCAAGGAATCTGTAAGTAAGCAGTTGATCTCTACAGTTCTAAGGTCATCCCGCCGATTAATGCTAAGTGGAAAGCCATACATGAGCCTTAACTTAATGTCCCTTATCGGTAAGCTGAACGATTCCACTCGTTCCGCGCTACAGGGCGCCGCTAGCCTTTGCGTGACACGAACCAATTTTGAAGTTGAAGTGTTACACCTTTTGGCTAAGTTGTTGGAACAGCAAGACCCCGAGCTTACCCGCACCCTCTCGCTCTTCAATTTGAATCAGCTTCAACTGGAAAGGGACCTCACCAAAAGCCTTGAAAAGCTGAAAACAGGCAGCAATGGTAACCCACAGTTTAGCCCCACTCTAGTCAAAACTTTTTCCGAAGCTTGGACGATCGGTTCGGCCAAAGGCCAATTGACGATCACGCCTAGCCTTTGTTTTCTTGCACTGGCGACGAATGGGGAATTAAGCCAGTTGGCGCGGCGGATCTCCAGTGAATTCGAAAAAGTTGGGCGGCCCGCGGAAGCCCAGACCGCACCGGCCGAGCCTGGCGTACCGGTCGCTCTCATCCAACCGGCGACTCCCGCGGGGTCGACGCCAAATCTGGATGCATATACCGAAGACCTTACCGAAAAAGCTCGCAATGGCGGCATTGATCCGATTCTTGGCCGTGATTTGGAGATACGGCAGATTATCGACATCCTCATGCGCCGCCGTCAAAACAATCCAATTCTGACCGGGGAGGCGGGCGTGGGTAAGACCGCCATAGTGGAAGGATTGGCGCTTCGCATTGCCGAAGAAGAAGTGCCGCCGCCTTTGAAAAATGTCACTATCCGCACTTTGGATTTGACGTTGTTGCAAGCAGGCGCGGGCATTCGCGGAGAGTTTGAGAATCGCCTGAAAAAATTGATCGAGGAAGTGAAGTCAAGTCCGACGCCAGTAATCCTGTTCATTGATGAAGCACACAACCTGATTGGCGCCGGTGGCCAAGCGGGCCAGAATGACGCCGCCAATATCCTTAAACCCGCGCTAGCCCGTGGCGAACTGCGGACTATCGCCGCCACCACGTGGTCGGAATACAAGAAATACTTTGAGCGCGACCCAGCCCTGGCCCGCCGTTTCCAACTGGTCAAAGTCGAAGAACCTTCCGAGTTCAGTTGCGTTGTCATGGTGCGGGGACTTGTCCCCATCCTTGAAAAGCACCACGCCGTCCGCATTTTGGACGAGGCCGTGGACGCGGCTGTAAAGCTCTCGCACCGTTATATTGCCGGCCGGCAATTGCCCGATAAAGCCGTCAGTGTTTTGGATACGGCATGTGCCCGCGTGAAGCTTTCCGAGCATGTGCCGCCGCCCAACGTGGAGCGCTTGCGGCGGCAACAGGAAGAACTTCGCGCCGAAAGAATCGTGCTCGAAAGGGAATCCGCGACTGGCGTGGATCATGGGGATAGGCTGGGAGCGCTGCGAATTCAAGAAAAAGAAAAAGCGGACAAGTTGACCGCGGCGGAAGGACGATTTCAGCGCGAGGCGCAATTGGTAAACAAGGTTCGTGAGCTTTGCCAACAGGTGGAATCGGCATACAATTTTCAAGCGGCGGAGCATATTCGGGATGAGTTGAGCGTTTATACGGACCGCTTGGACGAGATGCAAAACGGCGCCCCGATGGTTCGCGTGGCTGTCGATGCCGAAGTTGTCAGTGAAGTTGTTTCGGCCTGGACAGGCATACCCACGGGCAATATGGTGCGTGACGAATTGGAAGCTATGCTGGCGCTTCGCGGCAAAATCGGCGAACGTGTCATTGGCCAGGAGCAGGCGATTGAAATTATCGCCCGGCGCTTGGAAATTACCCGGGCGAACATGGAAGATCCTAACAAGCCAGTGGGCGTATTTCTGCTTGCGGGGCCTTCCGGAGTAGGCAAAACCGAAACGGCCCATGCGCTGGCGGAGTTACTTTACGGAGGCAGCCGGAACCTGATAGCCCTCAACATGAGTGAGTTCCAGGAGCCGCACTCCGTATCGACTATTAAAGGCTCGCCGCCGGGCTATGTGGGCTATGGTGAAGGCGGCGTTTTGACTGAGGCCGTGCGCCGCCGTCCTTATTCGGTTGTGCTGCTGGACGAAGTGGAAAAGGCCCATCCGGCCGTGTTGGAGTTGTTCTTTCAGGTGTTCGACCAAGGAGTGATGGAGGACGGTGAAGGCCGCGAGATCGATTTCAGGAACACCCTGATTCTATTGGCATCGAGCACGGGTTCGTCCACTGTGGTCAAGGCTTGTGGCGAATCGGAACGCGCGCCGCGCGCCGAGTTGTTGATCCAAGCGTTGAAGCCGGAACTGAGCAAAGCGTTCCGGCCCTCCTTCCTAAACAGGCTGGAGATTGTGCCGTATGTTCCTGTGAGAGACGAAGCGCTGAAGCAGATCGTCAAATTGCGGCTGAACCGGGTGAAGAGCCGTCTTGAGGTGAACCACAAAATGCAATTGACATGGGATGATACCGTGGCCGAAGAGATCGCCCGTCGCTGCCGCGAAGTGGATTCGGGGGCGCGGAACGTGGATAGCATTATTTCCAATAATCTTTTGCCGCGCATTTCACATCTGTTGTTGGAATTGATGGCGAAGCGGGAGAAGAAGGCGGCGATGCATGTGTCGTTGGCTGCGAATGGGACTTTTTTGTTGAAGTAGAACTTAGTTTGTTTGAGTCTCCATTCCACAGGCTCGTCAAGGACGTTTGGCCACGGGCCCGTTACCCAACAGTGCGCTCAGCTCTGGCACCACCGCCGCGTGCTTCGGATTTTGTAGAAGATTGGGCATCTCGTTCGGATCATGATCGTGATCAAAAAGAGCCGCCCCCCGGCGCCGCTCATCCCAAACCGTATACCGCCAACGTTCGTTGCGCACCGAACGGCCGACGTACCAATCGCGCACTGACACCGTATAAGCCGGCTTGTTCCACGGCGCCTTTGGATTTTCCAGCAGCGGCTGCAAGCTTTTGCCCTCAAGCCACGGCGCGCGGGGAAGGCCGCATAAATCAAGCAGCGTGGGATATAGGCCCGGATACTCCACTACGCGCGCGCAACTTTGTCCCACCGTTGCCTGAAACAAAAAGACCGTTTCCTTCCGCTTTGTCCGGAATTCGTTATCGAGCTCCTGTCCCCAAATGACCGCTTGGCCGAAGTGAAGTTGAAGATGACCGAGTACATGGCCAACGGTTACCGGCTTGGCTGGCCGATCAATCCAGCGGCGCGCCGTGTTACCGTTACCGCCCCGAAGGGATTACAATGATCGAGGCTCCCGCTCATGTGAAGGGCGAATGTCTCGTAGTGGGGTTCGCGCTGGATCTGAAGTACATTCGGGAGGCTGGCTGGTGAGCCGCCGCCCGGCCTTACCTTGACTGTTCGCCGGCCTTGCGAAGTTTCGCCAAATGAACCATGATTTCGGGTTGTTCCTTGAGTTCCGCCAGAGGGCCGAGGTGCATTTCAATGTAAGCCCAGTCGATGCAACCATTCTGCTTGTCCGCGATGGTCTGAACGTCGAATAAGTCCCTTGGCCTTGACGCGAATAGTTTTTGAACAATCAAATCTTCGGCTGAACATGTTCGCAGATTGCAACCGCGTTCAAACTCGAACAGGCTGGATCTTTCTATAGCCAAGCCTTCGAACGGGAACCCGGCTAGGGAAATATCTATCGGAATATCTTGCGGCGATTCCAAAAGGAGAACCCGATTCTTCAAGGCGAAATCAGCTGCATCGGAGATGCGGCCACGGTAACCGGACTTGAGCAGAGTCTCAACGAATTCGAGTTCACTTCCAAATCCGGTCAACAGCGTAAGGTCAACGTCCCGAGTGAACCTGGGCTCGCCCCAACGCAAAACGGCGATGCCACCGATGATGCAGGATTTCCAGGCCCGCTGATCGCAGAACTCCTGAATTCCCAAGGCAGCGGCCAGTAGTGGCGTCATTTGCGCAGTTTGGCAAACCAAGCTTGCTGTTCCACAAGCCCGGATGTGGTGAGTCTTGGCCAGCGTTGAACCATGGCGCTGTCGCCAAACAATTGCTGGACAGCTTTTTGGACATCAGTAGTTTGGAGTTCGCGCTTGCGAATAGCTTCGAGTTCAGGGCCAGCCACGCGCCACCTTTCGACGTGCTGCTTTAGCATTGCACGATCTTCGGGTGTGAGCGGTAGCGCCATTTCTCTAATATTGTAGCCAATAGGCGGTTCGAGGCGCTTGCTCGCCGAACTGCTGACCACACCTCTAAAGATAACACCTCTAACGTAGTACCATTAAGATAAGATAGTGATTCAGTCGTTCGTTGACAAGCGGGCAAAAAAGTTGATGAGCGGCGAGCGCGTCGCTGAACTGGCGAACATCGAAATGCAGGCTCGAACTAGACTGATCAGGCTTGACTCCGCAACATCTCCGGATGATCTGCGAGCGCTGCGCCGGAACCGGCTGGAAGCCCTGATCGGCGATCAAAGGCCAGTTCAGCATCAGGATCAACGATCA
>JAYVXT010000448.1:0-5496 GCA_043785065.1 Bryobacterales bacterium | reverse complement strand
GTATATGATCCGTAAAAGTCAGCACATAGGCCTGTTGTGTCTCCTGCTGTCTTTTTTCGTTTTCGCTCGTGAAGACCAGTTCAATCAGTTTTTTGACGATTGGCGTTGGGTCCGTTTCAACACCTCCTCCGGGCTCCCGTCCAATTCGATTCTCACCATAGTTGAAGATTCAGAAGAAATTTCCTGGGCCGGCACAGAGGAGGGGGCGGCTTGGTTCGACGGCTATTCCTGGCACACGGTCACGGCGGCATCGGGGCTAACCTGCAAGGAATCGGTGCGCCAAATCTGGGTGCTTCGCGATGGGAAAGTCGCGCTCAATTGCAGCGGCTATCTTTATATAGGCGGCCGGCAGGGTTTCAAGCGAGTCAACCTGCTAACATCTGGCCGTGAAAACATTTTGTCGGCGGCTCCCCTTGATGACAAGACCTTGCTGATCCAGGTTGGCTCGAAGCTGGTGCTTTATGAGAACGGAAAAGTTTCTCTGGCGCCGTCCGGCTTTCCTGTTGCCAGGTCCGACGAGCAGGGGCTTTTGGGGCTTTCCGGGCAATTCCCGTGGATGAACGCCCTTGATGGAATTTACCGTTGGACCGGGAAGAATTGGAAAAAGCACGTAGGTGCGCCAGGCGCCGAAGAGTTGGGCTTTGCCACCTATAACAGGAAGGATGACGGCTTTGTTTGGGTTCGCAAAATGGGATCCGCGCGCGGTCTGCAAGAAATTTTTGGAGGCAAGCTTGGAAGGCGCATTCCACCTTTTGCCGACCAATTGCGTTTTGGGGATGTGTCCCAAAATGGAGACATTGTGGCCGGCTTTGAATCGGGCAAAATCCTGTACCGCTATAAGGGCGACTGGCAGGAAATGTCGCCCGTTCCCGGACCTTTCCGTTTGGCGACTTCCGCCCTGTTCCGTTCAAATGGCGATTTATGGGTGGGATCCTCAAACGGTCTGGCGTGCTTCCGCGCCGCAACCCGTTTATGGACGCATTGGGTGGAGCCCAATTCGGAAAACCGTAATATCGTGAACGAATTCCTGCGCCATTCGAATGGCGATTTGTGGATAGGCACGGCCGATAGTGTGGAGGTTCGCCATGCTAACGGTTCCATTGAGTTCTTTAATGTGGCGCATGGCGTGACCGGTTTGGCCGAGGATACGGAGGGCGGAGTCTGGATTGCAAGCGGCACTCATTTCGGCGGAGCCTACCGTTACTTCAAAGGTCAATGGCGGCAATACGGAGCCAAGGAAGGGTTGACGGATCAGCCCATTCATCGCATTCGCCGCGATTCCGAGGGCGGCTTATGGTTGTTGAGTCATGAAGGCGCGTTGCATGGCAAGCCGAAAGAAGCAGGGGCGTATCGATGGATCGAAGGCCAATTCACTCGTTGGGGCAAGGAAAACGGACTGCCCTCGGAGGCGGTATATTCCTTCACTGAAGATCGTGGCGGCGCCTATTGGTTCGCCACCGCGGAAGGTTTGAGCCGCTGGAAAGAAGGGCAATGGACCAACTGGCGGCGGGGCGAACAGTTGCTTGATGGGGGAGTCTATAGCGTCACAGCCGACCCTGGGGTTCGTCCCGGTGCGCCCCGTGTTTGGTTCGCCGACAAACGCAATGGCGTTGGTTATGTTGACGAGACCGACAAAGTGCATTTCTTCGGCTTGGCGCAAGGGTTGCCTTCGAATGAAGTGGCCGAAGTGAAGACCGACCGCGAAGGCCGGTTGTGGGCAGCCACCAAGAAAGGGCTTTCTGTTTTCGAGGAAGGCGCCTGGCTTTCGTTTCAAATGGATTCGGGTCTGGATAACTTGTCGTTATGGCCGTTGTTAGTGGAAGAGCAGCAGGTTTATGTAGGGTCGCTGGGGCGGGGTACTTACATTTTGCATATCAACGCGTTGCTGAAGCATCAACCGCGCGTCCGCCTGGAACAGTTGGCGGAAGAGCGCGGCAAGCTTCGATTCCGTTGGGAAGCGCTTCCGTATTGGGGTGAGTTTGTTCCCGACAAAGTGCTGACACGATACCGGTTCGATGATCAGACTTGGAGCGAATGGGGTTTGGGCCGTTCGGCGGAGTGGACGTCGGCGCCCGCGGGTCCGCATCGAATCGAGGTGCAGGCAAAGCTGCTGCAGATGAGCAGCAATCCACCCGTGGAAATGTTGCCGTTCGAATCCGTGCCGCCGTTCTATTTAAGGCCGATGTTTTGGATTCCATTTATACTGCTGGGCGGCATTGTTTTGTACTTGGCGATCACTTTGATTGTAGGGCGCATCCGGTACACGAGAGATTTGAAAATAGCCAAGGAGAAGGCCGAAGCGGCTTCCCGCGCCAAGGGCGAATTCCTGGCGGTGATCAGTCACGAACTGCGCACACCGATGAACGGAATCATCGGCATGACTACTCTGCTGGCCGATACGCAACTGGATCCCACACAGCGCGATTTCGCGGAGACCATACGCACCTCGGCCGACTCGCTGCTTGGGTTGTTAAACGACGTACTGGACTTCTCGAAGATTGAAGCAGGCAAGCTTGAGTTCGAAAATGTCTCCTTCAATTTGAGGCAAACACTTGAGGAAGTGGTGACGTTATGCGGACCCAAGGCGAATGAAAAGGATCTGGAACTTCTACTGGAAATAGCGCCCGGAGTTCCGGCGGATCTTACCGGCGATACGACGAGAGTGCGGCAAATTGTTCTTAATCTGGTGTCGAACGCAATTAAGTTTACGGCCAAGGGGCACGTACTTATCACATGCGAATACGAACAAGGCCGCTTGCGGATTGCGGTGGCCGATACGGGCATTGGCATTGCCGAAGAAAAGATTACGATGTTGTTTCACAAGTTCCAGCAGGTGGACACATCGAATACTCGCAAGTATGGCGGTACGGGTTTGGGCTTGGCGATTTCCAAACGCTTGGTGGAAGGGTTGGGTGGAGAAATCCAGGTGGAGAGCCGGTCGGGAGTGGGGTCGATTTTCGGCTTCTGGATTCCCATCGACGCGGCGGCTTCCGGTTCCCGTTCGGAGGTCAAGGCCAATCGCGGCCAAGCGTTTGTGGGCTACTCTCATACCGATGCCGCAAGGATATTAAAAAACGAATTGAGTGCGGCCGGATTCAGGACTGAGACCTTTGCGAACGTGTTCGATTTGGTACCCGCTTTGCGCGAGCAACAGGGCCCCTGCATGGTTGTAATCGACGACCGGCTTGAAGGTTTCGGAGAAGTGGATTGGTTTGAGGAGATGCGCGCGGGCCTGCGCGTTTGCCTGATCTCGAACACCAAGGAAGAAGACTTCAAGGCTCCGAGGGAGTGGCTAAATCATTCGCGTCCGATGCGAGTGTCGAGTTTGGTTCGCTCGCTTGTCGATCTTCGATCAACGGAATTGGCCGCGCCCAAAGGCCCAGTTCAAGATACTACGGCTGCGTCATTGCAGCCGCTGGCGCATGCGGTAAGTAATAAGTGGCGTATTCTGCTGGCTGAAGATAACTTAGTGAATCAGAAAGTAGCTGTAGCGATGCTGCGTAAGTTAGGCGCGGAAGTTACTGTTGCCAACAACGGACGGGAAGCCGTGGAGCATTACCGCCGGTCGTCATTCCACATGGTGTTTATGGATTGCCAAATGCCGGAGATGGACGGGTATGAGGCCACGCACAAGATCAGGGAAATTGAGCGGGGCGGCCGGCGCACTCCGATTGTGGCATTAACCGCCAACGCGATGACCCATCATCGCGAGCAATGCTTTGAGGCTGGAATGGATGACTTTTTGGGAAAACCATTCCGTCCCGAACAGTTGGCGAATGCGCTGGATAAGTGGACGAAGTCGAGTGTGCTGGAGCAGATCTAGTTTAGTCGATGGGTCCTAAGTGAACACTGTAGAATCAAATTCCGGATGCATTACAGGCCATCCTCAAACCGGTACCCGACCCCGGGCTCGGTGATAAAGAATCGAGGCTGCGCCGAATCCTCTTCGAGCTTCCGCCGCAACTGCGCCATGTACACGCGCAGGTAGTGGGGATGTTCGGTGTAATTAGCTCCCCACACTTCCTTCAACAATTCGCGCTGCGTTAAAACCTTCCCGGTATTACGAACTAAAATCGTAAGTAATTTGAATTCGTGTGGCGTTAAATGAACCTCAGCGCCGCCGCGTTTCACGACGCGTTTGCTCAAATCAATTACCACTTGGCCAAACCCATACTCCATTCGTCCGGTTGGAGCCGAAGAGTTCGCCGCCCGTCGCAACGTCGCGCGCATTCGCGCTAAGAGTTCACCCATGCTGAACGGCTTAGGTACATAATCGTCAGCCCCCAGATCCAATGCCGCGATTTTATCGGCGTCGCGGCCGCGAGCCGACAGCACGATGATTGGTGTTTGCGCCGTTAAGCGCACATGGCGGATCACCTCCAAGCCGTCATTGTCCGGCAAGCCCAGGTCAAGCAGAATTAAATCAGGCATTCGCGCCGTTGCTTGCGCTATGCCTTCGGCCGCGGTTAATGCCTCGGTTACCTTGTATTGATCGGCCACCAAGGATGCCCGCAAGAAGCGGCGGATTTGGGAGTCATCCTCCACCAGTAGAATTTCAAGCGGGACCGAATCAGGCATCCGGCGCCTCGGGGATGGCCGGTTGATCGGGCGGCAGAGGGAGCCGGATTCTTACCACCGCGCCATGGCGGTTGGCCGCTTCGATCACACCTTGATGAGCGGTTATGATGGCTCGGCAGATGGGCAAACCCAGGCCCGAACCGCGGCCGCCGGCATCATCGCCACGAAAAAACTTGTCGAATACTTTCTGCTCGGAGCCCGCGGGAAATCCCGGTCCGCCATCGGCCACTTCGATTTCCGCAAACCGGCCAACTACCCGCGCATCAATCGCAATTGCCGTACAGGGCGGGGTATATCGAACGGCATTTTCCAATAAATTCACTAGCACTTGTTCCATTAGCATCGCATCTACGTGGAGCATGGGGAACCCCGCCGCCACGGAAATCTTCACTGGATGGCCGGCCAGAAACTTCTTTAGGCGGCGTACCGCTGACCCCGCTATTTCTTCAAATAGCTGCCAATCCCGTTGCGGAACCATGGCTCCGGCATCAAGGCGAGTCATGTCCAATAAATTATTCACCAATCGGCCCAGCCGTTCCGCTTCTTCATAAATGCTGGTGAGCAAGTCGCGTTGCGTGGCTGGATCCAAGCGGTCCGATTGATCAAGAAGGGTTGTGGAGGCGCCTGTGATGGATGCAAGCGGAGTTCGCAAATCGTGGGAAACCGCGCTCAGCAACGAGTTCCGCATCCGCTCCATTTCAACCTCCAGTTCACTGGCGCGAATCGCTTTCTGCGTGGCCGTCCGCTCCAAAGCCAAGCCCACCTGTTGGCAAAGCGCGTCCAGCAGATTATGTTGTTCCAACGTCAAAGGCGGGTCGGCTTTGGCGGGAGCCAGCGCCATTACACCTTGTGCCCGGTTAACGCCGGGCAGGGGAAAATACAACGCGGCCGCGCCGTTCAAAGTTGGTAAGCCCTTGC
>JAYVXT010000447.1:0-5504 GCA_043785065.1 Bryobacterales bacterium | reverse complement strand
CCAGCTATGGTTTGACGGTTTGCGCCGAACGAGTGGCCGTCTTTAAGGCCATCAGCGAAGGCGTTAAGCCGCGAACATTCAAAAGAATCGCCATCGCCGCCGACACCAGTAAATTAACACCCCCATGTGGGGCATGCCGCCAAATTCTTTGGGAATTCCTTGGCAATGCTGAAGTGATTCTCGTCAACACGCACGGCAAAACCGCCCGCTACCAAATGATTGATCTACTCCCGGAACCTTTCGATGCTTCGTTTATCTAAATTTCTCCTACTATTCCTGACCCCGCTCTGCGGCGCCGCTCAAGCCGATTTGATCGTCACAGGACGGTGGATTGTGACCGTGGACCCTACTGGCCGCGTCATCGAAAATGGTGCGGTGGCCGTGGTCGGAGATCACATCGCCGCCGTTGGCACGGCGTCGGAAATCCGGAAACTGTGGACCGCCAAGCAACGAATCGACGCCGGGGCCGACGGAATCGTCTCGCCAGGATTGATCAACACCCACACCCACGCGCCAATGTCCCTCTTCCGTGGCATCGCCGATGATTTGAAACTGCAAGATTGGCTGGAGAAATACATTTTCCCCGCCGAGGCCAAACATGTCAACCCGGAATTCGTTCGTTGGGGAACGCGGCTAGCCTGCCTTGAAATGATGCTGGGCGGAACAACCACCTACACGGACATGTACTATTTTGAGGAACTGATTGCCGAAACCACCAAGCAAGCCGGCATGCGCGCCGTGCTAGGCCAGACTGTGATTGGGTTCCCCGTGCCCGATGCAAAAACCCCCGCCGATGAATTGGTTCGCACCGAAAACTTCTTCAAGAAATTCAAGAACGATCCTTTGATCACACCGGCTGTTGCACCTCACGCCGTATACACCAATTCCGATGAAACTTTGCAAAATTGCCGCATGCTCGCCAACAAATACGACCTACCGCTGCTGATACACCTTTCAGAAACCAAGAAAGAGAATGACGACCTGATGGCCAAGCGCGGCATGAGTCCCACCAAACTTCTGGAATCGTTAGGCGTGCTCGATGGCCGCACTCTAGGCGCGCACGGCATTTGGTTGGACGATGCGGACATGGCGATTTTGAAGAAGCACAACACGGGCTTGGCCCATTGCCCCTCCAGCAATATGAAGCTCGCCAGCGGCGTAGCGCCGGTGACGAAGATTCTTGCAATGGGCATCGCCATGGGCCTCGGCCCCGATGGCCCCGCGGGATCGAATAACGACTTCGACATGTTTGAAGAAATGGATTTGGCCGCGAAACTCGCCAAAGTAACGACGGGCAATCCGCAAGCGCTCCCAGCCACGCAAGCTCTTGAGATGGCCACAATCATAGGCGCCCGCGCGCTGGGGATGGACAAGGAAATCGGTTCGCTCGAAGTTGGCAAGAAGGCCGATTTGATTGTCGTGCGCACGCGAACCCCGCATGCGCAACCCGTGTTCAATCCCGTATCGCAATTGGTTTACGCATTGAAGGCGTCCGATGTTTCCGATGTCGTGATCAACGGTAAAACAGTCGTGCGCAACGGCAGATCCCTAACTCTAGATTCGAATGAAATCCTCAATAAAGCAGCGCAATATGGCGCACAAATAGCAATCCGATAACAATCGAAATGCAATTGCTTTTCGGATTACGCCTTACCCCAAGGGCATAATCACCTCAGTACAAACCGCCTCTCAATGCGTGGAGAAATCTTCGCGATTTTTCCCACTTACTCTTTGACCACAAAATTTATGCTTGCCGCGGCGGAACAGACTCGCTATGCGGCTTGCTTTAGGGAGCGGAGGATTTCAATGAGACTATTCACCTTTTCAGGTTTGCGCATGGCGGTGACGCCATTATTGGCGCTGGCGGCTTGCATGCCCGCAAACGCGACGATATTTACGGACCGGCCCACATGGATGGCCAGTGTAACTGGACTAACGGCATATGATTTCGGATTGCCCGGAGCCGGATCCTCGACGTCCTACAATACATCCTCTGGACTTTTACAGTCAGGATTAGGGCTCAGACTGGTGGGTTTCGATCCAACCATTGGTGGCTACACCTTAGCCGTAGTGCAAGCAAACGGCTCTAACCCTTGGTATAATTGGAGCAGTGGCGCAGTGGGCAGTTCTGGTTCATTTACAACGGGATTCAGCGCTCCCTATATCCGCATCACATTCACTAACGGCCCTGTTACCGCATTTGGTATTGACCTTGGAGAAAATGGAACTACTCCAGGCACGGGAGCCATCACGGTTACACCGGAGGGTCAGACCGCAACCCCGATTACGACCTTGGTAAGACCTAACTTTGTTTTCTACGGCATTACATCAACAACGGCCTTCAACTACATTGACATCTCGCCCCAAACAGTCAATGGTTACGCAATAATTGACAACATAGCCTACGGAACAGCCGGAACACCTCCTGATCCCACACCCGAAGTCGGCACCCTTTTAAGTGTCGCCTCCGGACTCGCCTTACTCGCGTTCACGCGACGGCGCTCAGTGAACTTCAGTCTCGACGCCTAACAACTTCCCCCGGCCGATAAGAAAGCTCCCGGTCCCCCATCCGGGTGCATTCTTCTTTTCGATTAGCGCCACGGTCAAAAAACACGCTGCAAGCGCTCCCTCACATACTGCGATATACTGCATCAGTAATGGACTTCCCACCACTTCTTCGAGTTAAACAACACTTCCCTGACCACCGTTTGGCCGACGTACGCGCTTCTGTTCTCACCGAATTGAACACCTCTCAATTCGCAGGACGGGTAAAGCCCGGCGGCAAGGTCGCCATCGGCGTCGGCAGCCGCGGCATCGTCAACATCGCGATGATCGTTCGCGCGGTGGTGGATTATTGGAAGTCGAAAGGTTGCCACCCGTTCATTTTTCCGGCAATGGGCAGCCACGGCGCCGCAACAGCCGAGGGCCAAGCTGATGTGCTGGCGCACTACGGAATTCATGAAGCCACTATCGGCTGCCCCGTCATCAGCGAACTGGAAGTGGTTTCGCTGGGCAAGGATTCCAACGGCATTGAAGCCTTCATGGATCGTAATGCATTCAATAGCGATGGCGTGATGCTAGTGGGCCGCGTGAAATGGCACACTGATTTCGCCGGCAAAATCGAAAGCGGCCTGTTCAAAATGATGGCCATCGGACTAGGCAAATTCGCCGGTGCGCAGCGCTATCATACCTACGCCTACAAACTCGGCCTGGAGCACGTTATCCGCAGCGTTGGGCGCCAAGTCTTGGCCTCGGGCAAAATTCTTGGTGGCTTGGCGATCTTAGAAGACGCCAACCACAACACCGGTCAAGTTACCGCCGTCCCGGTGGAAGTGATGGAGACGCGCGAGGAGGAATTGCTCGAACACGTGAAGTCCTGGATGGGCCGCATTCCGATGGACCTCGATATTTTGATCTTGAGCGAGATAGGCAAGAACATTTCCGGCGCCGGGATGGATACCAAAGTGGTCAACCGAAGCGTACATGGCCTTTATAATCCTTGGCCCGGACCGAAATTTGAGCGCTTGTACATCCGCGATTTAAGCGACGTCAGCTACGGCAATGGCGTTGGCCTTGGCATGGCCGATGTGGTCAACGACCGGCTGCTTTCGAAGATCGATTGGCATCCAACAAGGATCAATTCGTTGACGGCTTCAACCCCGGCTGCGATTCGCACTCCCATTCATTTTCCTACGGATCGGCAATGCCTGGAAGTGTTGATGCCCACGGTTGGCAAATTGGATGTTGCCGATGTTACAATCGGCTGGGTGAAGAACTCGCTGGAAATCTCCCCGTTGTTCCTAAGCGAGAATCTACGGTCGCAAATCTCCGCCAATCCGATGCTAGAAATCATAGGAGACCCAGAGCCGATGTCGTTTGACTCGACAGGCAACCTGACCAATATGCTAATTGCGGAACACGAAAAAGTTTCAGCTCACTAAGTTATCAACCAATCAAAAAGAGCACGGAACAGTTGAATCACAAGTTATTTCCAAATAATAGTAGGGCGGACTCCCTGGTCCGCGGCTGGCCCCCTGGCCAGCCCGCTCGGCTCCACGCCGAGCGTGCCTTCTATTTTGCAGCGTCCGAAGACCTAACCTATGCGTAGCATCAAGCCGCTATTCGGCTTCATCCTAATCCTGCTCCCGTCGTTGTGGTTCACCTGGCTCAATCAAAACGCCCCGCGCTTCGGAGATTTTGGGGACGATGCGCTCTATTTCGTAAGCGGAAAATCTCTGCTCGACGGTGGCGGCTATAGAATTTTAAGCTTGCCGGGCGAGCCGCCACAAACCAAATATCCTCCTGGCTACCCTGCCCTGCTTGCCGCGGCTTGGACCGATGGCGCAACGTTTCCTGCCAATCTAAACCGCGCCGTCTGGTTGCAGTGGCGGATGTTACCCGTCATGCTGCTGCTTATGATGCTCTACTGGAAGCGCATCGGCTTAGGGCCGCGGTGGCAATGGGGCCTGGCCGCGCTGCACGGCATCAATCCTTACATCCTGTTTCTTTCCGTCATGCTAATGAGCGAGATTCCATTCACTGCATTGGTACTAGCGGCATTAGTCGCGCTCGACGTCTCCGAAAGCAAAGGACTAAAGTGGGTGGCTATTGCGGGCGTAATGGCTGGCATTGCTTTCCTGTTCCGTACAATCGGCGTGGCGATGTTGGTCACCACTCCGCTTGTTTTCCTGTTGCGCAAAAAATACAGCCACGCCGCTGTTTTCGCAATAACCATGGCGCCGGCCGTGTTGGGCTGGATTCTTTGGATGAAGCTGCATCTGCCCCAAGCAACGGACGTCATTACCCTCTATTACACCAACTACACCGGGTATCACTGGATGAATTTCCATTGGAACGAAGCGCATCTGTTCCTTTGGAAAAACGTGGATAGCCTCTTGTTCGGAATCGGCACTTTGATCCTGCCTCACGTGATGGAATCCGGATTCCTCAAAATATTGTCCGAAGTGCTGGCGTTGGGAGCACTAATTGGCTGTTGGCGGTTAGCAAAGGAACGCCATGCCACTTGGCATTACGTTGGCTTCGCCGTATTATTCATGGCAATGCTATCGGCCTGGAGTTTCCCTCCCAACGAGCGCTTTGTGATTCCCCTCGCGCCCCTGTTGCTCGCCGGGTTTGTGCGAGAGGCCCAAGGACTGATCGGCAGCATCCGGCAAGGTTTCACCCATAAGGATTCGTCACAAAGGGGCGTGGCGCGAATTATGGCTGGCGTTGTAGGCGCGCTAATCGTTGGCTGTTTGGCCTTGCAGACAATCACGACTTTCAAAATCTTGCCTGAGATGATGGATAGCTTCGGCAAGCAACAGCTCAAGAACCAACCGGGATATGAATGGGCCAAACAGAATCTTCCGGCCGACGCCAGAGTCCTCGCCGAGAAAGACACCTCGTTTTACCTCTACACGGGTCGAAAAGCGGCGAGCCTAATCGTCCCAATAATCTATCTATATCGCGACGACAGCAAATCGCAAATAGAGGCCTATTCAGAT
>JAYVXT010000446.1:0-5506 GCA_043785065.1 Bryobacterales bacterium | reverse complement strand
ATCCTCCGATTTTAATCGAGGGCTGGTAATGGGTTTATGCTGTGCCGTTAGTATTTTTCGAAGCTGGCGATGATGAAAACTCCGTTCTCCGTACGAATGCCTTTCAATTGCTTTCCGCCGCTTACGGGGTAGAAGTTGAACTTGGCCGTGGAGATTTGCGGAGCGCTGTCGACACTGCCATCGGAGGCGAATGCCGCGTCGTAGAGAATCTCAATCGAACCGGAGCCATCTGCATTTGCGTAGTACTTGCCCGAGCATTTGCTGACCAAATTTGCTCCCGGAAATTGCAACGATTCATTGCACGTTACGTTGCCATTTCCATCTAAGGTCATCACACCTAATCCAGAGACTAGTTGGTCATTTTGCACTTTTCCTTGTTGGGTGAAAACATAGGACCCCTTGAGGCTTTGCAGCGTTGAGGCCTGTGGCAATGCGGTAGCCGCGGTGAGACACGCAATTGCTATCAAATAGAATAGTTTCATAAGTGAATCCTCTCTCCCCTATTTCTGGAAATCCGCAATTATGCTTGCGCCATTATCCGTCCGTATCCCTTTCATTTGGCCGCTGGAACCGATGGCGAGGATTCGATAGTTCACCGTGATAGTCTGCGGATCTACTATAGCGTTTGGATCAGCGGACGGGTCCGGAGCCGCGGGGATTACGGTGTGGAGTAACTTAACGGTTACCGAACCATCCGTATTCATCGTATAGGACCCGCTGCATGTGGTGGAAAGATTCTGGCCCTCTGCTTGAATTCTTTCTGAACAGGTGGCGTTGCCCTTTCCGTCTAAGGTAATCGACCCCAACCCCACCAGTGGTTGATTCGCCACGTCGCCGCGTTCGGTGAAAATGTAGGTTCCCTTTAGATTGTCGGCCGCCGGAGTATCGGCATGCGCGAAGCTGGAGCCAAAGAGAATTGAAGCGAATAGCATTGTATTTTTCATTTGAGTACTTTCCTTTTTAGGTTATTCAATTGAACTTGTGTGTTCCTTTATTAGAACACCGGCTTGGGAAATTACTCCCTAAAGAATATGTAAGGATCGTAAACGAATCGTTAACTAAGAATGTAAATCAAGAATCGAATTTGTACCCTAGCCCGCGTAGCGTGAGCAGATACTGAGGATAGCGGGGGTTCTCTTCCAGCTTTTGACGAAGCCATGCCATATGGACGTCCACCGTGCGTGTTTCCGGCGTGGCGTCGTAACCCCAGACGTCGCTCAGCAATCTCTCTCTAGAAATAGTCTCCCCGCGATGTTCAATCAAATATTTCAGCAGCTGGTATTCCCGGGCTGAGAGCGTTACTCCAACGCCGTCGCGCAATACTTCAGCTTTTCGGAAGTCCACTTTCACGGATCCGAATTGGTAGGCCATGATGGCTTCCGACGGCTTAACAAGGGACCGCCGCAACAGCGCTTCGATCCTCGCCAAAAGCTCCATCATGTCAAACGGCTTGGTTAAATAATCGTCCGCCCCAATCTGCAGCCCAACCACTTTATCCACCACCTGATTGCGCGCCGTTAACATTAACACCGGCGTCTGCACACCACTTTGGCGCAACTTGCGGCAGACGTCGAACCCGCTCTTCTTTGGCAGCATGACGTCGAGCATGATTAGGTCGTAGGTTTGAGCCAAGGCTTGATCCAGTCCGGATTCGCCGTCTTCGCGGGAATCGACATCGTAACCTTCGCTCATCAACCGGTCGCACAAGGTTAGTACCAGGCCGGGTTCATCTTCAACCATCAAGATTCTTTGTTTCATTGGTTCAGCTCACTTGGACCGTGGGTAACCGCAAAGTGAAGGTGCATCCCTGGCCGGGTATTGACTCCACGTCAATACCTCCGGAGTGCGCTTCCATAATTCGTTTCACCAGGCTTAACCCAAGGCCCGTGCCGTGAATTTGATCTTCAACTGCTTTCTTGCCTCGATAAAAAGGTTCGAAGATATGGGGAAGATCCTCGGGGCGGATGCCCTGGCCCCTATCCTCCACGCTAATTTCTAATTGTGGTCCTTTACTTGATTCCGAAGTTTTCGCCGTGATGCCGATCCATCCGGAATCATTGGCGTACTTGGCCGCATTGGTCAAAAGATTTTGCAGGCAATGCGCCAGGGAATTCGGATCGGCAAGGACGTGCGGCAAAGCTTCCGGTGCGTTGATTTCCACCCTGCAGCCCCGTTCTTTCAACGTTGCCTCGCAGGAGGCTACGGCGCGTTGAATGAGGGCATTGACATCCACCGAAGTGAACTCAAACTGGGTCTTTCCTTTTTCGAGGCCGGCGAAGCTCATGATTTGCTCCACCATTTCCGACAGGCGTCTGCCTTCGTTGCGGATCAAAGCGCCGTATCGCCGCACTTGGCCATCGTTGGTTACCAATCCGTCCGCTAAATTTTCCCCAGCCGACCGGATGACGGTTAGCGGCGTGCGAAGCTCGTGCGAGACACTGGCGACGAATTCCATTTGTTGATTGGCTAATCGCTGCGATTGCCGGGTGGCCGCCAGCAGAAGCGCCATGGTGCCACCCATCAATAAAAGGATGGCCAGACTGATTGCGATATTCCGGTTCCTGACGGTGGCCGCCGCCTGGTCAATGGATCCAGCTTTATGGCGAACCGAAATCAACCACCGGCCGCGCGGCTCGGGAGGAGGCTGGCCGTCGTGAGGAGAATTTCTGAAAATGGCCGGACGAGGTCCGAATCGGCCGGGATTTTCCGGACGAATGTCGAACAGCGAACCCGTGGCATCGGCATAGCCAAACTCCTCATTGTTAGTGCTAGAGAATGTTTGGAAAATTACGTTTGTTGTGTCGACGCGGCTGGCAATCCTCAGCCGATATTTTTCCCCGAAATGGCGGGTTGTCAATTCAGGAAAATATTCACGCTCAAGGTAGTCGCGATCCAGTTCAACGATGGTCCAGCCTCGTAAAATCGCCTTGCTCCAGATGGCCGAACCTAATTCGGGATCGGTTTCCACGATCAACCTTGGGGCCGCCGCAGCAATTACTCCAGCTTCAAACCAGTCGCGGGGACGGCCAGGGGGACGCGGCCCAGGAGGAGGTTCTGAAGGCGGGGGCCGCCATTCGGCTTGATCTTGCATTTTGTGGAACGTTTGCGGCCAGGCGATCTGCTGCCAACTGTCAGCTTCGGCGTTATAAGTCTCCAACTTATCCGTTCCGCGTTCGCCGCCGGAGGCGCGGTAGATGGCCTTGACGATTCTTAGTTGATTGTTGTTGGTAGCCCATCGGCGGTAGCGGGGTCCGTATTCGTCGCTATCTTCGGCGGTGACAATGGGGGCTAATAGGAAGGTGTTGATGCGCAGAAGCTCAGAGTTAAATTCGCGGCTGAAAAGCGAAACGGATTCCTTAACTTTTCTTTCAAGGCGTTCCTTTTCCGAAAGGCTTAAATCGCTGATCCAGCGGTATTGTAGGATGGCCAAGACGGGTAACAATAACGCCAACGCTCCGCCAAGCAGCAGGTGTAATTGCGGGCGGTTCCATTTCAAGTCAAAATTTGGTCGCCACATGAATCAAGCGGCGACATGAGCCAACCGCATCCGTAATGTAGTATACGCCCTAAACAGCAGCGCCTTAACGGTGGTCATGGAACATCCCATGGCATCGGCGATTTGCCAGTAGTCCAACTCTTCGTACTTGTGCATCAGCACGGCGGCCTTTTGACGGTCGGGCAGCGTGTAAATGGCTTGCTTGATTTCTTCCATGTATTCGCGCTTCAGCATGTTTTGATGCACGGTTGGAGTGCGGTCGGCCATTTGGCGGCGAAGGCCCAGCAGAGTGACCGCATCCAGGCTTTCCTGCATTCGTTCGTGCTTTTTATCGCGCAGCCAGTTTAAGGCCAGGTTGGTGGCGATACGGTACAACCAAGTGGTGAACTTCGCGGAAGGCTTGTAGTTTTCGCGGGAGCAATAGACGCGAAGGAACACTTCTTGCGCCAACTCTTCGGCAACAGCGTGATTGTGAACCATGCGATAGAGGAAATGGACGAGAGGAGTGCGATGCCGCTCCAGAAGGTTCTCAAAGCACTGAATGTCCCCGCCCTTCACCCGGAGCATCAAATCGCTGTCCATTTCAATTGCTGGCGTCATAAGTTTCCGTTGTCTCCTATAACTATGAGACGACATTTTTCAAAACAGGGGGGTAAAAACGAGGCTAAAGTACTGTTAAGAGTGTAAAGGGTTTTTGCGGGGAATTCAGCGGAAACTTCCAAAGAAAAAGACCGCCTATTAAGGCGGCCTTCTCTATCCTCGATTACGAAGCCTTCCCGGTGAGGAAATTAGGCTTTCGTGACGTTCTCGGCCTGCAGGCCTTTAGGGCCCGTCTTGACCTCGAACTCTACTTCCAATCCTTCCTCGAGGGTACGATATCCATTCATCTGGATCGCGCTAAAGTGCACGAACACATCTTCTCCAGTTGACCGCTGAATGAAGCCATAGCCCTTCGCGGCATTAAACCATTTCACGACGCCTTTTTCTCTCACTACTAAAATCTCCTAAACATAACTCGTAAGCCACCGATGGAACAATTCGCCCCTTCGGCAAGCAACTGCAATTGCGATGAACTGCCTTTTGATTGTCTCAGATTCCGATGGTGATCGGCAAACCTTAGAATTTGTCCGGGTGCGCGACATGAAAGAGAGGATTTACGCGATTACTAAAGAAGTGTAAGGAATCCGTGCGTACCTTTGGGCAAAGCCAGTATGCAGTAGGGCGGACCCCCTCAGATGTCTGATCCGTCGCCGACGCCTTCGCCAGCCACTTCAGGTTACGACAATCGTTCAAAAAACCCGGCCAACCCCTGCATGGCAATTTCTTTATCACTTTCACGCCGCACGCCCAATGTGCCCAAACTGAAGCGATCATAAAATGAGTTGGCGAGTGGGGCGTGTTTTTCGAGGCTGATCGTCTTGCCGGTAAATCTACCCCAGCAGCAAGCCCGAGGCCGCGATCGACATGCCCACGATACCAGCCGCAAGACCAATAACGGGAAACATTCTGCGTCTTGCGATAAAGAACAGCGACGAGAGGACCAAGCCTATTTCCAGTAAGCCTTCCCCCAGGTCGTAGCGCAAAGCCCGGCCTTCCACCAGCTTCGACTCGCGTTCCGATATCTCCGCCTCCTGCTTAATCTGTTCCGACTCTTTTTCGTAACGGTTTCGTTCGCCCTCGTAGTGCTTTAGAGTGGCAAGGTTCACCTCGCTTTTCACATCCATTGCAGTAAGAAGGTCGCGTCCAATGCCAAGAGCATGGCTTTTCAGGCTCTTGGCTTGATAGAAGGCCCACTTGTCGTTGGCTTCCGTCTTAAAGACCACTGCATCGGTATGGGCACGATGCGAGAGTATGGTTACAATGGCCAGCAATACGGCCATTACTCCTGTCAGTACGCCAATGCGTTTCCCTTCGGGATCGCTTTCGGCCCCTTCGTGATGAATTTCTAATTCCGCCATTAAAGAACTCCTTTTCTACTTGTCCGTTGCGGCAGTGACGCCCACTTGGGAC
>JAYVXT010000445.1:0-5506 GCA_043785065.1 Bryobacterales bacterium | reverse complement strand
CGCTGCCGCATGCCATGGCTATGTTGATTCCCGAAGCGTGGGATAACGATCCCACCATGCACCCCGACAAAAAAGCATTCTACGAATATCACGCGTCGTTGATGGAGCCGTGGGATGGCCCAGCTTCGGTGGCATTCACCGATGGCCGTGTGGTTGGGGCAACACTTGACCGGAATGGTCTGCGTCCGGCGCGTTACACCGTTACGAAGGACGACCTGCTGATCATGTCGTCGGAAACCGGCGTTCTGCCGTTTAAGCCGGAAGACATTCGCCGCAAGGGCCGCTTGCAGCCCGGAAAAATGCTATTGGTCGATACCGTCGAAGGCCGCATTATTCCTGACGAGGAATTGAAGCAGCGCCTCTATTCGCGGCAGCCTTATGCACAGTGGATTCGCGAAAATCAGATTTCGCTCGAGAAGCTGCCCGAGCCCCCTCGGGTTTATACAACCGATCATGAAACCTTGCTGCAACGGCAGCGCGCCTTCGGCTATACCGAGGAAGATTTGCGCACTTTGCTGAAGCCCATCGCCGAAAAGGGCGAGGAGCCGCTTGGCTCCATGGGTACCGACACGCCGCTGGCTTGCCTTTCGGATAAGCCGCAGCCGCTGTTTAATTACTTCAAGCAGTTGTTTGCCCAGGTGACTAACCCGGCCATCGATCCCATTCGTGAAGAGCTGGTAATGTCGATGACCAGCTACATCGGCACGGAGCGCAATATACTTGCGGAGACGGCGCAGCATTGCCACACGCTGAAGCTGCCGCATCCTCTTTTGACCAATCGTGATCTGGAGAAATTGCGTCGTGTTTCCACCGGCGATTTTCTGGCCTACACGCTGCCCACGCTTTACAATGTGCATGGTGGCGAAGTGGAGTTGGAACGTGCACTCGATAGCTTAAACAAGCGCGCCAGTTGGGCGGTTAAGAGCGGCTATACGGTACTAATTCTTTCCGACCGCGGGTTGGATGAAGATTCCGCGCCGATCCCCAGTTTACTTGCGATGACCGCCGTGCATCACCACTTAATCCGCGAAGGGTTGCGGACGCAGTGCGCGCTGGTGGTGGAATCGGGCGAGCCGCGTGAGGTGATGCATTTCGCATTGCTGATCGGGTACGGGGCCAGCGCCATCAATCCGTACCTTGCCATTGAGACGTTGGAAAACATGGCGCTCACCGGCGAGATTAGCGTCAACTTTGAAACGGCGCTGAAGCACTTCAAAAAGGCCATCAACAAAGGCTTGTTGAAAGTGTTTTCAAAGATGGGCATCTCCACGCTGCAAAGCTATCGTGGGGCGCAGATCTTTGAAGCCATCGGCTTGAACAAGCAGGTGGTGAATAAGTATTTCACCGGCACGCCTTCGAAGATTGAAGGCGTGGGGCTGGACGTGCTTGCGCGCGAAGCCAAGATGAAGCATGAACATGCCTTCCACACCGTCACCGAAGCAGATCAATTGCTGACGCCCGGCGGCCAATACGCGTATCGTGTCCGTGGCGAATATCACCTGTTCAATCCAATCACGGTGAGTAAGTTGCAACATGCGGTGCGCAACGAAAATTTCAAAACGTTCCAAGAATATTCTTCGGCCATCAATGAACTGAATAAGCAGCACTGCACCATCCGCGGCTTGATGCAGTTCAAGACCGATAAGATCAAAGCGATTCCTATTGACGATGTGGAACCGGCTAAGGAAATCGTGAAGCGCTTCGCAACCGGGGCCATGTCGTTCGGCTCCATTAGCAAGGAAGCGCACGAAACGTTGGCCATCGCCATGAACCGCATGGGCGGCCGTTCCAACACCGGCGAAGGCGGAGAAGACGAAGCGCGATTCATTCAATTACCCAATGGCGATTCCAAGCGCAGTTCCATCAAACAAGTTGCCAGCGGCCGCTTCGGCGTCACCACCAACTATTTGGTGAATGCCGATGAGTTGCAGATCAAAGTGGCGCAGGGCGCAAAGCCCGGCGAAGGCGGCCAGTTACCAGGGTACAAAGTAGACGAAACTATTGCCCGCGTGCGCCATTCCATTCCCGGCGTGGGTTTGATTTCGCCTCCACCGCATCACGATATTTATTCCATCGAGGATTTGGCGCAGCTCATTTACGATTTGAAGAACGCCAATCCCGAAGCCCGCATTTCCGTGAAACTGGTGGCCGAAGTGGGCGTGGGCACGGTGGCGGCGGGTGTCGCCAAGGCGCATGCCGACTTGGTGGTGATCGCCGGCGATTCTGGAGGCACAGGCGCAAGCCCGCTAACTTCCATCAAGCACGCTGGGGCGCCGTGGGAACTGGGTCTTGCCGAAACGCAGCAAGTGCTGGTGATGAACGATCTGCGCAGCCGCATCCGCGTGCAAACCGACGGCAAGTTGCAAACCGGTCGTGACGTGGCGATAGCTTGTCTGCTGGGGGCTGAGGAATTTGGATTCTCCACCGCGCCGCTGGTGGCCATGGGCTGTATCATGATGCGCAAATGCCATTTGAATACTTGCCCGGTGGGCATTGCCACACAGGACCCGGCGCTACGCGCAAAGTTTGAAGGCACGCCTGAAAACGTCATCAACTTCTTTTTCTTCATGGCCGAAGAGTTGCGGCTAATCATGGCGTCGCTAGGCCTGCGCAAAGTGGATGACATGATTGGCCGTGTCGATCTGCTCGAAATGAAAGACGTGCTGGATCATTGGAAGGCGCGCGGTATTGACCTTTCAGCCATCTTGTACAATCCTCCGGTGCCTTCGAAAGTCGGCCGCCGCTGCATGATTTCCCAAGACCATGGCTTGTCGGAAGCGCTCGATTACAAGTTGATCGACTTCGCGAAAGACGCCATCGAAAACGGTACACCAGTAGAATTCAAAATGCCTCTGCGTAACGTGCATCGCACGGTGGGCGCGATGTTGAGCGGCAAGATCGCGAAAAAATACGGGTCTGCGGGATTGCCCGACGAAACGGTCAAATTTAATTTCACCGGAACGGCGGGGCAATCGTTTGGCGCCTTTCTGATGAAGGGCGTAACGCTGACTCTCGAAGGCGATGCGAACGATTACGTTGGCAAGGGCCTTTCCGGCGGACGCATCATCGTATACCCGCCGCGCACTTCTTCGTTCATTCCGGAAGAGAACATTTTAATCGGCAACGTGGTTTTGTATGGCGCGACCTCCGGCGAGGCGTTCTTCAACGGCATGGCCGGCGAACGTTTCGCGGTGCGCAATTCTGGCGCAACGACAGTGGTGGAAGGTGTTGGCGATCACGGCTGTGAATACATGACAGCCGGCATGGTGGTTGTGCTGGGCCGTTGCGGCCGCAACTTCGCCGCGGGCATGAGCGGTGGCATCGCTTACGTGCTGGACGATTCCGGTGAGTTCGTTAACTACAATTGCAATCGCGCTGGAGTGGATTTGGAGCCGGTCGAATCGGCGGTTGATATCCAAGCGCTGCGCAACTTGATTGAAAAGCATTTCGCCGCTACAAGCTCACCGCGGGCGAAGTGGATTCTTGAGAACTGGCCGGGGATGCTCTCAAAATTCGTGAAAGTGTTCCCGCATGAATACAAGCGCGTGTTGGGTGTGGCGCGGCGCGCCCAGGCGATGACGGCACTGCCAAACGCAAGTCCGGAAGCGGCAAAGCAGGTGGTGCATGGGTAAGGTGACAGGGTTCCTTGAATATCAGCGGGAGACGCCAACACGGCGTCCCGTAGCTGAACGTGTGAACGATTATTTTGAGGTGTACCAGCCGTTCGACGAAGAGAAGGTGCGGCAGCAAGGAGGCCGTTGCATGGATTGCGGCATTCCCTTTTGCCACACTGGTTGCCCGCTGACAAACATCATTCCGGACTGGAACGATTTCGTGTATCAGGGCCGCTGGCGCGATGCGATTCGGCAACTGCACGCCACCAATAATTTCCCCGAGTTCACGGGACGCATTTGCCCCGCCCCGTGCGAGACGGCGTGTGTTTTGGGCATCAACGAGCCGCCTGTGGCCATCAAGACCATAGAGCGCACTATTATTGATCATGCGTGGAATGAAGGCTGGATCAAGCCCGAGCCGCCGTCATTTCGCACGGGTAAGAAGGTTGCGGTGATTGGCAGTGGTCCGGCGGGCCTTGCGGCGGCGCAGCAGTTAAACCGCGCGGGGCATAACGTGGTGCTGTTTGAAAAGAACGACCGCATTGGCGGATTGCTGCGTTACGGCATTCCGGATTTCAAGATGGAGAAACATCACATCGACCGGCGCGTCTTGCAGATGGAAGCCGAAGGTGTGGAGTTCCGCGTTAACTCAAACGTAGGCGGCAATGTTTCCGTGGAAGACTTGCGCGCGGAATTTGATGCGTTGCTGCTCAGTGGCGGTGCGGAATGGGGCCGCGATTTGAATCTGCCCGGCCGCGAATTGAAGGGCATCCACTTTGCCATGGAATTCTTGCCGCAGCAGAACAAACGCGTGGCCGGAGATCAAGTTCCCAACCAGATTCTGGCGACCGATAAGAACGTAATCATCATCGGCGGCGGCGATACCGGCGCGGATTGCCTGGGCACGTCGCACAGACATAAAGCGAAGGCAATCCGTCAGTTTGAGATTATGCCGCAGCCGCCCGAGTTGCGTTCCCCATCGACGCCCTGGCCATTGTGGCCGCTACAATTGCGCAACGAATCGAGCCACGAGGAAGGCGGTGATCGCCATTGGGCCGTGGCAACCACGAAGTTCACCGGCGATGAGCATGGCAACGTGAAGAAGCTGCATGGGGTGCGAGTGGGGCCGGCTCCGAAGTTTGACCCGATCCCCGGATCCGAGTTCGAGATGGATGCCGACTTGGTGCTACTGGCGATGGGCTTTGTGGGGCCAGTGCGTAATGGCATGATTGAGCAGTTGGGGGTGGAGCTCGACGGGCGCGGCAACGTGAAGGCGGATGAGAACTATATGAGCTCGGTGCAAGGTGTGTTTGCGGCGGGCGATATGCGACGCGGGCAGTCGCTGGTGGTTTGGGCGATCGCCGAAGGGCGGAAGGCGGCCCGGGGCGTGGATGCGTGGCTGATGGGCGAAAGCAGGCTGCCGGGTTGATTTGGAGATTGCGAGCAGGTTTTCCACCGCCGGCTTGCGCATCGATTACGATTCCCACAAGTGAAATCCATTTGGATATTTCCTTGGATTATGCGGCTAAGCATTGCGATCAGCAGACCAATCCGCCAAAGCTCATACTTTCAAATGCCCGTTCACATCTGAGCCTCTACCAAACCAAGGGCATTCACAGCCCGATACCATTTATTCCTGATCCTCCGCTGATAGGATACGCGCTTCCTAGATTATGCTTCAACGTCTTGGGCTGCGTGACACCGGATCCCGATGTTCAGGCCTATTCCGACCTCGATCACACTGAGATTGATGACGGTCCACGAGTTCAGCAAACGATTCGAGACCGGCTGAGCTTCGGCGCTCGCGAGAAATGACCCACTTGTGTTGAATTAGAGTGACCCACACTGAAAACAGCCCGTGCCGTGTGGCATGAAAAGAGAGGGCTATATCA
>JAYVXT010000444.1:0-5522 GCA_043785065.1 Bryobacterales bacterium | reverse complement strand
ATTTCAAAAGCTTCCCGTCATCGCTTGCTTTACAGCGCGCACCAATACCTGAAATGAAGCGGGCCAGCCGACTTTCCCTTGCTTTCACAACTCAGTTTTCAACTGTTCCAAATGGACTGAATCGGTCAGGAACTGGGCCGAGGCGGGCGATAAGCCTACTCCTCTAACGTTTCAGGAAAGAGCCTGTTGAGAATAGGCTCAGGAATACTATCAGCGGGAAACTCGATAAGTCAAGCGTTATCGTGAAAGGAATGTGAAAGGATGACATTCTGACGCGGAGCGGCTGTCGAATAGAGGGCATCGGTTTTCGTTTACCGAAGCATGTATGATGTAGCTAGGCTTTTACGACAATGGCATTTCGACGCTTGATTTTGTTCATTTTGTTCCTATCCTTTTTGGAGGGGATGTCGTTGCGCATCGATCCCCCCAACATTGTTCTGGCCGGAGCCGGCGCGACCCAGCGGCTGCTACTGACTAAGATCGACGACGCTCGGGCCTTGACGGAGGGGACAAAGAATTGCGTTGTAACGCCGGATCAAGCAGGCATCGTTGCGGTTCAGGGTTCGGTCGTGCGCGCCATAGGTCCGGGTGAAGCAACCATCACCGCAGGCTGCGATGGCGTTATGGGGAAAGCGGTTATTAAGGTTGCCCCTGCCAGCGGGCCGGTGGAAATTAGTTTTCCTCGCGATGTGGTATCCATCCTTACTATAAAAGGATGCAATAGTTCCGCGTGCCATGGGTCCCCGGCAGGACAAAGCGGTTTTAAGCTTTCACTTTATGGCTCTGATCCCTCTGCCGACTACAGGATGATCGTGGAAGCAAATACCGGGAGACGGATCAATCGCGCCGAGCCGGAGCAATCGCTGATGCTGCGGAAACCCTCATTTCAGCTGCCACATGGCGGCGGGCACATATTGACCCAACAGGCCGATGAGTATAAGACGATGCTGAAATGGCTGGCGCAAGGGGCGCAGCCTGCGTCGGGCGGGCCCCGTATTCAATCGATTGAGCTGTACCCAAAAGAACGGATCTTTACCCGGTTGGGCATGAGTCAGCCGGTTGTTGTTGTGGGTCGATTGTCGGATGGTTCAACGCGCGATATGACGGCGGAAGTCCGCTATTCTGTGAACGATGAAGCAGTCGTAGGCCCCGTTTCTGGTGAGACGGTTACGGCAAGGGGACGCGGATTGACGGTGGTCATGGCCCGTGGCATGGGCAAGACGGCGACTGCCCAGATGATTGTGGTGGACAACAGCTCGACTGGCGAAATGACCATGCCTGCCAGTGAGAGCTTCATTGACCGGCTGGTGTTTTCCAAGTTGCGCCAAGTTCGTCTGGCTCCGTTTCCGTCCACGTCGGATTCCGTCTTCTTGCGGCGTGTTTTTCTGGACGCCATTGGCATTTTGCCCACGGCTGCCGAGACGGAGCAGTTTATAAAAAGCTCCGCAACTGGGAAGAGAGCCCTACTGATTGACCAGCTGCTGGAGCGGCCAGAGTACGTTTCGCATTGGCTGGTAAAGTACGAGGATTGGTTCCGCAACTCGCAGTATTATTCGCAAGGCCGAACCAATGGCAGTTTCAAACGTTACCTGGCTGAAGCGATTCGACAGGATCGTCCTTTTGACGAAATGGCTCGGGAAATGATCACGGCGGTTGGGGACACGACGGTTCATCCTGCGGGAAACTTCTGGCATCCGGCGATGGATTTCATGTTGAAGACTTTCGATGTGAACAAGGCCACGCCGACTGTTACACGCCTTTTTTTGGGGCAGAGAATCGAGTGCGCCGAATGCCACAACCATCCGCTGGAAAATCTGACGCAGGACGATTTCTATGGAATGGCGGCGTTTTTCGCCCGTCTGAAAGTGAAGCATGGTTATGCGCAATACCGACGTGTCTGGTACAACGCGCGTGAGGGCGAGGTGCTGCATCCGGCGACGAAGCAGCCAGTTCCACCGAAGTTTTTGGATGGGGCGGCGCCGCAAATTGCAGAGGGTCAGGACCGGCGGGAAGTGCTGGCTGAATGGATCACGCGCACGCAGTCCGGGCAATTTGCGCGGGCGGCGGCGAATCGGATTTGGGCTGAATATTTTGGCGCGGGACTGGTTGAACCCGCTGACGATTTCCGTTCCACCAACATGCCCACGCATCCGCAACTGCTGGACGGGCTGGCGCTGGAGTTCCAGCAAGCCGGATTCCGGTTTAAACCACTGCACCGGTTAATTCTCAATTCACAGGTCTATCAACTTAGTTCCCACGAGGCGGGACGCCCTGGCGGCGTTGATCCGCTGGAGAAGCTGCTGCTGGCCCGCTATGAGCCTCGGAAGTTGCCAGCCGAGGTATTGCTAGATGCGATCGTTCAGTTGACCGGAGTGCCGCAGCAGTTCAGTGATTATCCGCTGGGAACCACATCGAAAGAACTAGTGGCAAGCATCGGCTCTACATACTTTTTGACTACGTTTGGCCATCCGCGCCGCGACATCATGGAGAGCCGGAGCCAGGAGCCATCGTTAAGCCAGGCGCTGCACCTGATGAATAGCGAAGCGGTGCGCGAAAAAATCGAGAAACCAAGCAACGTGTTGGGGCAGCTGTTGGAACGGACCATTGACGACCGTGAGGTGTTAGATGGCTTGTACATGCGCGCTTATGCCCGCAAGTCTTCAGACGAGCAGTGGCGAACCATACAAAGTTTTCTGGATGCGGAGAAGACCGCGGGCCGAAGCCGGCGTAGGATGTTCGAGAATGTTTTGTGGGCGATTGTGAACTCAAAGGAATTTCAGTTAAACCAATGACAACGCGGCGTGATGTTATTCGTATCGGCGGGAGTGTTTTGGGCGGCGTAACCTTGCCCCGCATGCTTCAGGCGGCCAGTGGCAGGCCGGACATTTCCTGCATCATTTTCTTCCAGGAAGGCGGAGCATGCCAGCACGACTCCTTCGACCCCAAGCCCGAGGCGCCTCTGGAGATTCGCGGCGGATTCGGTTCCATTCCCACATCGGTTCCTGGCGTCCACTTCAGTGAATTGCTACCGCGGTGTGCCCAAAGCTTTAAGAAATTCTCGGTCATTCGCTCCATGTATTCACGGGAGGCAATTCACGAGAAGGCCAAGCAGTACATCTTTTCAGGGGCGCGGCCCAACAACGCATTTAAGCACCCTGTGTTTGGATCAGTAGTTGCCAAGGAATTGGGGCCGAAGAATGGTTTGCCTCCCTTTGTGTGCATCCCCAAAAAAGACATAAGCGCTGATGCTGGGCTGTTGGGTTCGGCATACAATCCCTTCATCACCGGAGATCCGGGTAAAACAAATTTTTCTGTTCAGGATTTGACCCTTCCGCTAGGCCTTTCGCTGGAAGAGGCCGCCGGACGCGCCCGCTTGCTTTCCGCGATGGACGAAGAGATACGGCAAGTTGAGAAGAGCAAAGTGGTGGAGGGTATGGACTACTTCTACCAAAAAGCTTTCGATCTGGTTTCTTCCCAGGCGGCGCGCAAAGCATTCAACCTGGACGAAGAGCCGCAGAAGTTGCGCGATGCGTATGGCCGCAATTCCGCCGGACAGGGAGCATTGTTGGCCAGGCGATTAGTGGAATCGGGCGTGCGGTTGGCCGCGGTATTCCACGGAGGGTACGACACGCATAGCAACAACGACAAAACTAGCAAGACCCTGTTTCCAGTTTTCGATCAGGCGTTTGCGGCGCTGCTTGAAGATCTGGAACAACGGGGCATGCTGGCGACGACACTTGTGCTGGCGATTGGTGAGTTCGGCCGGACGCCAAACATCAATCATTCCGGAGGGCGCGACCATTGGCCTGGTGTCTTTTCCATAGCCGCCGCGGGGGCGGGAATTCCCGGCGGGCAAGTAATTGGAAGTAGCGACGCCCAGGGTGGAGCGCCGAAGGACCGGCCTGTCTCGGTGGAAGATCTCGGCGCAACTATATATAAGAAGTTAGGTATCGACTACACGAAAGAGTACCGCACGATAGGACGCCCGGTACGGATCAATAGCGAGGGTACCCCTGTGCGCGAGTTGTTCGGATAAGTATGATACGCATCGCCTGTTTCTTGGCCGCGTTCCTTGGCCTCAACCTATCAGCGGCAACGCCACGGCTTGATCGAGTATCCCCATTGGGAGGCCAGGCCGGGACTGTGGTTGAGGTGGAACTCCACGGAGAATTGCTGGATGGAACGAACGGCGTTTTCTTCGATAGCAGCGACCTAAAGTGGATCGACACTCTTGAAGTCAAACCAGGGTTTGTGCGGGGGAAGGTGCGCATTGCCCAGGATGCGGCATTAGGACCGCATCTGATCCGCGTACTTAGTAGCAGGAAGGGGCCAACCAATACCCGATTGTTCAACGTCACGCAATTTCCCGGCGTGATGGAGAAAGAACCGAACAATACACCCGCAACCGCACAGCCAATTTCGCTGGCGGCGCAGGTTGTGCATGGCTATATGCAAGGGCGGGCGGATGTCGACGTTTTTTCGTTTACCGCGCACGCTGGAGAAAGGTGGCTCTTCGATCTGCAGTCGATTGAGCGGGGCGGGTTTCTACAGTGCTCGCTAACGCTCTACGACGAAACGGGACGTGAAGTTGGATTCAACGAAGATCAGGACGAGTATTTGGAAACGCCCCGCTTGGAATTCAATTTTTTCCGGGCTGGGCGATACACACTGAAATTGGATCAGTATCGCGGACCACAGGGAGTTGCTTGTGACCAAAATTGCGCCTACATGTTGCAGATATCGCAGTTGCCGGTTATTACAAGCGCGAGTCCGCTGGGGGCTCGGGTGGGATCGAAGTTGAGACTGCGTCTAAACGGAAGCGCATTGGGCGATGTGAAACAGATTTACATCACGCCGGTTCGAAGCGCGGAGTACTATCGGCTAACCTTTCCTTTTTCCATTCCACTGCGCTTTGAGGAGGCTTCGGCCGGATCTGCACAACAGCGAATTGCCGGCAGGATTTTGCAGGCTGAATCCGGCTACCTTTCGGCCGAGTTTCAGATCCCAGCGGAAGCGAAAACGGGGCTTTGGCGCATCTGGGCTGGAGGAACCAACGGGGTAACCGATGGCATCAATCTGGAAATCAGCAGCCAATCTGAGGTTGGTGAAGGATCATCCATCGGCGCTGAGTGGATGAAGAATGAAAGAATCATCAATGGCGCGTTGGACAAATCCGGCGAAGAAGATTTTTACCGCATTGAGCTGAAGGAAGGAGTTCCATTCCACGCATGGTCAATTGCTGCACAACTGGGGCTGCCGTCTATCGACACTGTTTTGGAGTTGTTCGATGAGAATGGAAAACGGCTGGCCGAACACGACGACCTGATGACAGGGCAGGGCACGGTAATTGGGAATCCCGATAGCAGCCTATACTTTACACCGGACTTTTCAGGAGGCGCGAGGTTAGTGGTGCGCGATCGCACAGGGCGTGGAGGTGTGGGATTTTCATACCGTTTGCATTTGAAATCGGAATCGCCGTCCTTCCAATTGCTGACTGAGCCCGAAGAGGTTACGATTGCAGC
>JAYVXT010000443.1:0-16811 GCA_043785065.1 Bryobacterales bacterium | reverse complement strand
ACCACATTCTCATAGCCCATCTTCAAGACATGCCGCTTCAAATTCTTTGTGAAGTTGAATTTCGGATCGAAGCTCAAGGGGTTTTGGAATTGCGGATTAGTCGCTTGGCGTCCCAATTGGTTGAACCCGGATATAGTGGTGGCTACCAAACCGCCAGTCAGCGAAGGATCGGTGGAAAGGCCGGTAATGCCATATAAGGCTTCCATGCTTGGGCCGCCAATCAGTGGAGGAAACTTTCCAGCGCGCGTCCGCGAAATAGCGAAGCGCGCATCCAGCAGCGAAGTGTAGCTAGTCACCCAAGTTATCGAAGCATCTACCTGTTGATTTAGCACGCGGGTAAATCCGTTACTGTTTCCGCCCGATGGTCCGGAAATATCCGGTTGGTTAAAGATGTTCACCTTGCGTTGGCTAAACCGTAGGAAACCAGATAGGGTGGCATTGATTTGGGCGTCAACTTTGGCGTCGTATTTGTCGTTATAGTTGCGGTTCAATGAAAGCTGTTGGAAATTGCTGCCACGTCCGGTCCCGGTTGGGGTGGGCAAATCCCCAAGCACCTTGCGGGCGAAAGCCGTTGTGTCACTGACGGGAATCGGCGTGTTGGCCGGATAAAGCTTGCCGGTAATCGGGTTGCGCACATCAACCGGAAGAATCCCCAGCCGGTCGTTCAAGTTCGGGATACTGGCGAAGGTCAGAAGCCGTTGCAAGCTGCGAAAGCCTTCATAATCTCCAAAAAAGAATACTTTGTTCTTCACCAGCGGTCCGCCAATGGTTGCTCCAAATTGATTCTGTTGCAGAGTAGGTTTCTTAAACGTTGCCGGGCGCAGTCCGAAAATGTAGCCAATGGCGTTCAGGTTAGTGTTGCGCAAGAAGTCGTAAGCAGTGCCGTGGAATTGATTCGAACCGCTGCGAGTAGCGGCAATAATGGTTGCCCCGCCACTGCGGCCATACTCTGCGCTGTAATTATTGGTGATCACCTTGAACTCCGCCACCGCGTCCGGCGAAGGCTGAATCACCTGATTGGCGAAACCTTGATTCGACGTGCCGTAAGCATTGTTATCCACGCCATCCAGTAAGAAGTTGTTGTAGGTGCTGCGCAAGCCGTTCACGTTGAACGACCCTTCGCGGGGCGTGCCGGAACTGGCGGAAGGCGATTTGCGAACGCCCGTGCTCAACAACGCCAAGTCGGAATAGCTGCGGCCATTTAGAGGCAGTTCCACAACTTGGGCAGTGTTGATGACTTGTCCACGATCACTGGAATCGGTTTGCAGAATGGCAGCCGCTCCGGTCACTTCCACCGTCTCTGCCACCGCGCCAACTTGTAAGGAAAGATCCACGCGTTGCCGTGCGCCAACATTGACGGTTATGTCGGTCGCCTGAGCCTTTGAAAATCCAGGAGCTTCCGCCGTCACCGTATAGGCGCCAATCTTAACGTTTGAAAAAGTATAGTTTCCGTTGTCATCAGTCGACGTCTTAGCTTGTATGCCCGTAGCTTTGGAAACCAGCGTGATATATGCGGAGGCCACCACGGCTCCCGTCTTGTCGGTAACGGTCCCCAGCACTTCCGCAGCCTCGAATTGAGCATGGAGCAACCCTGCTACCAACAGCATGGCGCCCATAGTTTTCACAAACGGAAATTGCAAAGATATTCTCATTGATTCACCTCGGTATTCAGTAACTGTAGCGCGCTCAGGTTTCAAATGGCTTCCAGACTTATGAAGCTTTAATGACAAGAATCCCAATACGGCCCCTGTATATTCCAAGTACGTAATCATCTTACGCTTTGGTTTTAGGGAAAGGAAGGGTTATTCAAATAGATCAGGCTCTTCGCGGGTGATCCTATCCCACAGGGGCTGAAATTGAAACCAGCCTGCAAGCGAGGTTCCGATTTGCCCACGGGCCACCAACGCACTTTCATGGCTGATCGGCTTCGGCTTGCCCGCCGCCTCCGCCAATAGTTGGCATTGGCAGCTTCGATCCATGGTGATGAACCACCATACGGCTTCGTCCACCGTTTGGCCAACGGTCAAAAGGCCATGATTTTGCAGGATTACGGCTTTCTTTGTTCCCAGTTTGGCGGCAATTCTGTCGCCTTCGCTTGTTTCGTACACCACGCCGGTATAATCGTCGAATAAAGCATGATCGTCGTAAAATGCGCAAGCATCTTGCGTCAGAGGATCAAGCAGCCTTCCCAAAGTGGCCCAAGTTTTTCCGTACATCGAATGGGAATGGGCGGCCGCGATAACATCCGGCCTGGCATGGTGAATTCTTGAATGGATCGCAAAAGCCGCGCGATTCACCGGGCGTCCGCCCTCCACCACTTCACCCGCATGGTTTACAAGGATTAAATCTCGAACGCGAATGTGCGCGAAGTTCATTCCGAACGGATTCACCCAAAAATGATCAGCTTTCTCAGGATCTCTGACGGTGATGTGGCCCGCCACGCCTTCTTCATATCCGAAGAGCGCGAACAGACGGAACGATGCCGCCAAACGTTGCTTGCGATGCAGGCGTTCTTCTTCGATAGTTTGGAAAGCAGGAGGACCCATTCTATTTATAGATCCGTCAAATAATCAAGCCGACCTTTTGAATCGCCAAGGGTTTCTGATTTAACGCCCATGCGATCCAGCATCGCCAGGAAAAGGTTCGTGAGCGGAGTTTCCGAGGCATATTTGATGTGCCGCCCAGTTCGAAACGCGCCTTGCCCGGAACCGGTAAATAGCAGCGGCAGGTCGTGATGCGTGTGCCGGTTCCCATCGGCCAAACCCGAACCATATACCAACATGCAATTATCCAGCAGCGTGCCGTCGCCTTCTTTAATGGATGCCAAACGGCTCAGGAAATACGCGTACTGTTCCATGTGATGGCGGTTAATCTTCGCCAGCTTTTCAATCTTTTCAGCATCGCCCTTGTGATGCGAAATGCCGTGGTGCGCATCCGGCACGCCAATCGAACGGTAGGTTTGGTTCGATCCTTCCCGCCCCATCATGAAAGTGGCCACGCGCGTGGCATCGGTTTGAAACGCCACCACCATCAGGTCGAACATCAGCCGCACATGATCGGTGAACTCCACGGGTATGCCGTTGGGCTTCTCAAAATCCGGCTGCACCGTTTGGGTAGCGCTTTTTTCGGCCATCTGAATTCGTTTTTCGATTTCACGAACACTGGTCAAATACTCGTCAAGCTTACGGCGATCCGACGAACCCAAGTTGCCTTGCAGGCTGGCCGCGTCTTCACGAACATAATCCAGAATGCTCTTACGCTGGCGCTCTCTGCGCGCCCGAACATCAGCCGGTTCGCTAAAATCGGCATTGCCAAATAGCCGTTCAAACACTAGGCGCGGATTCACTTCCGGCGGATTCGGCAAGGATTCCGTCCGCCACGAAATACTGTTTGAGTACGCGCAACTGTAGCCTGAATCACAATTGCCCACAATACGGCCATGCTCAATGCCGAGCTCCAGGGAAGAAAATCGAGTTTTGGCTCCAATCGCCTGCGCCGCCACTTGGTCGGCGGAAATACCAACTTTAATATCAGCTCCTGCTGTTTTGCGCGGATGCACTCCGGTTAAAAAGGTGGACGCGGCGCGCGCGTGATCCCCCGGGCCGTCGCCCAGCGCCCTGCCGTTGACTTGCGATAGCCCCGTCATCAGCAGAGACTTGTTTTTGTAGGCGGCAATTGGCTCAAGAATTGGCGTCAACTCGAAGCCCGCGCCATCGGTTGCAGGCGTCCAGTTGTTCATGATGATCCCGTTCGGCACGTAAGTAAAAGCCATTCGAATGGGCGCCGCGCCGCTGCTTCGGGCCGCTGCTCCGAACGCCGGACGCATGGCATCGAGGAAAGGCAAGCCAATCGCCGCGCCGGCCGCCCCGCGTAAAAACGTTCTGCGGTTTAAACTTTTTCCGATAATCACTTTCCTACTCCTTCGGCCCTGCGCATTTGAAACGGCATACTCTGCACAATCTCTAATAGTAAGGATTGGAATTTGTGCCCTTCAACTGCAATTTTATTACAGATTAGATTCACTTCGGGGCGGTCATACTTTTCCAGGCCGCGACCCAAGGCGTACGTCATCAATTTTTCCGTTAGGTTTTTCTCAAAAGAAGCTTGCCGGGTATCGGCCAAAATCCGTTTCAAACCGCTGGCTCCATCGAATTTCTTGCCGGCCAGCGCGCCTGAAGCATCAATGGGTAAGGCTCCGTCCCTTGCCCGCCAAACCCCAATTGCATCGTAGTTTTCAAGGGCAAATCCAAGGGTATCCATTTTGTCGTGGCACACCGAGCAACTCGCGCTCGCCCGATGCTTTTGCAACTGCGAACGCAGCGTTTCATCCACGCCGATTTTTTCGGTATTTAACTCAGGAACATCTGGCGGAGGCGGGGGCGGGGGCGTCCCCAGAATGTTTTCCAAGATCCACTTGCCTCGCAACACGGGACTGGTTCGCGTTGGATAACTCGATACGGTCAGCACGCTTGCCTGCGTCAGAATTCCTCCACGTTGTCCGTTGCCAATCTCCACTTTGCGAAACTGATCGCCCTCAACGCCGTCAATACCGTAGTGCTTGGCCAGCCTGGCGTTTAAGAAGCTATAGCGCGAATCCAAGAACTCAATGATGCTCCCGTTGCCCCGCAACAGATTTCCAAAGAACAGCCGCGTCTCCTGATCCATCGCTTGCCTCAGGTCTTCGTCAAAATCGGGGAACAGATCGGGATCGGGCTTGGCGCTTTCGAGGTTGCGCAGTTGCAGCCACTGGCCGGCAAAATTCTCCACCAATGCATCGGCCTTCGTGCTGGCGAGCATGCGGCGTGTCTGCCCCTGTATGCCTTCGCGCGTCAGGATTTGTTTCGACCGGGCTGCCTCCAGCAATTCATCGTCGGGCATGCTGGACCATAAGAAGTAGGAAAGCCGGCTGGCCAATTCGTACGGACCAAGGCGCTCTGTTCCCTGCCCTGCCGGAGAGTTTCGCTCGATGCGGAAAAGGAAATGGGGAGAAACAAGAATGGCCTCCAAAGCCAATTGAACCCCTTGCTCAAAGGAATCTCCATCTTTGGTGGCATCCACAACGAACCCGGCTAGCTTGGCAATTTCGCTCTCTGTAACAGGCCGCCGCCATGCCCGTTTCGCTAAACCAGTAACAATGCTTCGCGCACATTCGGGCGTCTGATCTTCACAGACGAAAATCTTCTTATGGCTCTCAGGCTTGCCCAATTTTTCGTCCACGAACGGCCCCTTTACCTCCACATAATCCATGAAGACTTCGCGAAGCGAAGGATCTGCCAGATTCTTGTCGTTTGCATTACGGTACGGTCTGCCGTTTGCGTCAAGCGGCACGGCGCGCAGCTTGCGGTCCCCAGGCAGCACGGGAATACGCAGCGTCACAATCCGGTTCGCGGCGGCCACGGGAGGAAATGCCCGCCGCTTGAGTTCTTTACCATCCAGATAGAGCACAACCGTTGTTGGCGGGGCATCCTTGTCCTTGCGGCGATCAATAAACCGCGCCGAAATTTCGTATTCGGCGAAAGCAGGGAAAACGTGAGTTACGGCAATTGCCCCGGTCATAACATCGGCTTTGGATTTGTCGGCGTTATAGCGCTCAAGCGAGGGCTTGAACGGCTTGCCGCTAACAATCGCCATCTTCGCAATCTTTTCCGCCGATGCCAGATATTTCTCCATCAGAACGGGCGAAAGAGTTAACACATCGCCTATATTGTCGAACCCGTAGCCCGCATCGTCATTCGGAAAATCGTCAGCCGGACGGAAGTCCACCGCCAGCAGGTCACGAATCGTGTTGTTGTACTCGCTCTTGTTCAGTCTGCGCGCTGTCACTCTGCCTGGATCGGGCTTCACGTTCTTGTCGACGCGCGCCAACTGCCCGTCAATCCAAGTGGTAACATTCTTCATCTCGACCGCAGTGGGCCGAGGCCTGCCGGGCGGAGGCATTTCGCCGTTGCGCAGCTTGGTCAGCACATCGTCCCAAAGATTGCGCTCCATTAATCCCTTGGAAGCATCTCGGAGCTGGTCCAAGTTGACGTCGGCCATCTTTACCTTTGCGTTGTGGCAAGCCGTACAATGTTTACCCAAGAAAGGAGAGACAGATTTTTCAAATGCAGCTTTACCATCCTGCGCATGCAAGCACACAGCGACCAGCAGAAAGGTGATGAACCGGGTGTACGGCATTCCTAATTAGGATAGGCGAAGGATCATTCCTCTCGGTTACAAAATTTGACTGTCACCATCTGGGAGGGGTCAAACCCCTACCTTTAGGCGGCGGCTTCAGCTAGCTAGGAGCTCCGCGAAGTATCGCAAACCCCGTGCCGGACATTGCCCAAGTACTCTCATCCGCTCAGCCTATGGGAGAGGAGCAAGGCATGCGATTCCCCGCCAGCATACGAAAACGTTACGAACATCTGGATAGATTCCCTGAAGGGTACCTTGCATTCGGCGATTCCATTTGCAGTTTTAACCCAATCTATGGCCAAGGAATGTCTTCAGCCGCGCTGCAAGCCTTGGCGCTGGGCGAGGCTCTCAGTTCCGGCCAAAACAATCTTACCAAACGCTTTTTCCCGGAAGCGGCAAAGGTGGCGGATATCCCCTGGAGCATTGCCGTCGGCAATGACTTTCGCATGTCTGAAACTGTTGGGCCTCGCAGCGCGGGAGTGAAATTAGTCAACTGGCACATTTCCAAATTGCACAAAGCCGCCCATAAATATGCGGAGTTGACAGTGGCATTCTATAAGGTGGCAAACCTGCTTGCGCCACCCCCGTTTTGACAGGAAATCTATTTGCTTATGGGGAACCGGCAGGCAGCCGCCCACCAATTCAGGCTTAACGCGCCACGGGGGCCTGCGAAAATGTTCCCGCCGCGCGAACGCCGTCCGCCAGTGTGCGGAAAAATTCGATTGGGGTTGTAATGCGTAACCCCGTTCGTCCGGCCACTTCTTGGGTGAAGTGTTTTAGATTGTGGGTCAACAGCCAATCCGGTTTTGACTCGATGGCCGAAAGCAAAACAGGAACGTCCGAAGCATGTGCAATGAGTCTTCGCGAGGCGAGAACGTCTTCTTCCCGGGGGTAAGGAACAATTTGAGGCGAGGCGAGTTCAATTAGGCCGTGATAGTCGTCCAAAATTTGGTCTTGATCGCCCTCAGATAAATCGGCAATGTGCCGCAACAAATTGGTTTCCACTTCTTCGCGAACAGCTTCGGCCAATACCAATTGGCAGACGCGGGCAGCGCACATCGAAAGCACTGCCCGGTCCAAACCCCATCGTGCAACCAATCCGCCTGTCAGAACATTCGAGTCAAGAAATATGCGGATGCGTCTGCGCTCTTGACTCATCGTTTGCCGGAGGCGGCCTTCTTGGTGGCCGTACCTTCAAACAGGCCTGGATAGCGTTTGCGAGTTAATTCCTCCCGCACTTCATGCAAGGTGGATTGCAACGCAACTTCGGTAATTCCAGCTTTCTCCAAACGGGACGAAAAGGATTCGCACAACTGTTCAAAGCGTTTCTGTTCGGGCACAAGAAGCAAACCGTCGCCAATGCGCAAGATGGTCATTGGGGCGCCGGTATCAAGGTTGACCGCATCCCGGTATTCCTTGGGTAAAGTCATAGTGCCGCGTTCACCCAAACGGGTGGTTGCCATATAATCAACCAATGATAGGTTTTCAGCTTGATCCATAACATCCCTCTTCTTCTGATTTTCAGAATAACATACTTTTGCGTCTTCTACAAGTCCCGCGGCCATTCGTAGCTCTATTGCACGCTCAAGAAATCATTAATCGTTATTAATTTTTTATAAATCATTGTAAATAGGCAACTTACAACTTACTCTTGTCACTCCTCTGCTTAGTGTGCTAATAATGGGTGGTAGGAAGCCGTTGCGATCTAAGCAGTTCATCGGCCTCCAATTCGTCACAACGTTCCTCATTTACCCTTGGAGGTATAAACAGGTATGAATATCCGTCCGCTACATGACCGCATTGTGGTCAAGCGCCTTGATGATCAAGCAGAACAAGTACTCAACGGGATCATTATCCCCGACAGTGCTAAGGAAAAACCGCAGGAAGCGGAAGTGGTTGCCGTAGGTAAAGGCAAGCGTTCCGATGACGGAAAATTGGTTCCGCTCGATGTTGCCGTGGGAGATAAGATCCTCTTCGGCAAATACTCGGGCAGTGATATAAAAGTTGACGGCCAGGAATATTTGATTATGCGCGAAGACGAAGTTCTTGGCGTGATCGAACCCGTTGCCGCGAAGAAGAAGTAAGTAGTTTGGGAATACAGGAGAACTGAAACGATGCCAGCGAAACAAATTGTCTACAGCGAAAATTCCCGTCAAGCGATTTTGCGTGGAGTGAACCAACTTGCCGATTGCGTGAAGGTCACGCTTGGTCCTAAGGGCCGCAACGTGGTTCTGGAGAAGAAATTCGGCGGCCCAACAATCACCAAGGACGGTGTTACGGTTGCCAAGGAAGTGGAACTCAAGGATCCACTGGAGAACATGGGCGCGCAGATGGTTCGCGAAGTCGCCTCGAAGACTTCCGACGTGGCCGGTGACGGCACCACCACGGCAACCATACTTGCTCAAGCCATCTTCCGTGAAGGCGTCAAGGCCGTTGCCGCCGGCGCAAACCCGATGGCCCTCAAGCGCGGTATTGAAAAGGCTGTGGAATTGGTGGTAGCCGAAGTGCAAAAGATGAGCACCAAGGTTTCCAACGACGAACGCATCGCCCAGGTCGGAACCATTTCCGCCAACGGCGACTCCACCATCGGCAACATCATTGCCGAAGCCATGAAGAAGGTCGGCAAAGACGGCGTTATCACCGTTGAAGAAGCCAAGACCATGACCACCGAATTGACCACGGTGGAAGGTATGCAGTTCGACCGCGGTTATCTCTCCCCGTATTTCATTTCCGATCCCGATCGGATGGAATGCGTTCTCGAAGAGCCCTACATCCTCATCCACGAAAAGAAGATCACCAACATGAAGGATCTTCTGCCGTTGCTTGAGCAGATCGCCCGCGCCGGCCGCCCGCTGCTGATCATCGCGGAGGAAGTGGAAGGCGAAGCGCTCGCAACTCTCGTTGTCAACAAACTCCGTGGCACCTTGAACGTTGCCGCAGTGAAGGCTCCTGGCTTCGGAGATCGCCGCAAAGCGATGCTCGAAGACATCGGTATCCTGACAGGCGGTAAGGCCATTATGGAAGAGACCGGCATCAAGCTCGAAGGCGTTCGCCTGGAAGACTTGGGCAAGGCCAAGCGCATTACTGTCGACAAAGACAACACCACCATCATCGATGGCGGCGGCGAACAGAAGACAATCGAAGGCCGCATCAAACAGCTGCGCGCTCAGATTGAGGAAACCACCTCCGATTACGACCGTGAAAAGCTGCAGGAACGTTTGGCGAAGCTCGCCGGCGGTGTTGCGGTGATTAAGGTTGGAGCGGCGACGGAAACCGAAATGAAGGAAAAGAAGGCTCGCGTGGAAGATGCTCTGCATGCAACCCGCGCGGCTGTTGAAGAAGGCATCGTCCCCGGCGGCGGCGTGGCTCTGCTACGCGCGGCTTTGGCTTTGAAGGACCTCAAGGGCGACGGCGATGAACAGATTGGTATCGACATCATTCGCCGCGCTTGTGAAGAGCCCTGCCGACAGATCTGCGGAAACGCCGGTCATGAAGGCGCCATTATCGTTGAAAAGATCCGTTCCGAAAAGAACCCGATGTACGGGTTTAACGCTGGTACGGGTGTCTACGAAGATATGGTGAAGGCTGGCGTCATCGATCCTACCAAGGTGACCCGCACCGCTCTGCAGAATGCTTCTTCGATCAGCGCGTTGATGCTGACGACTGAAGCGATGATCTGCGAGATTCCTGAGAAGAAGTCTGCTCAGGGTGGCGGCGATCATGGCGGACACGGCGGCGGGATGGACTACTAACTAGTAGCCCCTTCAACTTGCTTGAGAGTAAAAGGCCGCTTCCCTTACCGGGGGAGCGGCCTTTGTGTTGTAAACTCGAATTGGGATCAGTATGAGACAAGTCATCGTATACCGGGGCGAAGACGGCTATTGGGTCGCGGAATGCCCAACTCTTCCAGGATGCATTACGCAAGGGAAAACCAAGCAAGCGACTGTCAGCAATATAAAAGAAGCGATCAAAGCTTATATCGCCGCATTGGAAGCCGACGGTATTCCCATTCCAGAAGATCGGTTTGACGCCGAGTTGCTCTCCGTTTGACGAAGCTTCCTTCCATCTTAGGATCAGCCTGTGTGAGGGCCCTCGAACAAGTTGGGTTCAAGATCAAAAGGCAGCAAGGTAGCCACATTATTATGCGACGGTCCGAGCCTTTTGCTCAATTGGTCGTGCCCGATCACAAGCAGTTGGATCGCGGCACGTTGCGAGCAATCATCCGGCAAGCGAACCTTACCGATCGTTCGATTGATGAACAGCTTGGGAAAGTTTCGAAATTGCTAAACGCCGTCCGCCACTCGATTTATTACCTATTTTCCGGAAGGCATCCTGCTGATTCGGACCTTCGTTTTGCGCGTGTTTTTTAAAAAGATGGCGGTAATCGCTTCTTGTGACGCCTGACAAATCCGGCGGGACTCGAGCGGTTTCTGTTACCGGAGCAGTCGGGCCAGGGGGCCCTCCGCAAACCAGGAGGTCCGCCCCACCACTGCACACAGAGTTTTACATAGAGAGGCGAGCCTTACGCGCGGCGCAAGCCGAGGGCCCGGATTCGCTTGTGCAGATTCGTCCGTTCCAAACCCAAGCTACGCGCCGCTCGCGAAACGTTCCAGCGCGAATCGGTCAGCGCCCGCATAATCTGGTCCCGCTCGGCCGACCGGCGGGCTTCCTCCAACACATTCGGACCAGCCTCCGACGCCCGGAATCGAATTTCCAGCGGCACATCGGCCTCGCCCAATTGGTCCCCGGGAGCTAGGATGGCCATACGTTCCACTGTGTTGCGCAACTCACGCACGTTGCCCGGCCAATGGTAGCCTCGCAATAATTCAACCGCCTCTTTTGCAAAAACCCGCTTGCGAAAGTTATTACGGCGGCAAAATTCATCCAGGAAATATTCGGCCAACTGTTGGACGTCTTCCACCCTTTCCCGAAGGCTGGGCACGCGCAACGGAACACCGGCCAACCGCCAATAAAGGTCGTCCCGGAATTTGCCTTCGCTCGCCATCTGGTTCAAATCGCGGTTAGTGGCAGCCACCACACGGACGCTAACCCTCACCGTCCTCTCGCCGCCCAAGCGGTGGAATTCGCCTTCTTCAAGAACGCGCAGCAGCTTCGCTTGCGATGCGGCGGCCAAGTCGCCAACTTCGTCCAAAAACAAAGTACCGCCATCGGCCAACTCAAACTTCCCTCTACGAACGGCGGCGGCCCCCGTAAAGGCGCCTTTTTCATGACCGAAAAGTTCGCTTTCAATAAGCTCTTGCGGAATCGCGGCGCAGTTCACTTTGACGAAGGGTCCCGAAGAAAACGGGCTGGACTCGTGAATGTGGGCCGCAAGCAATTCCTTACCCGTTCCGGATTCGCCAATAAACAGCACTCGCGCATCGGAACGCGCCGCCAGCGTGGCTTGTTCCACAATGTGCTTAAAGGCGCTGCTTGACCCAATCATGCGATGCGGCTGCGGGGCCAACTCTTTCAAGCGCGCATTTTCTTCCTTTAAATTGGCTTGTTCAAAAGCGCGTTCCAAGGACAGCAACACACGATCCCGGCTTAAGGGTTTCTCCAGGAAATCGAACGCTCCGGCGCGCGTGGCTTCCACGGCGTCGGCGATCGTTCCATGGCCGGAGATCATGATGACCGGCGCTTGAATATCGGCCTGCCGCAATTCGCGCAACAGGTCGATGCCGCTTGCATCCGGTAGCCGCACATCCAGCAAAAAAGCTCCGGCGCGCTCCCTTTCGGCGGACGCGCGGAATTCGTGGCCTGTCCGGCAGATGGCAACCACATAACCTTCGCGTTCCAGAATCATACGCAAGGAGCGACCGATGTTCTCCTCGTCGTCCAGAATAAGAATACGTTTGGAGGCCATTTAGGCAGTGGGCAGAAGTACGCGAAATGCCGCGCCGCCCAACTCTCCTTGAATGGTATGAATGTCGCCGCCCAAGGCCAGGGCGCTCTTCTTGACAATGGAAAGCCCCAGCCCCATACCGCCCGGTTTGAACGAAATAGACGGCTCAAACAAGGTTTGCTTGATCAGTTCATTCAAGCCTGGGCCGGAATCGTGGATTTCAAAACCGGCGCTATTTTCGTCGACAAACGTGCGGCCCTTAATACGCCCGCCCTCCGGCACGGCTTGCGCGGCGTTTTCAAGCAGATTGGTCAACATGCCTTTCAGCAGGTCGGCATCGGCGCGAATTCTTGGAGGAACAGAGGAAAGCTCAAGATCGTATTCCAAGCCTGGATGCGCGGATTTCAGGAAGCTGACGCGCTCTTCAAACACTGCGTTCAAGTCGATGTCACGAAACTCCAGCGGCGGTTCGGCGGCGAATTGGCTGAAGGCTCGCACGCGCTTTTCCAGGGACACCACTTCTTCCACCACAATGTCGGAAGCTTGCCGCAGGAATTCAGGATCGGCTTGGCCATTGGCCTTTTCCGCGCGCGCCTTAATCTCCTCCATCGTGAGGCGAATCGGCGTCAGCGAGTTCTTCACCTCGTGCGCCATCTTGCGCGCCAGCGCCTGCCAACTTGCCACTTGCGCCAGATAGACGATCTTTTCGCGATTCCTCTTCAACTCGTTGGCGGTTTGATTAAAGGCATCCAGGGCGCGGCCCACCTCGTCGTATTGCTTCACGGGAAGCTGCACTCCCAAGTTGCCGGCCGCCAGTTGCCCAAGGCCAGTCGTCAGCTCCTTCAACGGCCGCGTGATGCGCATGGAGAGCCAAACGAGAAGAGCAAAACTAACCAAATACACTCCCACAGCAAGCACAATCAATGCCTTGGTGCTGGCTTGCGGAAGATCGAAAATGTTCGAACGCTCCACTACAATGCTGCGGGCGTCTTTATACATGCGTTCCAGGTTTTTCAAGCCAATGCGCCCCAGCGGACGCGAATAAACCTTCACATCGCCCTTGTCGCCTGCAAGGTAATCCAATCGATTGCCATCAGGGCCCGAAAGGTTAAAGCGCGATACCTCCCCGCTGGCCGCAAAGTCCGTGATATCTTGCGGCCAGGAAGCTTTGTCCTTACTCAAGTAGTGCTTCGGCTTTAATCGTCCGGCAGCCGCGTCTTCTTCCAGCGACCTTCGTGCTTGCTGGTACAACTCCTGGCCGGTGGCGAGCAGTGCTTGCGAAAGTTCGTCCAGTTGTCCGGTGGAAGAATGGCGGAAGCTTTCATCCAGCAGGGAAACAGAAATCCAAAGAGTGATGGCCAATGGCGCGAGCGTGGCCAACAGAAAGATGCCGATGAGTTTCTTTCGCAGGCTCACGGCTTCAGGTCCGCAAAGCGGAATGGTCCCTGGTCGGTGGTCCAGCGGTCGGGATCATACTTGCGGGTCTGGGAAAAAAGCTCCACCAGTCTGGCAACGGCCAAGGGCGGCTGTGTCAGCAGGGCTGTGGGGTCCTTGGGTTCTTCGGCGCGCATATCGAGCCTTACCCAATATTTGGCCTCGTTGGAAAGCCCACGGGTGGGCAGCGCAACTTTGGTCGTAACCCAATTTTCGGCCGCGGCTGAATCCAAGTGGGAAACGGTAGCTTTCGATTGGCCAATGCGAGCGATCGAAAATTTCTCTTCCCAAATGTCGTAGCTGACGACGAAGCGTTCCACAGATCGCCGTTCGACCGTAACGAACTCGTCGCTGGAAAGCGCCAATTGAACCGAGTAAAGAACACTGGCCCCGTTCTTAAGCTGTTCCAGCGGATGGCCGCTCAAGAAGTGAAGGTGCGGGGCGGTTACGCGCAGGAAGTTCTCGTCGTGGTGCAAGCGCAGGTTCACCGCCGCCACCCCATGAAGCAAAACAGCCGCGCCAAGTGCGGCTGCCACAAGCCAAGTGCTGCGGGATTTAAGGAGTGGCTTCATCGTATCGGCTCCGTGCATGGGCTCAAGCCCGTAACCACCATTACCATTATCTCCCGGGCCTTGGTAGTTGCAGGCTTAAGCCCGCCCATGCACCGCATTAGAAATTCACTCCAGTTATCACCTGCGGTTCAATGCGTCCTTCCTTCAAGGGTACGGCAACATAAAGGTAGAAGCCATCTTTACTTCGGATACCCGCCCCAACTGAATTGCGCGTTACCTTCGCAATGGCATTGCTCCAAACGGCGCCGCTATCGACAAATACGGCGGGCATCCATTTTTGACCCACCCGCGCCAGGTATTCCACTGAACCAGCCGTAATGCGCGTGGCCCCCACAGGCGTAATGTCATACTTATTCCAACCGCGCAGCAGGCGCGCGTTTCCGGCAACAAACCGCTCACCCAGGGGCGCGGTTCCGTCCAACCTGCCAATGGCAAAATTGGTTTCAATGCGTTGATGATTGTAAGTGACCGCATAACGGGTTTCCGCCAAATGGCGTTTAAAACTGTAATCTCCGCCAGTCAATTGCGTGCCGATTCGAGTACCGAATTCGGCTGTCACAGCTTGGCGTAAAGAGTCAGGCTCCCCCCAATCGCGTCGAAATCGCAGAGTAGAGATCAACGATTGGGAGGAGCCCCTTCCTAGGCCGGAAGCCTGAGAAGATTGTGCAAAGTCATAATTTGTGAACTGCATGCCGGCCGTCAGCGTTAGCCCTTCCATCGGCACATAGGAAACCGTTGGAGTGAAACTTTGGCGGCTCTTATACTGGCCCGCGGACTGAGGAAAAAAAGTTCGATTCCAGCTTGAACTGGCCGTGTCGAACTGAAACCCCAAACGAACCTGGTCCAGGAAAAACTTTCTTTGGTAAGCGGCGGTGATTCCCTGTTGACGGTCCAGAAAATCGTCGCCAATGCTGAAGTAGCCCGCCCTAACCACGTTGTGGGAATCCTCCGCTCCAATCGTGCCGGCGCCAGACCAACCCTGCTTATCGCTGAATGCGACACGCGAACGCGAAGGATCGAACGGGTTGCGCCGAGGCTCCACTTGCAGCAACACCTTGATGTTTTCCGCATTCGTACCACGCTGCAATTTCGGCGAAACGGCGCGGGCGCGCAGCTCTTGCTTAATCTTTACAGCCAGTTCGGCGAAAACTTCGGGACGGAACTTTTCCCCAACCCGGCGCCTCAGTTCCGAGCGTAAAGAACTCGACAAACGCGTTTCGTCGATGCCATCAAAGTCGATACTTTCGACCGTATAGCGTGCGTTGACGTTAGTAGAATCCTGTGCCTTAGCATTGGCGATGCGAATCCCCGCCACGCCTACAAAAAGGCCAAGGGAATAAGCTAAGGCTGCGGAGGCCATCCAATCTCTACTTCTCATGAATCTCTTCAATGCACGTTCCTTGCCAATGGTAGATTGTTGAATATATTAGACGTCGTCAAGGGTGTGTGTGGTTGCGTGGCACTGGGTGTGAATTTTCGGCACAGTTTAACCCGCATTTCTCACCAGGTTTCGTCGCGACAGGCGGGGGAAGGGTGCGGATACGAGGCGCGCGCCGCTCAGCGCGGGGAAGCATACTTTGGCAGAATGTTGAGCACGGTGAGGCATCGCAACGAAGTAGACGCGCCTTATCCCGCCTCGCAGCAGAAAGCTGGTGAGAAATGCGGGTTAGAGACAATGCTCGTCACTTAAGAAGTATCCACTGCTGCGTCCAAAGTTATGCAGACGCCCTCGTCTGCGGCTGGCCCCCTGGCCAGCCTGCTCCAGGTACTAGAGAAACATTCGAAGCGTTTGTAAGTGACGAGTATTGGGGCTAGAGAAGATACTTACTGTGAAGCGTTGCCAAGCTGTGTGAACCGGTTTACACCCATACTGGCGCAAATGATCGAGATGTTTGCATTACGGCATACTGGTCAATATGCTCCAAGCACAGTTGCTGAGATTCGGAGGTGGCTGTTGGAATCTGTGTTAAGGTTCCGGCCAGAACCGGGAACGAAGTGCCCCTCGCCCCCAACGGTAATCGTTGAGGGGGGCGGGGATTGAAGGCCAATCATTCGAAATCGGCAAATAGTTCCGCCAAGTGAATGATCATATCCCGAGCTTGCAATTTACCGTGCGCGTCGAGTCGCGAAGGTTCGCCGCCGGAGGGATATTCCCAGGCCACGCGCTTGACTGGATCGATCACCCAGCAAAATGGCACGCCCCAAGAATGGTATTGCTCGCACTTGGCAAGTAAGGCGCCAATTCGATCTTCCGGTGAAAGGATTTCGATACACAATTCCGGTGGATCAACCGGATAGGGGAACTGAAGGCTCCTGACGACCGCCACATCCGGAACCAAAAATGTTGTAGGAGTCACTCGCAAGGTAAGTTCCGATAGAGCGATCTTTCCCTGCTTGCTTAGCATCAAGATCAAGAGGGACTGAATCCAAGCGTGAAGGGTAGTGGGCATGGCTTTGGCGTGCAGGACGCCATCAATGTATTCGCAGTTCGGCTTCCCTGTAAGGCGGAGATACTCCTCAACCGGAATAAGTGCCGTAGTGCTCATGACTATATTCTACCTGTATTCCCAAGCTGAGTATCCTAAAGAAATGCCTCCCTGAGCGCCAGTGGGTCACTTGCTCGACGATCGAAGAAGATCGCATTTCATCCACGGTGGTTGGCAAGATACCTTCAACAACTGGCTTGCCTCCATTCAAATTCAAGGGAACGATTCGGGACAATAAGATGAATCTCTTCATGCGATCTACTCTGAAATCTAACCAGGAGGTATCCGATGTCGAGGTGG
>JAYVXT010000442.1:0-5544 GCA_043785065.1 Bryobacterales bacterium | reverse complement strand
ATTGGTTACTGTGTACTATGGGCATCGTTAAACAATCCGACGCTTCCTCGTTACTTGCCCCCATCCGCTCGGCTATCCACAAACTAGGAACGGATCTGCGTGATGCGCGGCTCAGACGCCGCATACCCACTATTGTCATGGCCCAGCGCGCCTCCATCAGCCGCACCACGCTCAACAAGGCGGAAAAGGGCGATCCCAACGTATCCATGGGGACTTATGCCTCCCTGCTCTTTATTACCGGACTACTTCCGCGCTTCGCTGACTTGGCCGATGTTAAGCACGATCAGCTAGGCCTTCAACTTGATGAAGAACGCCTTCCAAAACGCATTCATTTGCCGAAGGACCGGAAGATCAAAAGCTAATCCCAATGGAACGCGCACACACAGTCTACGTGGATCTAGGCGGCCAATCGCACTTGGTTGGACGGCTGTGGACTCGTGCGCGCCGCGGTCAGGAATCCGCAACCTTTGAATACGACAGAAGCTGGCTGGCATTACCCACTTGCTTCGCGCTGGAACCGGCGTTGATATTGGGTCCTGGCCCACACCACACTCCGGCGGGCAAGGCGTTGTTCGGAGCGTTGGGCGATTCGGCTCCCGATCGTTGGGGACGCGTTCTAATGCGCCGCGCCGAACGTCGCAGAGCCATGGCGGAAAAGACGCAGCCACGCACGCTGCTCGAAATCGACTTCCTCACCATGGTTGACGACCGGACGCGCCAAGGGGCATTGCGCTTTGCGGAAATGGATGACGGCGCATTCCTTGCGCCGGCGGATAAGGTGGCCATTCCACCCATCGTCGATCTCCCCCGGCTGCTCTCCGCTAGTGAAAAGGTTCTCAATGACAGTGAGGATGATCAAGACTTGCGTTTGCTGCTGGCGCCCGGTTCTTCGCTGGGCGGCGCTAGGCCGAAGGCTTCCGTCCGAGATAAGGACGGTTCTCTTGCCATCGCCAAGTTTCCACAAAAATCCGATGAAATTCGAGCTGTTCTTTGGGAAGCCGTGGCGCTTGAGCTTGCGGGAAAAGCCGGGATACCAACCCCCATTTGGCGTCTGGAAGTGATCGCGAAGAAACCGGTGCTGCTGCTGCGCCGCTTCGATCGCGAGGGGGAAGAACGAATTCCCTTCCTTTCAGCCATGAGTATGTTGGGCGCAAGCGATAATGAACAGCACAGTTATCTTGAAATTGCCGACGTGCTTCGCCGCCACGGCGCGGCGCCGAAAGATGACCTTAAGCAGTTATGGCGGCGCATTGTCTTCAACGTGCTGATCTCAAATACGGATGACCACCTGCGAAACCATGCCTTCTTGTTTGCGGGCACGCACGGCTGGCGATTGTCTCCTGCTTACGATCTAAATCCGGTTGCGGTGGAATTCAAGCCGCGCATACTAACCACCATGATCGATGAATTGGACGGAACAGCATCGCTCGAACTTGCGTTTAGCGTGGCGGCGTACTTTACGATTGACTCCAAAGATGCCCGGAAAATTGCGGGTGAAGTTGGCAGTGCGGTCGCGCGTTGGCGCACGGTGGCTGCCGCGAAAGGCCTGAAGGCGGCCGAAATGGACCGGCTAGCAAGCGCCTTTGAACATGAGGATCTGGCCACCGCTGTCCGGAGCCCCAAAATGGCCAAAAAGACCGGCTAGCAAACAAAAGCCCCCGCCTTGCGGCCAGGGGCTTTTACTTCTTGCCGAAAGCTTAGAATTGGTACCGAAGCAGCATCACAATCCGGCGATTGCCGCCATCCGTATTGCCTTCCAACCCAAATGCCGTGCTGGTAACTGTCGCGTTGGGAATGCCGTAGTCCCGGGTGTTGGTTAAATTGAAGAATTCCGCCCGAAACTGCAGTTTGTGGCCCTCAAACGGAATCCTGATATTCTTGGTCAGCACCAAATCAAGATTGTTAATGCCATCGGCCCGCAGGATGTTGCGGCCGGCATTGCCAATCGGCTTGGCCGCCGTAATGGTTAGATTGTTGTTGGCGTCAAGGAAAAGTTTCCTTCCGCCAGCCGCCATAATCTCAGGTAGAGACATGCTTCCGATCGGCAAGTTTGTCTCCACATTCGGGCGAATAGCGTTGCCCACCAACCCGTCAATTCCGCTTAACCGGAAACCTGGATCGGCGTTTGCCAATGGCGAAAATGGAGGACCGGATTGGAACGTCAACAATCCGCCGGCTTGCCAGCCGCCCAGAATATGCCCGATGGCGCCTTTTTGGTCGCGCATCCAAGGAAGCTCATACAAAGCATTGGCGCTAAAACGATGCGGACGGTCATAGGTGGAACGCCCGCGATCCAAATGCCGGTTGAACGAATCTTGTGACACGGCAACCTCACCGGCAACCGACGGATTGAACACTTCCGAGGCATCGTCAATAAACGAACTCCAAGTGTAATGCGCGGCCATGGTGAAGTTACCTCTAAAGCGCCGTTCCAGGCTGGACTGCCAGGAATGGTAGATCGAAGAAGCGGAATTAGCTCGTAGGCGGATAATTCCCTTGGTGGGATCAACGCGAATGGTTCCTTTGGCGTTATCGCCTTGGATTGTGGGGTTGCCATCAAGCGATTGGAATAAGCCACTGCCCTTGGTGGCGACCCAACCGGTGGTGAGCGCCCAATTACCCGGCAATTGGCGCTGAACGTTGAACGAAAATTGTTCAACCACGGGTGCACGGAAGCTCTTGTCCACAACCGTTCGCGTGATCAGCAGCGGGTTGGCGATGGCCGGGTGCACGCCATTAAAGGCGATGCCGGTAATCAGTGGAAAAGCACCGGGCGAACGGGCCGGGAAAATATTCACCAGTGTGAAGGGGAATGCGCTGAAGATATTTAGATAGATATTGTTGTAAATGATGTCGTAAGTTCTGGAGTAACCTCCGCGCACCACGAACTTATCGCCGCCTCCAAGCATACCCAGGCCCTTAGGCCGCCAGTTGAAACCAAAGCGAGGAGCCCAGTTGTTCAAGTCGCGCGGGGGCACGGGTGTAAACCGGTAACGTTCATCGTTGTTATTGTTGGCCACTACTTTGTCGTTAATTCCCTTCAGGAAAGTGGCCGGATTCCCTGGAGCTTCGTAACGAATGCCGTAAGTGATCGTGAAATTAGGCTTGATCCGGAATTCGTCCTGCGCGAAAAAGAATTGATCGTAATAGCGATAGGACTGGAACTTCGGCACGCCAGGAAGGAAGCTGTTGATGGAGGCAGTCTGCGCGACGTCATCCACCAAATCTTGCAGGGTGTTATAAACCAAGCGTCCACGCAAGGTGGGGTTGAAATCCTGATTCTGGTCCTGACGGCGGAAATCGATGCCAAATTTCATGTTATGGCTGCCCTTGATCCAAGTCAGATTGTTAATTAACTGATAGTTAGTCAAGTATTGGGATTGCGGCAGGTTTAAGGCTAGGCCGATAGCAGTGCGGGAAGCAGCATCATTAAACCCGGCTAAGCCGAACTCAGGGATTTCAATGGATGGAATGGTGGCCGCTCTGGCATCGGCGGCGTTGGTAACCGAACTAATCCGCTGGAACCCAAAACGCATTTCGTTAATTAAATTGGATTGCAGGGAACTTGTTAGCCCGACCCCAGCTGAATTGCGCTTGGCTGGTGTCGATGCGGTTAGACCAGGAGGAACACCCTGACCCGCAACGGAGGTGCGCGTATCGCTGCCGAAGCGCATCATTAAAGAATGCTTGTCGTTGAAACGGTGATCGCCGCGCCCAGTCCATTGCCACGCGTCGAAAGTGTTAGGAGCCGCGCCGCTGAGGGTGCCGAGGGGTATGGCGTAGGTCTGCCCATTTCGGATTAATTTTGCTGAAGAACCGGAAGCTTGTTGCGCCGCAGGGAGAAAGTCAAGCACGGCCTTCACCTGCGGCAATGTTCCGGCGGCGGCACTTAGGATGTCCTTACCTGCCTGAGTAGGGGCGCCCCCGATCGCTGTGCCACTGGCGAATTTATGATCGGTCCAACGCAAACCGGAAAAGAAGAAAAACGTCTTATCCTTGATCACGGGCCCGCCGACTGTAGCGCCAACTTGATTCTGCACGCGCCAGGGAGCCTTGGTAAAAGTGCGCTTATCCAGATTGCTGCGAGAGTTGAGAGCGTTGCCATTGTAGGACCAATACCCGGAACCATGAAACCCATTGGTTCCGCTCTTGGTGATGATGCTTACAACCGAACCGGCGGAGCGGCCGTACTCGGGTAGAAATTGATTCGTGATCAGGCGGAATTCCGCCACCGCATCGGGGTTATTCACTTCTTGAACCAAGCCGGTTACGGAGGGATTATTGGAATCCTGCCCATCGATCATGAAGTTATTTGACCGCGTCCGCATTCCATTGACCGAGAAGGAAACTCCACCTGACGCAAAAGAGCTATTTCCGCTGGATAATTGACTGACGCCCGCCACCTGTAGCGCAATGCCCAGCACATTGCCGTTTGCCGACAGAGGCATTTCCGTGATGCGCTTACCGTCAAAGTTTACGCCCACTTCGGCGTTGGTCACATTTATCAACGGAGCAGCGCTCGTGATCTCAATTGTTTCCGAGATCGACGATACTTTCAAGGTAATGTCGAGACTGGGCCGTTCATTCAACAGCAACGTGATTGGTCCCTGAATCACCTTGGCAAAGCCGGCGGCGTCGACGATCACCTGATAAGGGCCGGGCTGTAATTGCAAAGCCCGGAAACGGCCTTCCAGATCCGTCGTGGCGTCATGCTTAATGTTTGTGTCCAAGTTCCTGACGGTTACTTTGGCGTTAGGAACCGCCGACCCCGTGGGGTCTTTTACAACCCCGAGGATTTCTGAAGTAACTGATTGCGCCATGGCCAATCCGGCCAGGCAGAGAATTGTTGCCAATAGGCATTGCAGACGTTCCATAATTTCCCCTCAATTACCAGCCACTCTCGAAACGAGGAGCGCAAGTTCTTAACCCAATTGTAATGCGAAAAATAAATGAATGGGGAAGGGGAGTGGGAAATAAGCGCAAAAACGGCGCCTGTAAACCTTACGGTGAAGCCAGCGCCCCTGTTATGCACAAGTCAAAATGGCAAGGTCGGAATGACTCAATTTGTTTCTGGTTGGTTCGCTCAAACGTCAATGTTAGGGAGTTCACTAGTAAGTTAGGATGTTATCATGCGTATTACTTAGTTGCAAGGTAAACGTTGTGCAACTAATAGCATACTTAGTACTCAGGCAATGAGTTACAATAAGAATTAGAACGAACTGCTTAACAGTGGCAAAAAAGTAATATTGGACAGTGCCGCTTTTGGAAAATGATAAATACCAAGATTTGGAGCATCGGCCCCAATTCTCATCGCGTATCCGGCTATCGCCTTTTGCTCGAAATCAGCTTTCGAAGTACATGTCAGTCCATAAGAGGGATCATAAAAAGTGGGGCCACAATCCGATCTAACTAACGAAAGCACAATCTTATCCAATGCAGGATGAGCCTGGAGGAGGCCCCTATTTCTAATGCAAGAATGAGCCTGAAGGGGTCAAGAGCAGCCATGCTGGGTGTTGACAATCAGCATGAAGAAAGAAAAGGCAC
>JAYVXT010000441.1:0-42040 GCA_043785065.1 Bryobacterales bacterium | reverse complement strand
GCGTGATAGAGGAAAATACCTTCAAAAACGCTGACCATTGGTGAAAGCGGATCTAGTTGCCGCGCAATTTCCATTTCCCGCATAGCATCGCTGGCTTGTCCTAGGTTCGACAACAAATGTGCATAGCTTGAGTGGGCGTGAACGCAACTGGGATTCAGTTCAATCGCACGTTGAAAAGATGCGCTGGCCCTCGGCCAATCCCATTCAAACCACATCCGGATGAGTCCCATCGCGTTGTGACCTTCCGCAAGTCCGCTATTTAATTGCAGGGATCGTTCCGCGGCGGATAATGCTAGCGGAAGAAGATCCAATGTGGATTCATCGACCGCCAACGTCAAACCAAAGCAGCAGTTCGCCAATCCGTAAAAAGACGGCGCATACCGAGGGTCTTTCTCAATGGCCATTTGAAAACATGCCAGACCTTGCCGGTGATTGAACCGGTTGAAGTGATGGCGCCCTTGAAGGCATAGATCCTAGGCATCAATGCATGGGGTGTATTGCTGCTCAAATATCGCCTCCTGGTCAAGTTGGATTTGTACGTGACCCGCGATCAATTTGCCCAATTCCACCTGCAAACTCAAAATACCAGGCAAGTCGCGTTCAAATACTTTGGCCCAAAGGTGAGTTTGATCGCGGACAAGAATCAGCTGGCAGGCGATTCGCACGCGGTTACCTTCGCGGCGCACGCTGCTTTCAAGGATGTAATCAACGCCCAGTTCACGGCCGATTTCACCGATTGTCTTCGCTGTCCGCTTATACGCCATGATCGAAGTGCGAGCGATCAAGCCCAGTTGGTTCGGATGGACTTGCCCCAGGATCGCGATAGTTTCCTCCGTCAAACCATCGCTGAAATACTCATGTTCGCGATCTTCTGAAAGATTTTCAAAGGGCAGCACAGCCAGCATAATGCGTCGGCCCGGTATTGTTGAGTTATTGCCGGAGAATGTAATTTCTCCTATAAAGCGGTAACCCATACCAGGGTGTGTTTGAACAAATGCCGGGGATTCAGGATTATCCTTAAAGGCGCGGCGCAGCTTCCGAATCGCCGTATTGATGCTGTTATCCACATCAATGAAGCGGTCTTTCCCCCACAACTTTTCAACGATCTCCTGGCGGGTTACCAGCTGCCCCTTGCGCTCCACCAACAAAAAGAGCAGCGCCAAGGGAATGCGCTCCAGCTTAACAGGATAACCGGCCCGCATTAATTCATGGGCTCCTAAATCAAGTGTGTAAGCCCCTTTGTCGGATCTCGGCGGAGTCATCTGCATCATTGTTGCATAGGCGCTAACCCTTATTCAGGTTCTCTACAGACTTCCTCCATGGCCACTGGCTGCTTTCAGGTGCATGATCAAATCGTCGGGTGGCTTTCGCCGCCCCTCAACCCAAAAAGGAGAATCGTGAATGTATAAAATGTTGATCCAGTCTTTTACTTTGCTTGCGGCGAGCGCTTGTAGTGTCTATTCGCAGTCGGGTCTGGAGGCTCCATGTAATAGCCAATCTCTAAAGGGGGCATTCGGCGTTCAGGTTTCGGGAACGGCCCCGGCGTCCTCCGTCCTGCCGTCGTTCCCCAATACTCCTGTTGGCACAATGGAGCAATTCCTTACCGTTGTTGTTCATGTTTTCGACGGCGAAGGGGGCTTTACCCAACTTGAAAACGCCAAAGGCTCGTTAAGTGGACCTGTATTGAACCGGCCTGGGGGTGGAACCTACACGGTTAACAAGGATTGCTCGGGCTCTTATAGTTTGTTTATTCCTGGCTTGCCTTTCCCAGTTATCGTGGTGCGGTTTGTTTTGGTGGACAATGGGAGAGAATTTCGTGGGATTGTGTTCACACCTCAGGAAGCCATGGTGATCGCGAACGGGCGCAAAATGCACTAATCGAATAACAGAGCGGGCGATGCGGATTGCTCCGCATCGCCTGGCAAGCTGCAAGCGCTTACACAAACCCAACTTCCGCACAGGGAAACCTGTTCATCACCGTTCGCGTGGAGCCTCACCCATTCTTCGACCGCGATGACATCTTAATAAAGATTCCTGTTTCCGTCAGCGAAGCCGGATTTGGCGCCAAGATCGAAGTGCCGACTATCGACGGTCGAGCGCTGTTGAAAATCCCACAAGGCGTTAAGAACGGTCAAAAAAAATCCGGCTGCGAGATAAGGGCGTACATGATCCACGTAAAGATACGCGCGGAGATCAGATCGTTGAAGTAGCGCTGGAATCTCCTGACGTGCATGACGAACGCACGCGGGAGATGCTGGGCGAGCTGGCATCGCTTCACCCCGAAGACCCACGCGGCGAAATCCGGACTAAGGTCTGAAGTAGGGTCGGCTCTTAGCAAGAACATCACTTACAAGTAAAGTTTTGCGCTTCGTCGATACTGCCCGAGCCATTATACTTCGCCACCTGCGGATAGGGACACACCGGACGGGTTCGTGTGGCTTTTCCATTCTCCATGTGCGCGCCGGTTAGCTGCTCCGGAGCCTTTCCGTTTTCCACCCAATCCATCACCGCGCCCAACCAATCCATCGTGCTGCAGCCCGGGCCGCCGTTACAGTGGAACATGCCAGGAACCATGAACAGACGATAGAAATCACGGGTCGGTCCGTTGCCCAGCTTCTTCGAAACTGTCTCGTAATACTCGATGCCTGGGAACGGGTTCACTTGCTGATCGGCCCAGCCGGAATATTGGACGATCTTGCCGCCGCGCTTCTTAAGCGAAGACAAATCGGGATTGCGCGGATTCAATTCGGCGGCAGCCTTAAGCGTGCGAGGCGGGTCGGTATCGAAATTGAACAAGGTGTAATTCCAAGAGGGGCCGGGAGGCGGGTCGAGGATCGCCATCTTCATCTGGCTTTCCGAGCGTGGCAGAACGGTTTTAATGGGGCCGACCATGTTATCGGACCATTGCGATTCGCTACCCACGGGCTCGCCGGGGAACAGTTGCTTGCCTTTGGAATTGCGCGGGCCACCATAGATCTTAGCCAGCGCTTCGATCTGCGGAGCTGTGAAGCAATCGGCACTGTCGGCGGCGGCGCACTTGGGGACATCGCGCAAAGGTTTGAAATCGCAGCGGCGCGGATCGTCGATGATGCCGTCCTTCAAGCCATCAACCTCGTCGCATTTTTCATAGACTAGCTTTGCCAGCAACGGCAGCTTTTCCACGGGAATCGCGCCGTCGCCTAGTTGGGATTGGCCAACCCAGTGGCGGCGGATGACGTTGCCTGTTAGGTAGAGGCCGGGGGCGCCGATAACCAGGCCGTTGAAATCCTCAGGATAGCGCTGCGCTTCCTGCATGCCTTGTCGACCGCCGGTGGAACAGCCAACCCAATACGAATACTTCGGAGTTTTGCCGTAGTAGGCCTCGATCACTTGTTTGGAAAGCACGGCGGTTTCGTGAACCGAGAGATAGGCGAAGTCCTTCAGCTTCCGCAGGCCGTTAGGATTTTCAGGAGTGACATAGGCGAACGTGGCAAGGGGTTCTTTGGCGGCGTCGTGACCTGTGTCGGTGGAGGATGCGGCAAACCCTTTGCGAAGCGCAGCGTCCACTGCGCCGATGGAGATTGTGCCGGCGGTGCCTCCATTTCCGACCATTTGAAAACGATCATTCCAAGTGGTGGGCAGCTTGATGGCGAATTTGGCTTCAGGCCAGATGACGCCGCGAACGTCGCAGTGTTCGGGCATGTTGGCCTTCGAGGTAACGAGTGTGGCGGAGTGGATTTTTACTGCTTCACCGAAGGATTTGGTGGCAAGGACATCGCACGTGATGGCGGGCGCAGCGGCAAGCAGGAGCGCGGCGGATAAGGGAAGAATTACGAGGAGTTTCACTCTGGCATCCTATCGCATTTGAGGGTGTGATTGTGGCGCTGTTTCACCTTGCCGACGATGACATGGAGCGAGTTGTATGCGGATGACGGCATGTTTGATCTCGATTTAAGGGTAGCTAATGGGGGAAGCGGATCGGCGCGGCGGGGGTGGGGATGGGAGGATTTGTAAGTGGATTGAGTGAGGGGTTTTTGGAAATTTGAATTGGCTGAGCGTCGATTCTTTCCTGAATGTCCTTGGCGAAGTCATCATCCATTGCCGCAGTCGAGCCTCGCGCCTTGAGGTCGGCGAGGATTTCGGAGATCATGCGTCCCGCAGTCTGCGACGGTTTCAGAATCGCAACAGCGCGATTGTCCTGCTCTATGACAACCTCAACAGCCGCCAGTACGCCATGCAGGTTGCGAGCCTGTTCTGCTTCGCTCATGTGGACAATAGCCGTGTCTCTATTCTATGCCGCCAGGTCATAGCTTGTTTACAGAACTAGCTATACACGACTTCGCATCGTCGAACTAACGCCAACCAGACTCTACCTTCGAGTCAAGATCGCGGTCACGTAGAGCGGCAAGTTCCAAACATTTGCGGATAGACTCCTGGCTTTGCGTGCTAACTGCAGAACAATGTTCAAGCACTTGGTCATTGTTTCTCTTTGAAGCATCTAGTCCACGTCATACACGTGAAGGGTGATGTGTGGTCCGTGTTTGCTTTATCTGCTCCTCGCGGCAAACCTCGGCGGAAATAACCGTATCGACGGCCACGCTGCATGAAGGCGCGGTATGATGGCATTTGTGATACGCCGCTTCTACGTGCATAACTTCCGGTGCCTTGAGAACTTTCAGTTGCCCGTATCCGATCTTCCCTCCGTATTACTTATTGGAAATAACGGATCGGGAAAGACAACGGTTAGTCGTGCTCTTGAAATCCTCCAGAGCATTGGTCGGGGCACCAATCGCGTAGGCGAGCTGGTCAAGCCAAAGGACTTCGCGTGCGGTCGAACAGAAGTGCCAATTAGCTTTGAGATCGAAGTGGTTCTGAAGGGGAAAACCTACCACTACGATATAGCCTTTGAGCTGCCAACTAACTTCAAGGAATTGCGAGTTCTGGCAGAGACATTTGCTGTCGATGGAATTCCGATTTATGTCCGTAAGATGGCCGATGTGCATTTGGCGAGAGCTGGGAAGGAGAAGGAGGCAAAGTTCCTAATCGATTGGCATATGGTGGCGTTACCTATCGTTCAAGAGCAGTCCTCGTTGGATCCGCTATACATCTTTAAGCAATGGCTTGCCCATATGATAATTCTTAGGCCGATACCTAGCTTGATTTCAGGAGAATCCCAATCGGAAACCTTAAAGCCAGATTCCAGAGGTACCGATTTTGCCGCTTGGTTTTCTGGCATCCTTGCCCACGCGCCATCGGCATATTCCAAAATCGACCAGTATCTCAAACAAGTACTGCCCGATCTTAAAGACATCAAGAATCCCATCGTTGGAACAGACGCGAGAAGCTTGGAAGTTCAATTCGCCAACGAAGTGGGGACAGTAAAATTGCAGTTCGGGGACCTTTCCGACGGCGAGAAGTGTTTCATGATCTGTGCCTTGGTGCTGGCCGCAAATGATGCCTACGGACCGTTGCTTTGCTTTTGGGATGAGCCGGATAGTTTCCTCGCACTCTCAGAAGTCGAGCACTTTGTAATGGCGTTGAGGAAGGCTTTCCAATCCGGCGGCCAGTTTATTACGACGTCACATAATTCGGAAGCAATTCGTACTTTTTCGGATGAAAATACGCTACTGCTCTATCGCAAAAGCCATCTTGAACCTACGATGGTACGGCCTCTGAGCGGCCTGCAATATAACGGTAATTTGGTTGATGTGATCGCTCGCGGCGACCTTCAACCATGAGTGTCAACAAACATAAACCGCATGTTTTATTGTTGCCGGAAGATGATGCTAATCGCCAAATTGCCAGGGGATTCCAGGGAGAACTATCCGCCACTGATCAACACATGCGCATTGAGCCGGTGGCAGGAGGTTGGTTGAAAGTCCTTGAATGTTTCCGGTCCGTTCACGCCTTCGACATGGAAAGATTACCCCATCGAAATTTGATTTTGTCGATCGATTTCGATGACAAGCCGGAGCGACTAACCGAAGCAAAGGACTACATTCCGAGTCACCTCAATGACCGTGTATTCATACTCGGCGCACTGAGGGAGCCTGAAGACCTTAAGCAAGCGATTGGATCGTTCGAGTATATCGGCAGGGCTTTGGCAAAGGATTGCCGCGAAGGCACTAATACAACTTGGGGCCACGAAATGTTATGGCATAATGCCGATGAGGTGGTGCGTTTGAGAAAGTGGGCAAGGCCGATTTTATTCGGGGTACCCTACTGAACTGTTCTATGCCGTCACACCCAGTTCCTTCACAATACTCGCGGTAAACGACTTCGCATCGCCAAACAACATCAGCGTCTTATCCATGTAATACAACTCATTGTCGATCCCCGCAAAACCCGCCGCCATGCCGCGCTTAATGATCATCACTGTCCGCGCCCGGTCTACTTCAAGAATCGGCATGCCGGCAATTGGACTGGTCGGATCGTTCTTCGCCGCGGGGTTCACCACGTCGTTTGCGCCGATCACCAGCGCCACGTCACACATGGCGAACTCGGAGTTGATTTCATCCATCTCCACCATCTTGTCGTAAGGGATGTCGGCTTCAGCCAGCAGAACATTCATGTGGCCCGGCATGCGCCCCGCCACCGGATGAATAGCGAAGCGCACATCTACGCCGCGCCGTGTCAAGATATCGTACAGTTCGCGAAGCTTGTGTTGCGCCTGCGCCACCGCCAAACCATAGCCCGGAACCACGATTACCGAGCGCGCCGTATCCAGGATAGACGCCACTTCTTCCGGCGATGCCGAGCGCACCGGGCGCTGCTCGGTCTTGCCCGCCGCGCTGGAAACCAACGCGCCGAACCCGCCAAACAGAACGTTGGTGAAAGAGCGGTTCATCGCGCGGCACATGATGATGGCCAGAATGAAGCCCGACGAGCCGTCAAGCGCTCCTGCCACAATCAGCAGTTTGTTGCTCAACGCGAACCCCATGGCGCTGGCCGATAAACCGGCATAGGAGTTCAGTAGGGCTATCACCGTCGGCATGTCCGCCCCGCCGATGGGGATGATCAGCAGCGCGCCAAACACCATCGCTGTTGCCGCGAATGCCGGGAACACCCATGGAATGCCCGGTGAAAGATAGAACATGGAGCCTAGGCCAATTGCGGTACAGAATACCAGCAGGTTGACGAAGTTCTGTCCTTTATAAACGAGGGGTCGACCAGGCATCAATTCTTGCAGCTTGGCGAACGCGATAAGGCTGGCGGTGAACGTCAAATAACCCAGCAGCATTTCGATGGTCAGGGCCACTAAGACAAAACCGTGCGGCGGGTGCTCGAAGAACTCGGCGGTTCCGATCAATGCGGCGGCCAATGCCCCAAATGCCTGGGCGATGGCCGTTCGTTGGGGTACGGCAGTCATCGGCATTAATAAAGCCAGCGGTGCTCCGATGGCGGCGCCAATCACCATGGCCAAGATAATCCAATGGTACTCCACTACTTCGTAACGCAACATGGTGCCGATGACCGCCAGCAACATGCCGACTTCGCCCGCGAATACGCCGCGGCGAGCCGTTCTAGGCGAGTTCATCCACTTCAGCGCCATAATGTACAACCCGGCGGCGCACAGGTAAAAAATGGGATAAAGAATGTCGTTCATTTAGCGGCGATCATCCTTGCGCTTGAACATCTTCAAGGTGCGGTCGGTGATCATGTATCCGCCCACGGCATTGATGGTGGAGGCCATAACAGCGATAAAGCCGAGAGTCTTGGTGAATGTCGAGGCATCTTTATTGCCGGTGACCAAAATCGCGCCCACCACGGCGATTGAGGAAATGGCGTTGGTAAGCGACATCAAAGGCGTATGCAATAGCGGGGAAACTCGACGGATCAACTCAAAGCCTAAGAACGCCGAGAGCAAAAAGATCCACAAGCCAATTTCGTATTCCTGCATGATTCGACTACCTCCCCACCAGAACCGGGCCGGCCAATTCGGCGACTTTCGGATGAACAATTTGTCCTTCGTGCGTCACCAGGCTTTCCCGCGTGATTTCATCTTCCAGATTCAGCGTCAACTGTCCTTTTGGCGCCAGATGCAACAGGAATGTGGCAATATTCTTAGCGTACATTTGGCTGGCATGATAAGCCGCTTCGGAGGGCAGGTTAGAAGGACCAAGAATGATCACGCCGCTGTCTTCGACCACTTCTCCAAACTTAGTAAGTTCGCAGTTGCCGCCTCGTTCAGCGGCCATATCGACGATCACCGCGCCGGGGTGCATGGCGCGCGCCATCTCGGCAGTGATCAAAACAGGGGCCTTCCTTCCGGGAACAGCCGCGGTGGTAATCACCACGTCCTGTTCGCGCAAAACGGCGGTCATTAATTCGCGTTGGCGGCGGTAGAAAACTTCGTCCATCGCTTTGGCATAACCGCCCGCGCCTTCGGCGGACTTGGCGTCAATATCTAAAATGACGAATTTGGCTCCAACGCTTTCGGCCTGCTCTTTGGCGGCGGGGCGAACGTCGTAGGCGCTGACAACCGCACCCAGCCGCTTGGCTGTGGCGATAGCTTGCAAACCGGCCACTCCGCAACCCAGTACAAAAACTTTGGCCGGGGCGATGGTGCCGGCGGCGGTGGTCAACATGGGAAACATACGAGCCGAAGCTTCGGCTCCGGCCAGCACCGCGCGATACCCAGCGACGGTAGCCATTGAGGAGAGCGCATCCATGGCCTGCGCGCGCGTGATGCGTGGGATCAACTCCATGGAGAGCAACGATACTTGCGCCTTGGCCATCACGTTCATTTCGGCCAGCGCGGTCAATGGGTCGGCAAACCCCATAATCATTTGGTTGGGTTTGAGCCTTGGCACATCATCGGAACCCGCCAAGGGGTTCGCCCCCAGCGTGCGGACTTGGCAGATTACGTCAGAGTTGGCAAATACTTCGTTGCGCGATGCGATGGTGGCGCCTTTGGCTTGGTATTCGGAATCGGGAAAACCGGCGCTAACGCCCGCGCCCCGCTCCACTAGGATATTCATGCCAGCCTTTATTAACTTGTCAAAGGTCCCCGGAGTCATCGCCACGCGGCGTTCCCCGGGGTAAGTTTCCCCTGGAATTCCTACGGTCAAAGATCACTTCCCCTCAGCCGTCAAGCAGATAGGAGGCCAATTCGTTTGGCCCCAGCCATGCTCTTAGGCAGACATAATGAATTTCAGCCAACCTCCACCTGGTGATCTGGGAGACCACACAATCTTGCGATCTGGCTTGTATACATTGTCGCGCATCTGCATTACTGCGCGTAACCCAAATGAATGGACGAAGGAACAACGTTATAGGTTGCACGGTCGGATTGTTGAATTTGGGATATAGGCAATGAGCAGCCTCCAGCGCTGGACATAAAGTAAGAATTTCGATTTGCCGGCGATGTGGATAAATGGGTGGAAAGCGCGGCGATGATTAGTTCCAAAGCCTTGAGAAGAATTGATGTCGAAGTGCGATGCGATGCTGGCCGCGAAAGATAGCATTAACTGCGCCAAATGGAGACCAGGCAGTAAAAGACATAGAAGAGCAGTGCTGATCGCATATTACTTTGTATCGGTTGCATTGCATTAAGCTTTACCCGTGATCGTCAAAATGAACTGCGAGCACGGGACGTACTGGGTCCGTTTCCTCAGAACCAATCCTCGAAATGAGCATCCGCGGTGATCGCGGGCTGCATGCGATGGACATCGCCGATTGGCAATGGTGATCGCTCACCCGTTCTCTAGCGGCGGAATCCGCGTCATCGTTTTCCGGGATCGCATTCAAAGCATGGATCAACCTGAAAACGGCGGTTGAGCTACCATGAAAGCCCCAGACTCCTTGAGGTAAAGGCAGTTCCGCGGGCTGCGTATTTCACCATTTGGGTGACACAATCACGCACCAGCCCCCGATGGCAATCGGGGGATTCCGCGATACTCGTCATTCGCTAATTTGTTATTTAACCAAGGTTAGTGGCAGATCCCCTTATGATCGGGGGTGGGCCGGATGCTTGAACAAATTCTAGAGCAGCATCCAACTGCCGTTTTCAGCATCAAGGCAGCGCCGCAACAACTCTTCGCGTCGTTCTGGGTCATATTTTGGCCCATGAAATTGGACATGTGTTGATCGGAGAGCACGAGCATTCCGCGGCGGGGTTGAGGAAAGCGCAATTTTCGCAATGCGATCTGAAGGATGGATGCGTAAAACCACTGCCGATTGAGCTGGCTGCTATCGAAGCGATGCAATGCAATTTGGACAACCCGCATCCGGCTTTCGATTCTTGCCGCGAAGAAAGCTATGCCCCTTCGCGCAACTTACGATCAAGCACGGCCACATCCAAATCCCCAATCCACCTGGCGACCACCACCGTCGCCACGCCGTTGCCGATCACGTTGGTCAACGCACGCGCTTCGGACATGAACCGGTCAATCCCAAGGATCAGCGCCAATCCGCCCACCGGCAGATGCCCGACGGCTGAAAGCGAGGCGGCCAGAACCACAAAGCCGCTCCCGGTGACCCCCGCCGCGCCCTTCGATGTCAACAGCAAAACGGCTAGCAGAGTCAACTGCTGCCACATTGTCATTGACGTGTTGGTGGCCTGCGCAATGAAAACCGCCGCCATCGTTAGATAAATGGAAGTCCCGTCCAAGTTGAAGGAATACCCGGTGGGAATCACCAGCCCGACGGTGGAACGGCTAATGCCGAGGGCTTCCATCTTCGCCATCATGCGCGGCAGCGCCGCCTCCGACGACGAGGTGCCCAACACAATTAACAGCTCTTCGCGAATGTAGCGCAAGAAGCGGAAAATATTAAGCCCATGCAGACGCGCGATGACGCCCAGAATTAGGAAGATGAAAACCAGGCAGGTGGCATAAAAAGTGGCCATCAGTTTCGCCAGCGAAAGCAGTGAGGCTATGCCGTATGAACCAATCGTGTAGGCCATCGCTCCGAAAGCGCCGATCGGAGCAGCATACATAATGATCCGCACGATTTCAAATAGCACCTCGGACCCTTTTTCGATGAAGGTGGAGATCACCGCCGCGCGTTCTCCCAGCCGCTGTAAAGCGATCCCGGTAAGAATCGCCAAAAGTAGAACCTGCAGGATTTCGCCTTTGGCGAATGCGTCGAAGAAGGCGGAGGGTATGATGTCGAGGAGGAACTCGGTTGTACTTTTCATGCCCTTGGCCCCGGTGTAGGCGGCAACCGAGCTTGCATTCAATTTGGACGCATCCACATTCATACCCGCTCCCGGTTGGACAACGTTGACGATCAGAAGGCCGACGAGCAGCGCCAGGGTACTAACCACCTCAAAGTAAAGCAAAGCCAGACCGCCTGTCCGCCCCACCTTTTTCATATCCCCGCTGCCCGCGATGCCGGCCACCACGGTGGTGAAGATGATGGGTGCGATCATCATTTTGACCAGCTTGATGAACCCATCGCCGAAGGGCTTCATGGCAGCCCCGGTTGCGGGATCAAGAAAGCCAAGCAAAATGCCCAGCGTAATTGCGATTAGAACTTGAACATACAAGGAACGGAGAAAGGATGGCACCTATCTAGAATCCCAGTTTTAAAGTCATCTGTATAATGCGCGAATTCACTGCCGGTTGCTGCCGGTCAATTCGCTCAACAACTCCGGCCTGCTTCAAGGTTACATTTAATGCAATACGTTGCATGTCCGCTACCACTTTCGCGGCAATAGTAGCTGAAGCCGAAGCGGTCCTGATGCTCGCCGTGTTTTTGCAACTCAAAACGGAGAATCTTCCCGCAGGGAACGCTAAAGCCAAACGTATAGCCCTTGCTTTTTTGAAGCCGCTCGTCACAACTAAATGTGACCGTTTCCTGGACGTAACGCGCATCACGTCACGAGGGTATGCGACTTGAAAGTGATGAAGAAATTATCACGAAGATGCGGCTCCACAATTCTGAAGAGGTCGAGGACATTGACAGTCTGGCCAGGGAGGCCAGCCGCGAGAACAGGGGTTCCGCTCCACCGCACACTGGCTTACGTAAGATTTGCACATTTGCATGTCGCGCACCAACGTCACGAGTAATGGTAATACTACAGTACCTAACGCGGTAGACTTTTAGTTTGAGGCTGTTTCCCCTATTTCTGCACGCTTGCATTCCCTGCCTAGCAGCGGACTACGCTGCCTGGTCGTTGAACAATGCTAGCGGCGCTTGGACCAAAGCTGCGGAAGCGGCTGTGGCGGGGACGAGTTTGCCGAAAGCTTCTCCGTCTGATGTTAGTGTGTTTTGTCCGCAATACAACGTGCTTGGGTCAGCCCAAAGAACCCAGTTTTGGGTAGGATTGCTTTCCGCCGTTGCTCGTCCGGAAAGTGGTTTCAATCCGCGGGCCAGGCACGTGGAACGGATAAGGGATCAATACGAAACGCCTGTAGTGAGCCGCGGCCTATTGCAAATTTCGTTTGGCACCGCCAAATCCCAGCACCTTGGGTGCGCCGTGCTGACAGCCGCCGATTTGGAGAAGCCCGAAACGAACTTGGCGTGTGGAGCGCGCATCCTTGCTCATTTGGTGCAGCGGGATGGGTTGATCAGCAACCAAGGCGAAAGGCAAAGCAAGGGTGGGGCCAGCGCTTGGCCGGTGCTACGTCACCAAAGCAACCGGTTCCCGGCCATTACACGGTTCACCCGGCAACTACCGGTCTGCATTACAGCGAATTAATGGCCGGTCCGCCATTCCAGATGTAACGATTCAGCGCAGGATGTCACTATAGTAGTGATAGAAACATCCGGAGTGAATTAGAAATGACTGGAATATCTCCCCCAAGACTCCTTTCCAACGCCGCGTTCCCGGCCGTACTCTTTGCTATATTCCAAGGCCCCGCAGCGGCGCAAATTGAATACAGCCCAACAAAGACGACGACTGAGACCCTGCCGAATACTTTCCACTGCGGCACACGCGAAGACTTGCACATGTCCACTCGCGATAAGGCCTGCTACTGGTGGACCCAATCGTTCAACGCTCCGATGATCACTGGCGCTGCTTTTAACGCCGCCTTGGATCAATGGGTGAAAAACAGTACGAACCAGGAATGGGGCCAAGGGGTGGAAGGATTCTCGCGCCGCTTTGGAACTCGCGTCAGCCAGAGTATGGCCAAGGGAACGGGCCAAGCGTTGGGAGGGTTGTTATTTCACGAAGATCCCCGCATGTATGCTTCCCACAAAGAGGGGTTCGGGCCGCGTTTGGGTTTTGCTTTGACGCGCACTTTCATGACCCGTGTGGATTGCAATCCGGAACTGACCACGAGTTGTAAAGAGCGCATTTCCGTGGGCCGGTTCGGCGGAGCCTTCGCTTCCGGTTTCGTGGGTATGGCTTGGACGCCTGATCGCATAAACACTCCCAACCGGGCACTGGTGCGCTCCGGAACTGCCATGGGTGGGGTGATGGTGGGCAGTCTATGGAAGGAATTCCAACCTGACCTTATGCGAATGCTCACCGGCCTGTTGCGGCCTCCGCCACCAAAAGTGCCCACTCCACCTAGCGTGAAAAAGCAGAAAGCGCAAGCCGCCAAGCAGGCAATCGCGCAACAGAAAAAGGAGCAACGGTGATGCGCCGCTTTATCCGGCCGGCATCCACTTCCGCCTTCGTCTGCGCTCTGGCGCTTACTACCGGATGCGTTCCGCAAAAACAGTGGCGTAGTAAGCCAGTCCTAACCGTCGGCGCCCCGGTTCCACCCAACATCGAAGACGGCTACTATCTAGCGCCCAGCAGCAAGGACAATCGAATTTATTCGCTCTCATTTGTTGAGTTCGGAAGCGACGGCCATTATAGAAATCGCCAGCAATTGGACGAGGCGCTGACGGCCATCGACCGCGCCGACCAGCGGAGCAATCACCACGCCTTAATCGTGGTTTTCGTTCACGGCTGGAAAAATAACGCCGGACAAACAAACAACAATGTGCTCGACTTCCGAAGGCAGATGAATAGAATCGCCCGCGAAGTTTGCGGCGCGGAGGCGGAAACCTGCGGAGTCGCTGGAATCTATTTCGGTTGGGATGGCGACGCGGTTAAACAACAATGGGGGACGCTTCGCCAAGCAAGCATCTTCAACAGGCGGGGAGTGGCTCGCCAAGTTGCGGCCGGCGACATTGGGCAAGGGTTGCTCAAGGTGATGAAGCATGTAAAGCAAGGCCCGGACAGTGAAGGCAATCTTTCGGTTGTGGTGGGCCATTCTTTCGGAGGATTAATCCTTGAAGCGGCGATCACGGCCAAAATGCGGGAAGTGGGGCGGCAGTTGAGCAGCCAGATAAAGGAGGGGGCGAATGTGGAATCCTTTACCAGCCCTGTTTTGCGCGAGTTGGCCGATTTGATTGTTCTTATTAACGCCGCGGCCCCAGCCATTGAAGCTGTGAATTTGTTGGCGGAGTATCGCAAAGAGCTGCAAAAAGTTCATTTTCTGATGCCGCCGCGAGCATCGGATTGTCCTCCCGGCGACACACGGCAGGATTGCAAGAAACTAGCGCATCCATTGCTTCTTGCAGTGTCCTCGGAATCAGATTTAGCGACTAACTTATTGCTGCCTATTTCGGAAAAAATTTCTCCCTCGAAGTTGGTGCTGGATAAGAGCGTGAAAGAACAACTACCCCAAGGCTTGGATGACAAGAAGCTTGCAAACAGCGCGGCGGCGCATACGCCCCAATTGCACAGCCATCAATTGGTGGAGTGCGATGGCGCGGATTGTTCTCCATGCCTGGCGCGCGACGCATACTATATTCCCATTCGGATCAAGAATTTGCCCGCATTCGCCCGAGGCAATGATAAGCGTAAGGACATGCCGCTGAATTACTGTTTGGAACAGCGCGATTCAACCGCCTGGAACCAAACTCCTTTCTGGATTTTCAATTTACCGACGAAAATCGTTCCCGATCACAGTGAGATATTCACCGACCGCTTTACGGATTTCCTCACGGCATTTTTACCGCCGTTGGTTGAGGTGAAATCGGCCACCGCCGCGCCTGTTCAGGCAACGAGGAAGGAAGCAGGCCGCTAGCGAAGTTAAAGAGCGGGCAAAAGAGTGTGGTCTGGAAGCTGGTTCTCCGGCTGGACTTCGTCCTGCGCTAAATGGGTGAACGCCGTTATTACTTCAATCAGATCACTACGTTCAATAGGCTTGATAAGGTGTGCATCGCATCCGGCTTTAATGCTATCGGCAACTGCCCCCTCGAACGCATGGGCTGTTAGCGCGATGATCGGGACGCGAACTTTGCCATTCATTCCCTCCCAAACTCGACATAAACACCACAAAATCGGAAGGGTCGATTGTGGGGAGTGGGTAGCTTTGACCGCTGGAGGGCGGGTTCTGGGACATAAGGCGGATTGGTTCGGCGAAGGCGGGGTGGTGGCCAGGAGGGCGAGGTCGGCTTCGGAGCCGGGAGCCGAAGTTTGTGGTGAGTGCTTGCTGGAGGGCGGGGGAGGTCGCCGTGGAGTTGGGATTGGTCGATGGTTTTTAGGATTTGGATGGCTTGTTGGTCGGGGTCGACCCCGTTGTTATTGCAGCCCCTTTCGGCTTAGGACGTTTTGAATTTTTGGGTTTTTTCTTAGCCGCTATCCCGCCCTTCGCTTTGGCTTTCAATTCCTTTGATCGCGTTAATGAGGGAGGCGATACATCAACAACTATGCAGGATATCTTGTTTTGATGTATGTCTGGAATCGAAGCGTTCAGCAAGCGCTGTAGTTCTTCGGGTGAACCGGTCAGCAATGCACCTTGCGGATGTGAGGCGATATTTCCCTTTCTTTCTGGGCCAAAGTAAATCACCAGGTAAATCCCATAGCCGTTTGCCTCCGGGTCCCTGGCATACAGACGCTCCAACTGGTTCATGAGCGCAGTCCAAAGCTCATTGTGTTTGTCCCGTTTCACCTCAACTGGTAGCTTTAGCTGCTTTGGTCCAAAGACCATGATGTCGGCCCGCTTATCCGCAGCCATGTGCCCTTCAGGCTCAACCAAAATATTCAAGGGACTTAGTCTGAGGCGTAGAAATTCGACGAGGCGGTCTCTGCAATAATCCTCATCCCGAGGCTGCTTCGGCTTGTCATCGGTCCAGTAAGCTTCGTAACTATCCAGATTCGAGTTCCGAATAGTCTTGGCGGCATCACTCAATGTGTCGAGAAAGAGCGCCTTCAGGTCTTCAACGTTTGCTGGCGGACCATTTTGAAGAGTCTGGCAAACAGAATCCCATGTAGGTTTTTCGTATCTTGATTGACGGTTTAGTTCTCGCTGTTCATTCAGCTTACTGCTGATCCATGGATGGTAGTTTTGAAGCTCCAAAGATCCGAGGAGCCTGTTTAGGCATTCCCCAGCGGCGCCTTCCGGGTGTGAGGAAATCAGTTGAATCAGACCCTGTAAATACATCATTGCATCACTGTCACTCTTATCCCCATAGTGCCCCATTGACTCCGCATAGGACTCAGGTGGAAACTTGAATACTGGTCCAAACGTGTTGATTATGAAACCCATTTGCTGCACGCTAAGTTGAAAGGGGGCCGTTGAGGCATCCTCTTGAGTTGTAGGGCTGGTAAGAGATCTAACTATCCAAAGGGCCTTTGGACAATCTTTTGCTACTAGAGTAAGTTCACTCTCGTGGCCCCCATTCGACAGAAATCCCAATACAATCCAGAAGACGGCTTCTTGCAACCCCTCATCCGAATGCATAACTATTCGTTGGTTCGCAATGTCCGCCAACTGCTGCTTACCCATACTGGAATGGGCTGCTATTCGACAAAGCAGTTCAAGGTCCGAACTATTGACTATTGCAGTCCCGCTCAAAAACTCGAGTGCAAGATCACTTAGCCAAGGCGCTACCGTTGGATCCGGGAATCTCCGCAATAAGTCGCTTACACTAACGTTCTGCTTCAGCGTTTCCTTTAAAAGGGCTCTGCACGCCTCCTTTGCCGCTTCGGGCCGATTGCGTAATATGTAGCTCGGCCACTCGCGAAAATGTGAGTGACGAACGTTCCCAATATTACAATCGCGCAGAACAATGAGCGACAATGCAAACGCGGTGGACAGGCTACTGTTTGAAAGCAAATCGAAAGCCCGCTGGTGTTCCCACACCAGATCAATTCCAGACATGTAAGAATACCAGTGCACACGATACTTATTGGCCGCATGCGTTCTTGCCAAGTCCGATAATTCCGGGGCTGGTTGCCGCATCGCCATCGCCCGGAATCCCTGCTCAACAGACTTGGCAAGTTCTTCTCCAATTGCAGCAATCAATGGCTGGCCACGCCTAATTTTGGGCTGGACATTATCGCTACCTAAACAATACAGTTTGCTCAATTCACCAAGCAGATCTAAGGCTTCGCCTTTCAGAATAGACTCGTGATTCTCTTGGACGGCAATTCTAACTCGAAAATAGTACGCAGCAAGTTCCTTCTCATCCGAACTCTCTCGACGGCTTCGGACGTCCTGCCGCACATGCCCCTGCAAGTGTTCCCTACCTTCTGCAGTGGATAGGCCCAATTCCATGAAGCGCTGGAAAAGTAGCGCATCTTTCGCTACCCCATAATGTACGAGGCATCGCCCCAGGGCATCGTACTTTTGAAGCAATTCTCCGGGAAGTTTAAGAATCTCGTATGAACTCTCCAGATCCTTCCAGAGTCGCGTAATGAGCAGTTCCATCGAGAGCGGATGAGCTACGAGGCTGATGAAGATAAAACCTATCGAGACTGGTTGCTTGAAATCCTGCATATGGCGAACGGCTGAGTCCACAAGCATTCTTAAAACGTCCGGCTTGCCTGCAAGAATATCGTGGTGACTACGACTTGAAATGCAGCTTCTGACTCTATTTTCGTACAGGCCCTTAAGCACTCCAAGCAGTCGGTCAATCCGGGATAGGTCGTCTTCGGTGATTGCCTCGCAAACGCGATCAAGTATCGTTTCAACCGATACAAGGGCTTCGAAATACGCCGAAGATTTTGGTGAAGTCGTAACTTGATCCTTTGAACGGATAAGATACAACTCCAAAATTTCCAAGAGACTTTCGTCCGGAATCCCCTGCTGCATTTCCGAAAATCCACAGCTAAACTCTTTCTCCTCAGAAGCGTCGATCAAAACCTGCGCTACATCTGCTGGACCAATGGGACTTCCGAATAAGTTGCAGATGATCGAGGCTCTCAATCTGATCGAACTCTTCTCACTTTTGATCTGTTGGAGGTAAATTCGGACGGCAGAAGTTCTTCCTTCATCGCCAAATTTGCGTAGCAGTGCTTCCAGTGCTAATTCTCGGCTCAACGCAGCTGAAGACGGATCTGAAAGAATAGCTTCCAATTGAGGGCGAAACTGCTCTAGAGGCGCTCCAGCAAGGATCGCACGAAGCACTAGATTCTTCAGTTGAAGTGTCTCATCGACAGATTTGAGAATTTCAATCAATTGCTCCGCCGTCTCTGATGTAGCCAATCCAACTAATCCGTATTCAGTTATGTCCTGATTCAGGAGCCATAGATTTTCACTAACTGCTGTTCCGATCGCCTTGATCAGCTTGGACTTAAGCGAGGGATGGAAGGATGCGACATCGCCATAGATCAAGACTCCGAGTGGATCGCTACTAATTAGCTGTTGCGCTTGCAGCGGCATAAACAATGGTAGCCAGGCATGGAGGCCCCTGAGGCTGGAAGATGGCCGAGAATCAACACCAATTAAGGCCTGAATTCGCGAAAGGGGCAGGCCATTCTTACACTGCTCACCCAACCAACGCGCTCCGAGATACTCGGCAATTGTGCGATGGATGTAGGTTACTACGTTAGGTTCCCGGGAACTAAATATTTTGCGACTGAGTGACGCGAAGACAGCGTTCTTGTCTGGGAAAGGAACCGATTGGTAGTTTGGGATACGTTCGTCAAGCGACGGTGCAAGGCTGATGCCGTCAACGTCCGAAATAAGAAGTGCCGCACATGCCGCGCCTGCGGGGGCCAGGAGAGCAGCACTGATGTAGCCACCGAGGTCGGAATTACAGAGTTCAGGATTTCGTTCAGTCAGGTTCTTAAGGCTCCACTGCTCGAAAAGATCACGCCTAGTGGCGGGCCAGCCGTCCCTAAAAACGTTCGCGAGCATCAGGAGGCTTTGCGGATTGGAGACGGCCCAATGTATGTTTCTGGCAGCTGCCTCTTCTAAGAACAATTCGGGGTTCTGTATTCCTTTACCAGATATTATTTCAAAGGCCTCTTCTTGGTTGAGTGGCTCCAACCTCAAGACAACGTAATCGTCACTATAGCCCTTGAACAGATCAAGATCCGTTCCAACCCAGTCAACAAAGCGGCAAGAGAGCCTAAGACGAGGATTGCCATTTTTCCTGAGAAGTTGCAGCACTTCGATTGCTGCGTTTCGGTTGGCACGCGGTCTACATTCGTCGAAGCCATCTAGGTAAACGGTTCTTTCCTGATTATCCCCGTTCCGGGAGAGAAACAACCTTACCGTTTGACGGGAAACGCTCTCTTGGTGAGCCATTTTGTCAAAACTGAAAGTCTTGCCCGCACCCGGATCGCCCAAGAGTATTATCAAGTTTCGGTCAATAAAATCGAACAGTCTCCCAGAATCATGCGGCTCGACTGTATCCGTTGGTTTGATCTTAACTACTCGACGATTTGCGCTTTCAATCATTGAGGCTTTTCCCCAGAGTAATACGGGGCATTGTGAGAGCACAATCAAAGCGTACTTATTCCGCCGAATCGAACCTCTAAGCCGAAGCCATTTGGCACGACGTCAACGTTGGCCACATTTTGCGAAGGATGTGTTCGCGCAGCAGGTCGACATGCGCCGGGGAGGCCTTGGTTCTTGATGAGGTCGATGAGCGGGCGGGCGACGACGAGCAGGATATTGATGCGGTCCTACGGGAGGCCGGTGAGCGCGGGGGGATCCTTGATTTTATTGACGCAGCGTTCGATTTGGCGTTCGTGGGCGAGGTAGTTGGACTGGGGATCGTAGAGCGCTTCCCAGGGCCAGGAGAGGGTGTGCGGATCGTCGGAACGGATTTGGAGAATGCCGGATTGGTTGAGCCAGGTGGGGGCGTCGCGGCGGTCGAAGAGTTGGTTGAAACATTGCGTGTCCCAGGCTTTGAGGGCGTCGAGGACGGCTTCGGCGTGGGTGGTTTCCGGGGGGAAGGGGTAGTCGAGGAACTTTTCGAGGTACCAGCGGAGTTCGGCCATCAGGTTGGAGTTGGGGCGGTTTGCGACGGGCCATTGGTAGGGCGAGGGGAGGGTGACGGGGTCGGCGGATTTGCCGTCGTGGCGGCGGAGGATGAAGGCCTGATCTTGGTGATCGATGACCTTCGCTTTCGAGAAATTCATAGTCGGCTAAGATAGCCTCGAATGTAACCCCGTTGGCGAGCAGTTCCAGGATGTCGGAAACGCGGAGACGATACCCACGAATGCAGGGCCGGCCGCCACATTTGCCTTCTTCTACCGTGATTCGTTTGAGACGGTCAGAACCCACAATGATTTCGCTCCTGCTACATAACGATACGCCACGCGGTCCGTTGGAGGCAAACTTTCCTCACGATTTGGCTTCGCGATTTTCTCAGTCGCGGACGCCGCCTTCAAAGGGACGCTTGGGCGGAGCTCGATCCTTTTGTCCCTCAGGTAGGCCGTGAGTTGAGGCGGATTCCAGCCGGCTATTTGAAGCAAGAACACCAAGGCCAAACGCTGCGAGTAAGCGTGCTGATCAACGAAGCTTGTAGTTTGGCCAAAGTTCATCAGATGGAATGGAAAGACCGGGCGCATTTCTTTGCCAAATCTTTGCAAATGGTGCGACCGGTTTTGGTGGGACACGCCCACGCGGCAGCGGGGAAACGTGCGGATGGATTGGCAAATATCACCCGCGCGGTATCATAATTGTAATCTCGCAGTAAAAGTTGTCTTTACCCCAGGAGCCAACCATGCAAACCATGATCGACGCCCGCGCCGCTTCGCAAAAGGCTGTGGATCTTCTGTTGCATAACCTCGGAAACAAGAAGTTTCAAGTTCACACCTTACGCCAATTTCTTAACAAGGCGAAAGGCGCAAGACTGACTAAAGAGGAAAAGGAATTAATCTGTGATCAGGCCATCATAATCCTGGAACAGTTCTACGCTCATCTGACCTTCAAGCGGGCGCTGTACGCGGTGGACCCGGTGCAACGATTGAAGCTGATTCGTTCGGCAATTGTTGAAGACAATTCACCAGAGCCAGACGACCTGGCCTTTCATGCTGGAGTGACTGGCGCCTTCACTTCCCTGCGTGATGTCCATACGGTTTACTGCCTGCCCAAGCCTTTCGCCGGGACGGTGGCATTTCTTCCATTCTTTGTGGATTATTATCTGGCCAAGAATGGGGAGCGCCGGTTTGTTGTCACGCGGATGCTGGAAGGCTTCGATCCCGATCCGGGCCATTTTTGCAGATTCTCCGAAATTACCTCTTGGAACGGGGTGGCGATCGGAAAAGCGGTGGATCAACTGGCGCAATCAATTCCAGGCGGCAACCAGGCAACACGCACGCTACGGGGAACCATGCGGTTATCCGCACGGCAATTAACCACCACCACACCGCCAATGGAAGACGTGGTTTACGTGCAGTACAAACCTTATCTCACCGAATCAGAATCGGGCGCGATGGGCAAGCCGCGCGAGGTGGAGGAGCGCGTGATTGCCGTGCCTTGGTACGTTGGCGAAGGATTGAACCTTGAGACGCTAGACCATGTTGCGAGAGATAAAAGCACCGGGCCGACCCATAACGCTTCCTGCATTCAAGTGGCGGATTTCGTGAACTTGCGGAAAATGATTAGCACTCCGGGAAAGGGCAAAATAGCCGCGCCCCCGCCGGAGGTTCGACCGGGATTTCCAGAGCTGTCCTTTCCGGAAGTTTTTGAGGTGCATCATACCGGCGAGGCGGATTGGGCCCACTGGCTGACAGCGCCAAAATATCCGGGTAAAAAGTTCGGGTATGTCCGAATCAGGCGGTTTCCGGACACCTATGAAGCTTCAGTGAATGACTTCGAAAACATTCTTCATTGGCTCAACGAACAGGACCTCGCTCCCGATGGATTGCTATTGGACATCCATTCCAATCCCGGAGGCAATATTGCCGAAGCCGAAAGCATGCTGCAGTTGCTTTCGTCTAAACCCATCAAGCCGGCCCGATTTCACTACCCCAATACTGAAGCGATTCAAAACATACTGTCCGCAATATCCAGCCCTGAAAGAATAGACGCCACGATGAGCAGGCTCCCTTCCAACCAAGGAGCATGCGTTTCCACCGCAGCCGAACTTTTTGAGGCCTGGGCGAACGGCGTTTTGGATGGCGCGGGCAGCGGCAGCGCGGTAACCGATGGACGGCCGATCACAACGGGGGGAAAAGCCAATGAGAGGGGGCAGGTTTATCGCGCCCCGATTGTGCTTTTAACGGACGCTTGCACCTATAGCGCGGCGGATATTTTCGCCGGCGGATTTCAAGACCACCGCATCGGCATTGTGATCGGCGTGGATAAGAATACCGGCGGGGGTGGGGCTTCAAGTTGGAGACACGCCAAAGAATTGCTTCAATTAAAACCTTTGACGGGCTTGCCAATAAAACGGCTTCCCAAGCATGCCGCGTTTGGCATGGCGATTCAGCGGTCGGCGCGGGTGAAGGAATACAATGGCTATCCGGTGGAGGACCGGGGCGTGAAGAGCGATATCCACTACAAGAGAACGTTTGAGGATCTGCTGCATGATTCGAAATATCTGCTGCGCTTTGCTTGTGGCGTGCTGGCGGAACAACCCGTGTACAAGCTCAACCTATTGGATAAATTTGAATTCACCGAGGAGGGAGTAAATGTAACGGTGAAGGCTTCTAGGAATTACGAGAAACTTGTTATCCAACTGGATGATCACCCGGCGCTGGTGGTTTCAATGGGCGGAAAGCCAATGGATGTAAGGAATGAATTGGATGAGGCGCCGATGATCGAGCGCACTTTTCCGGTTCCCATCGATTACGAGGAAGGCAATCACAGACCGAAGCAAATAGAGGTGCAAGGATTGGTTTGGCGTAAGACCGTCAAGGGCAGAAATCTCGAAGTAGTGGCGCGAATCAGAAAGCTCTTGAAATATCCAAAGCGGCTTAAAGCGAAGACCGCGGCGCGATGATAGGCAAGATTATTTCTCATTACGAGATCGAAGAGAAGCTGGGTCAGGGCGGCATGGGAGTAGTGTATAAGGCGCGCGACGTGCGCCTGGGGCGCGTGGTTGCCTTAAAGTTCTTGCCTCCGGGAAGCGTCGACGACGCCCACCGCAAGCGGTTCATCGAAGAGGCCCGCAACGCCTCGTTTATTCAGCACCCGAACATATGCCCGGTCCACGATATTGATGAAGTGGACGGCCAGCTTTTCTTGGCGATGGCCCACATTGACGGGGTGACTCTTTCGAGCTTAACCGCCGGTTCGCAAATGGAGATTCACCGTGCAATCTCGATTGCAGTTCAGGTTGCTTCGGCGCTTGAGGCGGCCCATAAACACGGCATCGTTCATCGCGACATTAAGAGCAGCAACATCATGGTAACCATGAGCGGCCATGCTTATGTGCTGGATTTCGGTTTGGCGCTTCGGAACGGCAGTACGCGGATGACGACCGAAGGCGGGATTGCCGGCACCCCATCTTACATGTCGCCGGAACAGGCGCAGGGCGAGACCGTGGATCATCGAACGGATGTATGGTCGTTGGGTGTTGTGCTGTTTGAAATGCTTACTGGCCGCCTGCCATTCAAGCGCGATAACGACTGGGCGGCGGTTCACGCGATTATTTACGATCCTCCGCCGGCGATTGGCGAACTTAGGCCGGAAGTAAATGAACCTGTCCGTGAAGTTATCCGCAGGGCGCTTGAGAAGGATCGGGCGAATCGTTGGCAATCGGCGGGGGCGATGGCGGTGGAGTTGGGCGGGGCTCCTTCGATATTGTCGGAAGCTCCGACACAGATTTTGCCGCGATACGAACGATACGAAGGCTCGAAAGGCGCCGGCGTTGAAGTGAATCGCCGCAAATGGGTGGCGGGCGCGGCGGCCTCAGCCGTGGTTGCGGGAGGGGTTGGAGTCGCGTGGCGGCAAGGCTGGTTGCCTGGAACCGGCGCCACGGCCCCGGGCGAAAAAAACATCGCGGTGTTGCCGTTCCTGGTGATTGGGGACAATGTGGAGGTGCGAGCGATTGCCGACGGTCTTGTGGAATCCATAACCGCGCGGCTAAGCCAGCTGGATCAGTTTCAGGGCAAGCTGCTGGTAATCCCTTCAAGCGAAATCCGTTCCCGAAAGGTCACCAGCGCCGAGGAGGCGAGAAAACTTTACGGCGCGAATTTAGTGATTACAGGAAGCGCCATATTGCTGGCCGGCGTCATTCAGTTTACGGTGACCCTGGTGGAAACGGCGAAGATGCGCAATCTTGGGGCGCGAACATTTGAGTTCGATTTGAAGAATCCATCCATGCTGCGCGATGGAGCGATGGAGGGAGTGTTCAAACTGCTTGAAGTGCAAATGAACCTTGAGCCTAAGCAGAAATCGACCGATGGGGAGACAACCGATGCTCAAGCCTACGCGGACTTCTTGAAAGGCAGTGGGTACCTTGCGCGCTATGACGTGCCGGGCAATATTGATCTGGCGGTGGCGAGCCTTGAGCAGGCTGCAAGAAAAGATCCCAATTACGCGAATGCCTACGGTAATTTGGCGCGGGCATTTCTGAGGAAGGCAAGAAGTTCCGGAGAAAAACATTGGGCTGATCGCGCCATTGAAGCCGCGCAGAAGAGCGTGCAATTGGCTCCTAACGTGGGAAGTACGCATATTAGCCTTGGAGAAGTATTGAGAAATGTTGGCAAGGAAGATGAAGCGATTGGGGAGCTTCAGAAGGGCATGAAACTGGCGCCAGGTAATGCGGAAGCTTACCGTAATTTGGCGCAGGTGCTTACCAATCTGGGCCGGGTCAACGAGGCCGAGAGACTCTACCGCGAAGCGATCAAAAGGCACCCGATTGATTGGTATGCGCATTTCCGTCTGGCTATGTTGTGCCGTAACTTACGAAGGTATGACGAGGGGGAGGCGGAATTCAAGCAGGCGCTGACTCTTGCGCCGGGCAATGTCCTGGCCTTGGTCAACCTTGCCACGATGTATATGAAGCAGGCACGGTACCACGAGGCTCGAATGCTGCTTCAAGACGGCTTGAAGAGTTCCAAAGCGGCGGCGACTTACAGCACGTTGGGGTTGGTTTTTTACTATGAACATCGCTTTAAGGAAGCGACTGAATCGCTTGAGGCGGCCGTCGATCTGGATTCGGCGAATTTTATTTTTCAAGGGAATTTGGGGATTGTCACTAACTGGACTCCTGGCAACCAAGCAGCGTCCGAACCGGCATTCCGCAGAGCTATTGAGTTGGGTGAAAAGATGTTGCAAGTGACGCCGAAAGATTATTCGATCCGCGCCGATTTGGCGGAGTATTACGCTCACTTGAAGGATCCCGTGAAAGCGGCTTACAACCTTGAACAAATCCCGGCCGCGTTGAGAAGCAACTTTACCGTGAACTTCGCATTGGTGTACGAACTGTTGGGCAAGAGAAAGGAAGCGCTTGCGGCGCTAAAGGGCTTGCTTGATCCAATAGCTTTCAACGAAATCCGGGATGATCCGGATTTGAAGCAGCTCTGGTCTGACCCAGAGCTGCAGGCGTTATTAGCACGCATCAAGAAGTCAAATTAACACTTCCTTCGGCACTTCGGCCTCAATCATTGGGAGTATCGCCACCGTCCCCATGCGCCGTCTTGATCACGCCAGCTAGTAACTGTTCGGTGGCTTCCAAGTGGACTCTCACTGCCTTGAGATCTACAGGGGCCTTTGCGAACGCCTTGTCCGCCAACGCCTGCACATCATCGAGCCGCTTGATCACCTGCTTGACGCTTGTCTTAAAGGCGACCGGGGTGACGACCTTGGATACGGTTTTCTTGCCAAACTTCGTAACTGTTTTTTTCGTTGCCATCTGATATCTCCTATCTTCAAGAATCTCCAAACTGGAGAATAGCTATCAAGATGCCATTCTATTCATTTCAAAGTCAATGACATATTTAGCTTCTTGGGCTTTGCCAGTAAATTTCGCGCTATGCCGGCTGGCCCATCAACCGGAGGATTTCAACGGCTGCCACCTCGGGATTCTTCATCACCAGACCCGCGTCATATTGTTCTACATGGCCGTTTACATGTGCGGTGATCTGGCGGTTTAGATAACTGCCACCGGGGTAAGAAACGGGATCTTCCGAATAGCTGAAGCCGAAATTGGCAGGGTCGAATCCTCTTTTTCGTAGATTCGCGGAAACCAAGGCGATAGCGTCCAAGCTGATGTTGCCCGTAAGAGCGGGTCCGTCGGCGGCTTTTGGTTGGTCAGGTGCTTTGGTTTCCGGCGAAGGCGCCAAAGTATTGACGGGTGCGGCGGAATTATGACTGGGTGTGGGGCGGCTCGGGATTGGATCGGCAAACACGGATGGAGATCCCGCAATTTGGCGAACGGGTCCGCCTTTTGAGCCTAAACTTAATGGATTCAAGGCGGCCGCCGTTGTTGAAAACGCCAGCGAGCTTAAATTAGTGCGCTGGCTTCGAGCGATTTGATTGGGAAATTGGACTGGAGAGAGATGTGAAATACGCAAAATAAACTTCCTCGTTGGATTAGGAAGCAATTGTTGCGCCAATCAATGATTACGGGCCTTATTTCTTGCCGGCCGGAACATTTTTCTTAGATTCCGGGGGAACCGCAAACTGAATCGTAATAGGAATCTGGGCGCCGGTCTGCTCCACGCTCAAAAGGGCCCGGCGCATCGGCTTTGGACTTTTGTTTGCCGGTTTATAAGCAAACAGCAACTTAGCTTTCTCCCCTGCCTGCAGTTCTTTCTTATCCAACGTAAGCTTCAATCCTGGCAAATCTTCCCATTCCAACTTTAAATTGATGGATCCAGGCATATCGTTAGTAATCAAAATTTCGCCCTTCGATTCGGCGGAACTGGAAAGCATCACTTCCTGACTATCGACCTTCACTTGGGCAAGAACAGCGGCCGCGGATTCGGGACGAGTTGCGAGGTTGGCTTCGCGGCTTCCCTCGCCAGGCTTCATTGCTCCGACAAAAGCGGTGGATTGGGCATAAGTTTTGTCGATGAACCAACGCCACTCTCCTTTTTCCAACCTCCAATTGGAGGCGATAGGCGCCGCCAATGGATAACCCTGACCCCTGAACATGTGAGTGATGCCGACATTGACGACGGCTACCGCTCGTTGAAAGTTATCCTTATAGTCAACCTTGATGATTTCAAAATTGCGGTATTTATCCTTCTGGATATTGAAGTAGTCATCCTGGCTTTCCTCGGCTACTAGCGGAATGCATTCGCGAAACTTGCCATCCACAAAATTCTGATAGAACTTGGTGACGTTAGCAATCAGCGCTTTGTGAACATCGGGTGGAGCCTGATTGAACAGGGAACCCGATTGCGGCTGCTGGGCCATGGCCAAGGCGGTTAAAGCAAACAAGGAACAGAACTTGAAAGGCATTAGACTATTGTAGACCTCGGTGGAAACTGCTTACTTTAATCAAGACGTCGCAGGCAGGTAAAAAGTCGCCTCCTACTGATTAAAAAGGAAGCCGTTCGAGTTCAACAGCGCCCACATCAGGTCCTGCGCTTTCTCACCGCGGTCGCCTTTCGACAGGTATTCATTGGCTGCCGTTATTTCCTTAGCCTGTGGAAAACGGCCAAGAGCAGCCAGGTATAGCTCTTCGATCAGTTCCTTGTTGCCGGCATTGTTCAATAGCAATTTGGCAATTCGTCCCTCCGGATCGGCGATGGAGTCGGAGATTGTCCCCCCGTTTAAGAGGTTCAAGGCTTGGACCAAGCTGACATCGGTACGCCGCTCGCATTCGCAAGAAGTCTGACGCTCGGGCCGGCCGAACAGATCGAGAAATCCTCCCTTGGCAACGTGCGGATCGACAAAATCCTGCGCCTTGGCTTCGACCGGGACTTCCGGCAATTTGCGTTTGCTTCCGGTGGCGGCTTGAACGGCATCGTACAACTGTTCGGCGCTTAGGCGGCGGGGAAGGGCGTGGCTGTAATTTAGCTCATCCTCGGCATTCCAATCATTGGATTTGTAGCTCAGCTGGTACGTCCGCGAATTGACGATGGTCTTGATCAAATGACGGACATCGAAATTATGATCAAGGAAATCCTTGGTCAAGGCTTCGAGCAACGGCGCGTTTGAGGGAGGGTTGGAGGCACGGATATCGTCAACCGGATCGATGATGCCCTTGCCCATGAAATAGCTCCAAGTGCGGTTGGCCATGGCCTTGGCGAAGTAGGGATTGTCGCGGGCGGTGAGCCAATCGGCGAGGCTTTCGCGCAGCTCTGTTTCGCGCACGCTGAACTGGTCATTGGCGAAGAGGAACTTGGGGTTCATCACGCGGCCATCTTTGGGATGCTTGATGTCGAACTCCTCGCGCTTGTCGTACACCACGCCCTCTTCGGAATCCATGCCGGACTTGACGGCCATCTTGCCGAAGAACGCCGTCAACTGGTAATACTGCGTCTGTGTCCATTGCTCAAAGGGATGATCGTGGCATTGCGCGCAGGTCATGCGAACACCCATGAAGAGCTGGGTTGAAGTCTCCATGGCTACCTTCGCTTCGGCCGTGAAGCGGAAGAAATTAGCCGGAGGATTTAAATAAGTGGAGCCGCGGGCAGTTACTAACTCGCGGACCATTTTATCGTAAGGCTTGTTACTCGATAGAGAATCGCGAATCCATTCGTGGAAGGCCCAGGCTCCTTTTTCACCTAACTTAGTGCGGCTAACCTGCAACAGGTCGCCCCATTTGACCGACCAGTGATTGACAAACTCGGGCCGGGCCATTAGGGTGTCGATCATCGCCGGGCGCTTTTTGGCGGTTTCGGATTTATCCGCCACAAAGGCGCGAATTTCGGCCGGAGTGGGAGGTACGCCAATCAGATCGAAACTGATGCGGCGCAGGAATTCGGGGTCGCTTGAAAGCTCCGAGGGTAGTACCTGAAGGCGCGCCAGTTTAGCGTTGACATGCTTATCAATATAGTTATTTTCGCCGGGATTGCTCCAGGCGAACCCATTATTACCGGCAAGAACGGTAATGGGAACCACGTTCAACTTCCCTTCATAGCGGACGAGCAGCGCGGCTTCGCCTTGGCGGATTGTTTTCACCTCGCCGCCTTCGTCCACTTCGGAAGTTTGCGGGACGCTAGAGTTGTATTGAGTAAGTTTGGTAACATCCCGTTCGCTGCCATCGGCGTAGTGGGCGACGATTTTCATTTGGCGCGAAGGGCCGGCCTTGGGCACGAAAATTTCCGCTGGCTCAACGTCCAGCTTAGTAACCGTACCGGCGACGGGATCACCAAACGCGGCTCCATCTTTCATCCATTGCAGGATTCGTTTGTAATAGGGCGAGTCGGTGTCGAAGTGCAAACCGCCGCCGTGCGGCACGCCCATGGTGGGCTTGAGCAGCACGAGGCTCTTTTCCGGCTCCGTGCGATTGAAGCGGCGGCCGGAAAGGTCGGTCATGATGGCGCGGTAATCGAATTCGGGATCATAGCCGCGGAGGCTTAGCTTGAACCCGGCTTTACCTTTGGCGCCGCCATGGCAGGGGCCAGAAGTGCAGCCCTGCTTGTTCAGAATGGGCTGGATATCCTTGATATAGGAAAGCGGCGCGGCGCTTACCGCGGCGATCGATGTTACTAATAGTGCGAATTTCATATGTGATTACCTAACGGCTTGCGCCGATCCAACAATAACTAATTTTGCATCAATATCCGGAATCTTGTATTCGGCCTTTGCCTTGTGACCTACTTCCGGCGCGAGGCCGGTGAGGTGTATGTCGTAAGAACCGGGAGTGGCTTGGGCGCTGGCTTCGCAAGTCATCGTGAAGGCCGTGTCGGGAACGGGCAGTTCCACGGTTTGGCAGGTGACGTTGCCGGGTAAATCAGAGGCGCCGATTTTTACGGTTGTGCCTTCAAAGGTGAAGTCGCGCCAGATGATCCCTTTTAGCTGGGTTTTGCCGCCAGGCGTCAGTTTCAACTGAGTAGATTCGGGCTTTAGCATGAAACCTGGCGCCACTTGAATTTCGATTGCGGGCGAGACGATCTGCACCGTTCTACCATCAATTTCCGTGTCGGTGCTAAGCAGCATGTCGAAGGTATGCATGGGGGTGGCGAAGTTTGTGTTCACCAGGACGCCAGATGCTTCTTGCGCTCCTTTGAGGATACGCAGATTGCCGATGCGCGAGGCAATTGTATTACTAATTTTACCCGCCTTGGCTCCTTGCTTAGTAACAGCCTTGTAAGTTAGAGGATACTCAAAACCTTGGGTAATATGGACTAACGGACTGCCGGCTGCCAGCGTTACAGGCAACTGCTTGGAGACGGCCATGGGCAAGCCCATTTCAAGCCAGGGAGCGGCGAAAGCCCGTTGGCGGTTACCGCGCGGGGCCACCATCAATCCTGGTCCGGAGGCGCTGCGCTTCATGCCAGAATCGGAAACACCGGTCACTTCCAGTTGTGCGAAATCATACTTCAAGCCGGGTTCGGCGGTAATCGTCAACACGCCCGTGGCGGAACGGTAGGCGGCGCCTTCTTCGTTGAAGTTTTGGGCTGCTGTTTCCGGGAGGATATGCCCGCCCGCCATGGAAAAGCCTGGGGGCAGATTGGCGATGCCGAGGTTCACTCCGCCCTCAAATCCACGACGCTGCATCAGCACGGTAATTTGTGAAGTGCCACCGGCTGGAACGTTGACGAATGGTGTGAGCAGTGTAAGCGTGTAGTCGGCTTGTTCGCGGCGCGCTTCGAGACGATACCCGTAAGCGGCGCCGCCATTGCCGAGTAAGTCTTCCACCGCGACGGTCACTTCTGTAACTCCTTCGGGAATTTTCAAGGGAATCACGGGATCGGAACTATCAATGTCGTCGCGCGAGGCAAGCTTCTTGCCTTTGGTATCGAAGACTGTGAGGATCGCGTCGAGCTTGGATGTGCCAAGCGAGCCGGCCTTCACCTCAAACAGCCAATCTTCGCCGGGCTTTACTGCGAGCTTGTATTTATCCACTTCGCCGGGTTTTGAAATGCGGCCGTTGACAATAACGCCTGCCTTCAAGACGCCCCCTCCCGCGGGAGATTCCAGGATTTCCTCGGAATCGCTCCACACGAATTGCAGAGGCAAGCTGGAGGAATTGGGCACTCGCAGGGCTGAGTAATTCTTTCCTGGAAGCGCGGAGGCTTTCACGGTCACGGGAGCCGGCAGGTTGCCGCCGACTAGTTCTACATTCACGGATGGCCCGCGCTTGGCCCCAAGCGGGAAGAGCGCTTCGGCGTAAGAGTAACTGCCAATTTTTAGGCGATAGAAATTCTGGGCTTGATCGCTGTAACGCGTATCGTGGACGCGGACCTTGTAAGTGCCGCTCCTGGCAAAAGTAACTTCCATGCGCGGATCGACTCCGGCGCTGTCATCATCTTTAGCGACTAACTTACCGGCTGCGTCGTAGAGCTCAATTGCCGGATCAATGGCCGATCCGGCGCGGCGCGCTTCTACTTCGATTACCATCTTCTGGCCTGCCTTGGCTTCGAATGCGTAATAATCCTCGTCGCCGCTGGTCAAGGTGCCGTTCATAACGCCGGGCGTAGTCATTTTCTCCGCAGTGGCTAAGGAATTGTTCAGTTCCTTGGGCTTTGTGACTTCGTTCTCTTCGCTTTCCGGCAGATCGCCTACGGCAAATAGCACTACGTTTGACATGCCGTCCTCGCTGATCAGGCGTAATGGGTAAAGCCCGACAGGGGCGTCGGCTGGGATGGTCAGCAGGAACGGGAGTTCGGAGCCTGGGCGCATGAGGTCAAGGGGCGGATTCAGGCGAGAGGCGGTGCCTGGGACGCCGCTTTTTAGGCGCATGCCCATGAGCAGGCCTTCGCCGCGGAGCTTGACTTCGACGGTACGGCCGCGCTGGGCGCCATGAGGTTGAATGTCGCGGATGACGGGAGGCAAGGCGTAGGCGGCGGTGGTTAGGAGTGTAAGGCAGAGCAGTTGAATAATCTTACTGGTAGGGCGGACCCCCTGGTCCGCGGCTGGCCCCCTGGCCAGCCTGCTCAGGTTTTGAAAAGATTCAGTAGCAAAGTCAGTTTCAAGGCGAAGATTTTTTGGGGCTGGAGCGGTAATCTTCGACTCAGCGGGCTGGCCGGGGGGCCAGCCGCGGACCAGGGGGTCCGCCCCACCGCACAGAAGGTTTTTCAAGCTACCTGCTGCGGCGCGCATTATTCGTTCCTCGCTACTATTGGTTTTTCCAGTGGGACGGGCGCAAATGCGCTCAGCATCTTGCCTCCGAAGTCATAGCTGCGCACTATGCCGTCGAAACCAGCAGTGAGCAATTCCTTGCCGGCCGGATGGAACACCAGCGAATATACAGCCCCTTCATGACCCGTGCATTTTGCTTCCAATTCGCCGGTTTCCAAATTATAAATGCGCACAGGCCCCACTTCCGCCGACACCGCTAAATGTTGCCCATCGGGCGAAATGGCGAGCGACATAATTGGGCCATCCTGCTTTTCAAACTTACGAATCAGAGTGGAATCGTCGGCAATGCGCATGGCGCGGGGCCGGTCCATCTTATAAAGATACGGCACGCGCTCCTGGCCGCCAATGGCGATCCAATCTTTCTTGGGGTGACGCGCCACCGCAGTCAAAGGCTCTTTCAGCAAGTTGATGTTTTCAATGAAGCGGCCTGTCTCTACTTCCGTCAACTTGGCTGCCCGGTCGCGCCCGACGCTTACAAGGCGCTTTCCATCAATGCCGAACACCGTGGCGAAAACCCACTCTTCGTGATGATCCATTTTACGGATTTCTTTCCCTGTGGCCGCATCGTATAGGCGGATCGACTTATCCGCTCCGGAGAACGCTATCTTCGACCCATCGGGCGAGAAGGAAACGCCAAAGAATGTATCGTTCGACGCTACAACGCTGGCGGTCTGCTTGCGCGAGGCCACATCCCAGATCTGCAGTTCGCCGGAAACGGCGGGGTCGCCACCGACGGCGGCCAGCAGCTTGCCATCGGGAGAAAAGGCGAGGCTATGAATGCGCATTGATTCGCCGGGGAGGCGCGCCAGCAGCTTGCCGCCGAATTCATGCAATAAAATTTCGCGATATCCACCCACGGCGAATAGCTTACCATCGGGGGAAAACGCGGTAGCCATGATGGGTGGAGGCGCTGTGTAAACCAAAGGCGGCTTGGCCACCACGCGGGCTTGCGCAACGCCCGATGCCGTGTCGTCTTTTGCGCCCTGGTCAATCCAATGTTTGAAGAGGTTGATGGTTTCATCGGCGATCGGTTTGCCGCCAAATGGCATGCGGGGCTGGCGTTCGCCCGTGAGGTAACCGACTACATTCGTGAACCCAGGCCCTTTGTTTCCGCCCTTTTGAAATTCGGCGTACGAAGTCAGCAACAGTCCACTCTGTTTGTTGGAAGCCATGTGGCAACCGAGGCAGTTCTTTTTGAGCACGGCCTCAATGTCTTTGGTGTAGGAGACCGGTGTATCCGCCGCGTTTGAGGAGAAGGAAACGCAGCAAACACCTAGCGCAAATTGGGCCAGCAGTTTCGTCATGATTTTGTCCGCTGAGTGGATTATATCGAATCGCGAGGCTGTGAGCCTACGGGAGCTAATCAATTTAGAGTAGACTTGAGCAAATAAGCCGTTTCGGTACGCCGGGCGGCGGCATTGCAATAATTGGAGGAAACCCTGAATGAGCCCCGCTCTGCCCTTTCTACTGTCCTTGTGCCTATTGACTGACTATTCCTTGGCACAAAACATTTTAAACAACGGTGGTTTCGAATATGGCCTGATGTGCTACAACGCCTATGCTTGGGGCGTCACTGGAGATGACAACAAGAGCGACTACAGGTTCTTCCTATCGAGCGATAGCCACTCTGGCTCCAGTTCGCTTGAACTCCGCTGTACAGGTCCCGATTGCGCTAAGGCAGCGGCCATTTCCAATCGGATACCCACGCAACCCAACCAAGCCTATAAGCTGAGCCTATATACTAAGTGCGCTGCTGGCGCTACTCCGGCGGTCTACATTCCGGGGATGACGGGAGGAGACGTTTTCCGGTACATGAGTTGCACTGGGGACTGGGCTCCGAACACGATCACATTTACTACAAGCGCAACGGCGAAAGATTTCTTCTATTATCTTTTCGATTACTACCCAATTATTGGCGCATCGTCCCGCTTTGACGATGTGGTGCTGACCTACGCCGACGGTACCGCTCCGGCGGAAGCAATTCTTCATCCTGGCGTACGGGATGTGCAAGTGAAGGAGAAATTCATCCAAGTTGACGGTGCGCCATATTTGAATCTGGGCTTTTTTGACGTGAACTATGACGATCTAGCGCAAGTGGCATCGCTAGGCGCAAACACCGTGCATGCCCTTGGGGAGCAGCCAGCGGCGAATTGCTTCAACACAACGCAGACGGCTTATCTGGATCGAATGTATGAGCTGGGTCTCAACTTCGTGCCGCAATCCTCCACTACCGCGCAAGCGATGGGTGCCGCAACATTTCCGGCGATCATGCAACGTTTCGCATCTCACCGGTCAATAATCGCATGGATGTTGGCGGATGAACCGGACCAGTCCTTAATTCCGCGGTCGTATATTCAACCTGCGAATTTTATTGACGAATACAATGCGGCGAAGACAAAAACAACCCTCCCTTTATTCTCCGATATGCAGAGATCCTGGTCGACGATAACCGATGTTTCGCCATATACACCGGGTCTTGATTTTTGGATGGCTGAACCATATGGACCGGATTTCCAAGGCGTGAATCATGCCGTGAACATGTTTAATTCCTTACGACGCCGTCCGATTTGGCTGGCGCAAGACGATATTGACCCGCGCCTGATAGTGCCCAAAGCTTATTGGGCCATTATCAATGGCGCTACAGGCATTGTGTACTTCTACTGGCCCACGTTCAAGGCGAATGCGCCTCTTTTGGCCAAGGTACAGCAAGCATTTAGCGAACTGAAGCAACTTCAAAGCGTGATCTTCAGCCAGCCGGTCGATGCCCTTGTTAGCACCTCGAACGGGCTTGGCTATATGGCGCGGTATACGGGAACCAGCACATACATTCTTGCCGCCAACCCAGCGGTGGTGGATCTGCAAGGATCTATTTTTGTAAAGGGTCTTATGGCCGGACAGCAGATCAATGTACTATTTGAAAACCGGACGATCACGGCTGACTCAGGAGGGTTCACGGACAGCTTTTTTGGACCTGCCAGACATGTGTATGTGATCAACTCCGCGTTGAGCGCGCTGTCAGGGACACTTGCCGGAAAGTCAGGCGTTGATTCCGCGCGCGATTGGAAAATTCAGGTTTCCAACACCGGTACGGGGGTAGCCAATGCGGTTCAAATCGGCGGCGCCACATTCGCGCAGAGTAGCGGGACCGCTTGCACTCCAAAACTCGTGCCCGGTAATTTGCCGGTTATGCTAGGCAATATCGGCTCCGGAGGCAACGCGACCGGCGATGTTATGATCAACTTCACCGGATGCGACAACACATCGAAATTCTCCGTGAATATTTCCCTTTCGTCAAACAATGGCGCGGTTAATGCCGCGATGGTGCGGAATAATGAAAGAAAATAGGGCGGCCACGATGGGTTACAAGGGCTTTCCAATGATGTGGTTCTTATTTTTTTTGGGGATGATGGCGGCATCGATAGAGGCAGCGCCGATACTCACACTGATGCCATCGGATCTCCAAGGTTTCAGATCGAGCACGGTAGGCTGGGGATTCACGATCACCAACGACGGTAATTACATAGAAATTACCAGCGCCCAATTCTGCATTAATCCGCAGAGCCTGCCAGCGTGCGCAGCCCCAGCGGGCGGCGTTTTTAATGACTTCATCAGCAATTTCAATGACATCATTGTGGGACCGCCAGGAGGAACATTGCCGTCGAGCGTCAGCCAAAACTTCAGCCTCGCCTCCCATACGGGGATCGGCAGTTTCGCTATCGGACCGCTATCGCCGCTCTTTACCCTGGATACAGGCGCGATCGTGCTGACGTACAATATCACTGATCGGGACCCTTTGGATCCGAACGCAGTATTCGTGGGTTCCGGGGTAATATCGGCGAATGCGAGTGTTTTGGTGACCCTCCCTGAACCGGCGGCGATGCTGCCTGTGGGCGTAGTACTTGTAGGCATTGGAGTGGCTTTGGGGAAAAGACGGACTTCTTGATCCTGGAAACGGCAGTTGGATGCTGCTCTAGAATTTGTTCAAGCATCCGGCCAGCCCCGATGATAATCAGGGGATCTTCCAGTAGCCTTGGTTAAACAACAAATTAAATTAGCGAATGACGAGTATCGCACCAGCCCCCGATTGCCATCGGGGGCTGGTGTGTGCTTATGTCACCCAAATGGTGAAATACGCCGCACGCGGAACTGCCTTTGCCTCAAGGTCTGGGTCTTTCAAGTCAATTCAACCGTCGTTTTCAGGTTGATATGTTAGTGGCCGCCCGCGACCGAAATGCTTGCTGGAAGGATTTCGCGCCACGCACGTCCTTAACTTGAAATCGCCGAAGAGACGCTATTCATAACGAAGCGCGTCCACGGGATCCAACTGCGCCGCCTTGTACGCAGGCCACACTCCGAAAAAGAGACCGACCGCCACGGACACGGCGAACCCCAAAGCGAGCGCAAATGGTGGGACCTCGGAGGGTAACGAGGTCACCAGTTTTCCGATCAGAAGAGTGATCGCCACGGCTATGATAATCCCCAACACTCCTCCCAGCCCGGTAAGCGTCACCGCCTCCATAAGAAACTGGAAAATGATGTCCTGCTTGCGGGCTCCGAGCGCCTTGCGTAGACCAATCTCGCGCGTACGTTCGGTTACGCTTACCAACATGATATTCATCACGCCGATACCACCCACCAACAGGCCCAGTCCCGACAGCGCGGTCGATATCAACAGGATCATCGCCGTCAAACTTTCAAAGCGCGCCACGATTTGATCGGGCGTGGTGATTACGAAATCATCCGGATTTGCCGTCTCCACCTTGCGCGCACGCCGCATCACGGCCCGCACTTCTTCCAGCCCGTCGGCGCGTTGCCCCTGCCGCGCCTTCGCGATGATTTGGAAGCGGTCAATCATGCCCGGGTAGCGCATGCGCGCCGTTTGCAAGGGAATCGTCACCAGCCGGTCTAAACCGTTCTCTCCGAAGAAGCCGCCCTTAGCCTCTTCCGTTACGCCGATCACAACAAAATCCGCTCCCGAGACATTCAGCGATAACTCAACCGGATTGGTTGCCGGAAATAGCGCCTCGGCTAACTTCGGTCCGATCACGGCCACGTGCGCGCCGCGGGAGTCTTCTTCCTGGGTGAACACGCGCCCCCACTTCAAATTCTTCGGTTGCGTCAGCCAGCCGGAAGCGGATATCCCCATCATCGAAACAGAATCGGATTCATAGCCGGGAACCTTGGCGATCATTGCCTGACGGCCAATAATCGGTGGGATAAACATGGAAACAGAGGTCTCCTCAATCGCAGGCGCCAGCCGCTTAATCATCTCCGCATACTCCACTTTCATCGGCCTTCGCTTGGCTTCCTTTGGGTTGGGACGGCCGTTGGGATCGCCGCTGAATGTGCTTAGAAAAATATTTTCGGGTCCAAATTCCTCAAAGAATGTAATCACTCCTTTGCGGAGTCCGGTGAGCAGGCTGGATACCGTTACCACCGTCGTGATCCCAATCACAATGCCGAGGATCGTCAGCATGGAACGGAAGCGGTTTGTCCATACAGCGGTCAATGACATGCGCATGTTTTCAACGAAAGAGACTCTCATTCTGATTGCAGCGCCAACACCGCTTCCATCTTCGCCGCGCGGCTGGCGGGGTACCATCCGGAAACAATTCCAACTACCGAAGAGACTACAATCGCCAAGACCACGTAGAGCGGAGAGACACTCAGCTTCACGCCAAGCACGATCGAGAGGATATACGCGGTTCCAGCCCCTAATCCCAACCCCATCAAACCACCCATGGCGGACATCATGACGGACTCCATCAGGAACTGCAGCATAATGTCGGCCCGCCGCGCTCCCATGGCTTTGCGCAAACCGATCTCCTTGGTGCGCTCAGTAACGGAGACCAGCATGATGTTCATCACGACGATGCCACCCACCAACAAGGAAATGGCTGTCACGGGAATGACGATTGCTTTCACCAGGCCGAGAATCGAATCTACAAAAGCGCGGATGGCATCGGGGGTCAGTGTATCGAATGGGTCGTCGGCCCCAGGCCGTGCTTTGAAACGCGTGCGTAAAGCAACGCGGGAAATGTCCAGCGCATCAGCCAGGGTCAAGCCATTCCCCGCTTTTGGCCGCGCAAAGATCGTCAGGCTTTTTGGAGGCCCATAAATCCGGTTGAACACGGTGGAGGGAATGTACATGGCGCTGTCTTGCGAACGGCCATCGGCGGAACCCAGTTTTTCCTGGACTCCAACCACTGTGAACACGAACCCTCGCACGGTGACCGTTTGGCCGATAGGGACGACGGCGGGGAACAGTTCGCTGAGCACGTCCTGGCCAATCACGGCCACCTGTTGCCGGGCCTGTTCTTCCTGTTCATTGAAGAAGCGCCCCTGCACAACCACCAAGTCGCGGATTTCGGCGATCTTGGCGGAAACGCCCAAAATACTGACGGCCTCAATGGTTTGGTTGCCGTGTTTCACATCGTCTTGCTGTTGGCGATAGGGACTATAGTTGACCTGTTCGCCGGTGGTGGTTTCAAGGTAGGCTAAATCTTCGTTACGAAGCTGGTGGTTCGTTCGCAATTTGCCTGCCCGCTCTTTGCGAGTCATGCGTCCGACATTTGCAATTTGCGCCACCATGTAGGTTTCGCTGCCAAAAGCTTTGGAGGTGCTTTCCTCGGCATAGTTGGCGAGACCTTCAATGGCTGCGCCAACCAGCACCACCGAAGCAACGCCGATGATGACGCCGAGAAGCGTCAGGAAGCTGCGCAGCTTGTGCGCGACCAAGGACGAAACGGCGAGTTTTCCCGCCGTGGCAAGCCGATAGCGAAGTGATGACAAAGGAGGGGTCCTAGTTTGCGAGCGTGCGGCTAGTGCGCCTGATCGGCGGCCTTCGCGTGCAGGGCCGGATTCAGTTCTTCGGCCAACTCTTTGCTGGGTTTAAATACGGCGACCTTTTTGGCGGGCACGGCGATGGCCTCCCCCGTCCGCGGATTCCGCGCTTGACGGGCGGCCTGGTCTTTGACCTTGAAACTGCCAAATCCACGGATGTCCAGTTTCTCGCCGTCCTTAAGCGCCTGGCCAATGGCGGCGAATACAGCGTCGATAATCTTCTCTGCTTCGGACTTGTTCATTTCCACGGTTGTGGAGAGTTGCGCGGCTAGTTGAGCTTTGGTCATATTCATAAGTATGGCGCAGACTGGCGATTCCGTGTTATTCCCCCCAACGCTTCCATTAAAGACTCTTCTTAAACGAGCTCCACTAAGTGGCTCATCTGCGCTACCATATCTTTTCGCCATGGTACTCTCCGACGTCGATATCAAGAAGCACATAGCAGCGGGCAAGATTACAATTTCGCCTGATCTTCCGGCTGAGCAATTTGGGAGCTGTTCGGTGGATTTCCGTTTGGGTGCGGAGTTTAGCGTATTTGAGCACAGCCGGTTTCCATTTATAGATCTAAGACACAAATCCAGTATCCAAGAGATGATGAAAACGGTGATAGTACCTGAAGGGGAAGCTTTCATCCTTCAGCCTGGGGATTTCGTGTTGGCTATTACCGAAGAAAAACTGGAATTGGCAGACGATATCCTGGGACGGCTTGAAGGGCGTTCCAGCCTGGGACGCATCGGAATCATCGTTCACGGTACCGCTGGGCTATTCGATCCGGGTTGGACAGGAAAGGCAACCTTAGAGTTGAGTAACCTAGGGCGGGTGCCCGTGGCGCTTTATCCTGGGATGAGAATCTGCTCCTTTACTTTCGAACAACTGAGTACTCCCTCCTCAATGCCGTACCGGAATAAGCCCGGCAACAAGTATGCGGGCCAAACCAGTCCGCTTGCGTCGCGTTTGGCGGGCGAAGTCTCGAAGATGAAGTAACACTCTAGTACCTTAACTGCCTCTATTCTCATTCCTTGTTGTGATTGTGCTTAGGGGAGCGGTAAGGTATCACAGTCAGTCCAAACGGAGGCTAGAATAGGGCCTCTTACCAATTCTGAATTTCGTCGTTAGTCCATAGAATGGATTTCATAGCGTACTCATCAAGTTAATACAAACCAGGACCGGAGTGGTAACTGATCGGAGCGAGGAGCTTCCAAGTGGTTTAGAACAGTTACTTACAAAAAGAGTCCAACTGATGAACGCTGGAGTATTACCTATTTTATATCGCAGGAGAGGAAATGACATCCTCAACAATTGCTACACGTCCTCAAAAAATGCATTTTTCCGAAACAGAGGCTGCTCACGAATTGGGCATTACCTTGGATCAATTCAGGACACTGATCAGGCAGCATATCACTTACGGCCAAGAAGAAGACGGCAACATAACCAACACAGTATTTCAACCTTCGGACCTCTTATTATTGAGGTTCCTGAGCGGGCCTTTGCGGGAAAGGAACGCGGCTCTTCGCGCGGAGGCTGAACAAGCCGCCGCGTTGAGCGCTGATGTGTTAGAAACAGCCGGGCAGCCGGCGTAAATTAAAAACATTGAGTAGTTTTTTGACTAACGGGGGATGCGGCTTGAGCGGCGCATTCCCCGTGTTGTTTGCTCATTAATTAATGAAGCAATTCAAGCGCTCCTAGTGCTACCTACCTAAGCACGCGATACAGGTTTACAAACCAGCCAACGCTCATGAATCCCATCTTCGCCACGATTTACAAATTCCCGTGCAACCCGGCTAACGATGTGCGTAACTTTTCAGATCGGCCGCGGTAATCGAATCCGCGGGAACAAGCTGATAGTGCCTTTCCTCAACGATCCGAACTTCTTCTCCAGTTCCAACGTAAGCTCGAACAAACCAATCCTGTCCGCTCGCATGAACTGCGCGGAAATTGGCCGGCATTTAAGAGAGGGAAATTTTTCGGCGCAACAGGCAAGATCCTGTTTCGTTTGAACGGTCGCCAATTGGAGGCAACGATTTCTTGCTCCATAATGGTAATGAGATTTGCCGCTAACTCCCGGGCTTAAGGTTTGGAGGTTCACCTCCATAAGTATCCCAATCTGTTACTAGACAGACTAGCGGTTTGTTTGCAGGCGTTTCTTGGCGTCGTCGAAATAGCCTTTGTTCCTCCAGAAGACGCTGCCTCTAAGCAGATCTGTCAGTACATTGGAGAATCCGCCGAAGTTTGTGCTGAATCGTTTTTGGAAACGCACCGATATACTCCTATCACTGGGCTCGGTGGTGGGGAGTGTGATTAGCAATCTAGTTAGGTCTTCTTTTCTCCAAAAAGTGCTCGCGCCTTGTCGTAAGGCACCCTTCGAAGAATTCGTTATTCTTGTTATGGTACGCAATTTCTCGAGCATGGCCCACACTTCATCATCCAAGAAAAACTGCGGATCTTCTTTAATCATATCAAGGTCGAGAATAACTGAATGTGCGTCCGGCGATGTAGGGGCATCCGTTGCCTGAGTCAATATCAACAAACCCTCGAAATCGGTTGAGGTATTCTCAACTGCATAAAGAATCCTGCAAGTTCCTTGGGCAGGCTCGGAGAAACTGCTGGAGAGGTATGAAAGTAATTTTTGTAGTCTATACGTTCGTGATTAGTGATGTTGAGCTGGTTGATATACCGGACCGCAACCCGAACAATTTTCTGCGCACCGATAGCCGCGCGGTAGAGGCGCCACAATTCTTTAGCTTGATCCCGTAGTTCGATCCAATTGCCGCATGGCCTCAAACGGCTAAATGAGAAGCCGTTCAATCGTACCTGAAAAATCTGTTTTCCGTCCTTGGTGCGGAAAGAAAAACCAATCGGATGTGCCTTTGATGATGCGGCTCCAAGAAAGAATTCGCCCTGTGAGTACAGTCGTTGTTAACTTGCCAGGATATTGG